>DXEO01000233.1 GCA_019114925.1 Candidatus Corynebacterium faecipullorum | reverse complement strand
CCGGCGTCATCCGCCTTGGTATCCGGCTCCGGTGTGCCGGCGCGCCCCGAGGGGGTGGTGGGAATCGGCGGGGTGGTATCACCAGCCAGCAGGCGGGCAAGCGAGTGCGGCAGGCGCACCGAGTGTGCGTTGATACGCTCCAAGAAGCCCTTGGCCAGCAGGCGCTTGGCGGGATCCTCGGAGTTGATATCCGGCTCGGTGTCGGTGGTATAGCCCATGCCGTCGCTAGTGCTTAAGGCATCAAGGACTCGGCGCTCTTCAGGAGCAAGCGTGGCTAGGTCTTTTTCATCGAACTCAACTTGGTTGCGCAGCGACCAGCCGGTGGGAAGCGAGCCCATGACGGCGGTGACGATGCGCACCTGTGGGGCATCGCCGAAGACTAAGCCGCGCTCCTTGAGCTGCTTCGTGATTGTGGGGTTGGTGTCTTCGACCATGTCGACCTCGCCGCCGCGGTGGGCGATGTCTTCCAAGACAGCTAGTTGCTCGGCGTTGCTCGCTGCTAAGGCATCCGCGACGTGCATGGGAAGTGTCAGGCGCGAGGCAAGCGCGTCGAAGTCCTTCGGTGCGGGGGAGAGGACATCGCTGCGGGTGCTCAGCAGGGCGCGCAAGTCCTCATCGGGTAAGCGGCTGAGCCACTCGCGGTAGCTCTCGGTGACGCGGGCACGCTTTTTGGGGGAGGTCATAATGGCGATCAAGCTTAGTAGTTAGGACAAGGGGGAGGCATGGGGCCCTCGTTGGGTCAATAAGTTACTTTTTGAAGCGGGGTTTGGAATAATAAGGAGCATGTCGAACGAGAACAAAGGCTTCGTATCCCCGGCTTGGCCGAAGAACAGCCCCCGCGAGCACGCAATTACTGAACTTACTGCACCTTTTGCTGGCGCTTCCAGCCCGTACGGTGACGACCTGATTCTGCCGATGCCGGCAGAAAAGCTCAACTACGTTCACCCGTACACCCGCATCAACCGCTAAGTAGGCGCGCAGAAATCTGCGCGACCAAGTACGGTAAGGCCGCCCGCCATGCGGGACGGATTCAGCCCCTCCGAGAATGTTCTCCTCGGTGGGGCTATGCGTGGTTGGAGTAGCTTCCTGCATTCCGTCTTGGACTGGGCGGAGCGTTTCTTCTGGGTTCTGAGATGAAGAAACAAAAGTAGGGGCCGACTGGTAAATTCCAGTCGGCCCCTACCTTCTTATGTAGTTAAAGCCTTCCTCGATGTGCCGTGCTTGCACGGCACGGCGTGCTGCTTAGCGTGCGGCCAGAACCTGCGCCAGCGGGTCGATGATGTGGCGGTTAGCGGAGTAGAAGGCGTTGAAGTCGTGGCGGTTAGCCTTGTACTGCTCGGTGAAGGAAGCCGGGATGGTCAGGCCGTACTGGGTGGCGGTGTCCTCGATGAGGGTGTAAAGGGCGTCGGAAGCCAGCTCATCGGTGGGCTCCTCGGCAGCTTCCTGGACAGCCTTCGGTGCCTCAGCCGGAGCCTGCGGTGCAGCCGGTGCCGGAGCAGCGCTGACGTTGCGCGGCGTCGGGGCAGAGTTCAGGCCCAGGCTGGCGGAGCAAGCCGGCCATGCGCCCCAGCCCTGCTGTGCCAAGGTGCGCTCGGCAACAGCGATCTGCTGCTCGCGGGTGGCCAGGTTAGCGGTCGGAGCGAACTCGCCGCCGCCGAAGGCCTGCCAGGTCTGAGCGCTGAACTGCAGACCGCCGTGGTAGCCGTTGCCGGTGTTGATGGCCCAGTTGCCGCCGGACTCGCACTGTGCGAGGCGGTCCCAGTCAGAATCCGGTGCAGCGGCAGCGTTCGGAGCCATGATGGCTGCGGCAGCGCCGACGGCAACGGTGGAAGCGGCAAACTTGGTTGCGATGGACTTGTTCTTAGCGGAGTGGCGTCCCATTAAAGTATTCCTTCTCTAGGTTGTTCTTGCTTTCTCGCGCCCAGATGATGCCCAGTCCGGCATAAAGTTTTGCAATTGATGTTCATGTTCATGCACATCATGTATGGCCGCCGTGTGGAAGCCCGGACTGTGTTTGGGGCGAGACTTCCACGGCTGGCGGCCGAAGTGCCTGAGGGAGAGAGTAGCGGTTTATAACGAAACAGTCACGTTAAATGGCCCAAAACGGTAACGAAAGTGCCGATTCCTCTACGTTTCCCCTGTTCGCGGCGCGAATGTTAGCTACCTCACATGTGTAACGGGTGTGGCTGTTGGGATGATATCTATCGTGGGTTTCTTTGTCGGGAGTCGGAGGGTTAAAATGTATCTCTTTAAAAGTTCCACGGATAGTTCCTCCGCGCGGCCGCATGAATTCGGATCACGCGTCGCCGCGCCTCCTCGCCCCAAGACTGGCGGAGTCTAAAAGCCTGGTGCCTGGCAGCGCCTAAGCTCTTAGAAGAGGAGACACGGAAAGAAAGTGAGTGAAGAGCCATGCCTATCGGCAAAGTGAAGTGGTATGACGCGGACAAGGGCTTCGGCTTTGTCAGCAACCCCGGCGATGAAGACGTCTATGTTGGCCGCAATGTGCTGCCCAAGGGCGTTGATGAGCTGTACCAAGGCCAGCGTATCGAATTCGATTTCGCGGCTGGCCGCCGTGGCCCGCAGGCGCTGCGCGTGAAGGTGCTTGATTCCCCGCGTCGCCGCACCCCGGCCCGCAAGCCGGAAGAGCTGGCGAGCATGCTCTCCGACGTCATGACACTACTTGAGACCCAGGTGCAGCCGGTGCTGAGCCAAGGACGCTATCCAGAGCGCAAGACTGGCCGCCAGGTCGCCGAGATCCTGCGCGCTATTGCTAAGGACTTGGATAGCTAAGGGCCTAAAGCCTTAGGGCCCTAACTGAAGGGTGCCCTAGCTGACGAAAGTTGGGCTGATTTTTCAATGATCAGTCGTACTTTTGGCAGCTAGGGCACTTTGTCTTTTGCGGGGAGGAAGAGGGGGAAGAAGCAGGGTGCTGCTATTTCTCAGCCGGAGCTTCGGTCTCGTCCTCTTCGGCGTTATCGGAAGTCTTGGACTCCTGGAGCTCTTCATTGGTCATGGTGGACAGTGACCATACTGTGTGCATCGGGGTCTCTTCGCCGTTGGCATCCTGGCCAATCATCAGGGTGGAGATTTCCACCACCATCAACTTCGGGAGTTCACCGGTGGAGGCTTCAATCGGCGGAACAGAGCCGGGGATCTCCAGAGAGGTGGTCTCGTTGGCGCCGTGAGAGGTGCTGTCATTAGCAGCCGGATCATCGTAAATGGAGAGCACCGACCACTCATG
>DXEO01000232.1 GCA_019114925.1 Candidatus Corynebacterium faecipullorum | reverse complement strand
CTTGGCCGTCCATGGACACCTTGCCGATGACGTTTTCCGCGATAGCACCGTTGGGGTACTGGCGGATTTGCTGCTCATCGGCGGCAAGGCCGTGGTATTCCTCGGAAATGGCTACCGCGACATCTGGGTCGACATTGCGCACAAGGACCTCATACTGGGTGTCGGCGCGGAGCTTATCCATAATCTGCTCCGAATCCACGTCACCGGCATCGATTCCGGCCTCCTTCAGCTTGCTCGGAATCCCCTTCGACATTTCGGTGAGCCGCTCGGTCACTTTGTTGTCTAGGTAGGAATTCTTCGCGTCGGGAGCCAAGGACTCATACTCAGCTTCGCCGGTTGCCTTCTGCTCTTCCTGCTCACGAAGCTCATCACGCAGGCGAGTCGGTGAAACGGTCAATGAGCGGGCACGCATGGTGTAGGCCAAGCGCTGGCCATCGCGCGCAAGGATTTCACCACGCCCGGCAGTGTCGACGTACACGCGGGTTCGCTGCGCTGCCGCCTTCGCTGCCAGGTCTGGGCCCCACACAATCTGCACCCAGGCGAGGCGCCCCATCCAGGCCAGCATGATGACGAGCAACACCGCCGCAATGACGTGAACGCGTTGGCGCATCGTCTTTTGCTGGCTCAGGAAAGGCTTGCCGGTACGTGGATTCCGGGAGCGGGTCGCGGGAACGACGCGGTCGGCGTCATAGCGCTGCCGTGGTTGGTGAGAGGCACCGCGCGGCTGAGCGGCACGGGCGGCGGGAGCCCGCCTCGGGCGCCGGCCACCGGAGTGTGGTGGGGTCACACGTCACCTTTCTGTCTGCAGCGAGGGTAGGTAAGTAAACAGCTGAATGTCTTGCCCCACGCTTGGTGCGGGGCAGAGACAATCTCATCCCGAATTGTGCCCTATTATCGCCGCCTGCCCACGCAGGCACGCGCGAAGCGGAAGGGGGGATTCTATCCCCGCGCCGCGTAGGGAGCCTGGGCCGGAATATCCGGCAGCTCAACGTTCTCCTCCCCTGGCTGGCCGCCTTCGGGGCTATCCTCGGACTGCGCGTCGTTGGAAGCGTCGCCTCCACGGTCACGGTTGCGCTCGCTGAGCGTCGGGCGGGCATTCAGATTGTCAGACATGTTAGCCGTCGCATTCGGGTCACTGGAAGCCTGGCCCGGGCGGACTGGCTCACCGTTAACATCGATGACTGATTCCATATCCGGGGTTGCCTCGCGTTTCTGTTCGATGTTGCCGTCTGCGCCAACCTCCACAACGCCCGGCTGGACCGGAATGCCCATCTTGGCCTCGTGGGCGCGGCGAGCGACATCCGAGGCCGAACGAACGTTCTCCAAGTCTCGGTTCAGGGTTTCCAGCTGGTTGTCCAGCGTGGATTCCTGGGCGGTGAGCTTTTGAATCTTGAAGGTCTGGGACGTGGACAAGCCCGACAGCCACATGGCTGCGGCCACACCCGTAATAAGCAGAGCAATGGCGATGAAGGACAGGCGCGCGAATCGGCCATTCACCCGCGTGGGCTGTGCTACACGACGCCCACGATTGCTTACGACCTGCTTCGAACCAAGGCGGCTTCCCCGCAGTCCGGAGCCAACGCGGCGAGTAGGAACGGTGCCGCGGTGCGGGGTGCGGCTCGGCAGCGGGGTGGTTCGGCGCCCCCGTTCAAGCAGCGCGGTTCCCCGGCCCGTAGCATCGGCTCCGGTGGTGAAATCGCGGCTTGCGCCCATGGTGCGGGTCCTCTCGTGGTCGCGGCGGTGGGTTACCTGTGCGGTACGGTCTCTCAGCGTCATGGCCTACCTCCCGGTTCATGAAAAGATGGCGTCCCTTCAAGGCGTTCGAGCGCACGTACACGCACGGATGCCGCCCGCGGGTTCTCCGCAATCTCTTCCTGGCTCGCCTTTTCCGCACCACGCGTCACCATGGAATAGTGCGCGGCGGTCCCGGGAAGATCCATGGGCAGGCCCGCTGGGGTTGTCGAGGTGCTCAGCTTGGTGAAAGCATGCTTGACAATGCGGTCTTCGAGCGACTGGTAGCTCATAAACACCGCACGTCCGCCAATGGACAGGGCATCCGTAATCACAGGGATGACCTGCTCAATAGCTTCAAGCTCGCGGTTGACTTCAACGCGCAGCGCCTGAAAGGTTCGCTTCGCTGGGTGGCCACCAGTGCGGCGCGTTGCTGCGGGGATGGTGGCGTACAACAAGTCGACCAAGCGCGCGGAGTTGCTAAAAGGCTCCTTGTCCCTTTCCCGCAGAACCGCGGATGCGATTTTGCCGGCGAAACGCTCATCGCCATAGGTTTTCAGAATACGAGCGAGGTCTCCGTGGCTATAAGTATTGAGAATGTCTGCGGCAGTCATCCCCTGGCTCGGGTCCATGCGCATATCCAGCGGGGCGTCAGTCTTGTACGCGAAACCGCGATCGACCTGATCCAGCTGCATGGAGGACACGCCCAGATCAAATAGCGCCCCGGCTATGCCGTGCTCCCGCGCGGTGGAAAAAATCTCATGGTTACCCTGCGCAATGGCACTGCCCACCTCATCGAAACGCGCATTGACGCCCACGAAACGGTCGGCGAAGGGGCTGAGACGTCGAGAAGCACTGCTCAACGAGGCAGAGTCACGGTCCACGCCAATGATGCGCACGGAAGGGAAAGCGGTGAGAAAGTATTCACTGTGGCCACCCGCGCCCAAGGTACCGTCAACGATGACGGCATTCTCCCCTGCTGCCTCGACAGCTGGGGCAAGCAGCTGGGCCATGCGCGCACGCATGACGGGGACATGGCCGTGGTTCTCGCTCACGTCGTAGTTTATGGTGCCGTCGTGCTCCACAGTTGTTGTCCCCCCTTTCCGTTCAGGCGCTTAATGCTGCGGTCTGATGTTCTCGATAAAAAGCGAGTGCGTATAGGGCCCTGTCCGAGGAAGGCTTCTGATGTCGGGGAAGTACACCAGCTCATCCTCCTCGGGCAGAGTCCGTACACGCACTCTTGGTGCGCCGGGGATGCTTTAAAGCAGCCCGGCAAGTACGTCATCGGCGTCTGCCGCCGAGTAAGCGTCTTCAGTTTGCGCCTGGTATTCAGCCCACGCGGCCGCATCCCAGATTTCGAGGAAGTCGACCGACCCCACGACCACGCATTCCTTCGTCAGGTTTGCGTACTCACGGTGGCCTGCTGACAACGTGATACGCCCGTGCCCATCGGGGCGCTGCTCGTCCGCACTCGCTGCCAAGTTACGGATGAACGCACGCGCGTCCGGGTTGGTGCGTGACACAGCCGCTGCCTTCCTAGCTCGTGCCGCGAATTCCTCCCGCGGGTACACCGCGAGCGAATGGTCCTGACCCTTGGTGACCATGAGGCCACCGGCCAGCTCTTCACGAAACTTCGCTGGAAGCGTGAGCCGTCCTTTGTCATCGAGCTTGGGAGTGTAGGTGCCGAGAAACATCCCCGGGTCCACCTTCCTGTCACTCGAAAACTCCGGATTCCTCTCGCGACAAGAGAACAACTCTCCTCCGCTGCGCCCCACTCTACCCCACT
>DXEO01000231.1 GCA_019114925.1 Candidatus Corynebacterium faecipullorum | reverse complement strand
TCATCGCCCACCTGCACGTTGCCAGGCTCATAGGCCAGCACGCGTGCGCCCAAGGTGTAGGAGGCTTGGCGCAGTTCACGCAGGGTGAGCTCATCGATATCGCCGCTGGGCACGATGCCGCGTGATTGCTGGAAGGCCTTAAGTACTTCCGCTAGCTCGCTATCAAAGTGCTTATCGGCTTCGGAGTACTTTTGCTTCTTCCAGTCGGACAACGTCCCCTGGTAGTCAGTCATCAGGCCGAGGCGGGCAAGGGTTGCGCGTGCTTCGGCGACTCGAACGCTCTGGTCACCTACACGTAAAACGCGGTTCACACCTACCCCTTTCGTGATCAAGGAGGCGCACTACAGTGCGCCAGCAACGAGTTAAAGAATACCAGTTAGAGCTGTTTCTTTACCTGCGCCACGATGTCGGCCTTGGAACGCAGGCCCACGAACTCATCGACCTTCTCGCCGTCCTTGAAAATCAGCACAGATGGGATGGACATGATCTGGAACATGGCACCCAAAGTGCGCTCTTCATCCACGTTGACCTTGACTACGGAGACGTCCTCACCGAGTTCTTCTGCAACCTCTTCGAGGATCGGGGACAGCTTCTTACACGGACCACACCATTCGGCCCAGAAGTCCACGACGACTGGTTTGCCTGCCTCCACGACGTCAGCGCGGAAGGAATCAGTAGTGACGTTTTTAATGTTGCTCATGTGATTACTAACGGTTCTCGGCGAGGAAATGTTCCGCATCAATTGCCGCGCGGCAGCCGGAGCCCGCAGCGGTAATGGCCTGCTGGTAGTGGTCATCCACCAAGTCGCCACAGGCAAAGACACCGGGTAGCGAGGTCTTGGTGGAGGGCTGCTCCACGGTGACGTAGCCGGCCTGGTTGGTTTCTACTTGGCCGTTGAGGAAGCCGGAGCGCGGTTCGTGGCCAATGGCCACGAACATGGCGGTCAGGTCCAGCTCGTTAGTCTCACCAGTGAGAACGTTCTTGACCTCGAGAGCACCGACTTTGCCGTCCTTTTCTAGAACGCGCTCGACGGTGGTGTTGGTCAGCCACTTGATCTTTGGGTTCTCCTTGGCGCGCTCCAGCATGATCTTAGAGGCGCGGAAGTTCTCTGAGCGGTGAATGATGGTGACGGTCTCGGCGAACTTGGTGAGGAAGGTGGCCTCCTCCATGGCGGAATCGCCACCGCCAACGACGGCGATGTTGTGGTCCTTGAAGAAGAAGCCATCGCAGGTGGCACATGCGGACACGCCACGGCCAGTCAGCTCTGATTCGCCCGGAATACCCAGGTAGCGCGGAGCGGCACCGGTAGCGAGGATGACAGCACGGGCCTCATAAACCTCGTCGCCCACGTGCAGCTTCTTCACCTCGCCTTCAAGCTCGACGGAATCTACAACTTCCATGCGCAGGTCGGCACCGAAGCGGATAGCCTGGGCGCGCATCTCTTCCATGAGCTCAGGACCCATGATTCCCTTCTGGAAGCCCGGGTAGTTCTCTACCTCGGTGGTGTTCATGAGTTCGCCACCGTATTCAAAGCCCTCGAAGACGATGGGATTGAGCTCGGCGCGTGCTGCGTAGAGCGCTGCGGTATAGCCGGCAGGGCCGGAGCCGACGATGGCGACATCGTGGATAGTCACTAAAAACTCCCTTGAAACGATAATTTTTAAGTAAGACTCAGATTCTACTCGCCCTCAGTCTATCGCCGCACGCAACACTTGCCGAGCTCGAGCCCGCCGTGACTTCACCGTGCCTGGCGCCACGCCTTGTACCTTAGCCACCGTATCGATGGGATAACCAGCAATATCGGTGAGGTACAGCGCCTCGCGCTGGTCCTGGCGCAAGGTTTCCATCGCTTGAGCCACCGTGATGCGTTCCGCCAGGTTTTCGCTGGGGTTGTGCGCGAGCGCATAGTTGCGGTCATCCTCAATGATCTCGGCATCGAGGGATGCGTTCTCTCGGTTGGAGCGATGGTTGAGGAAGTCATAGCCGGAATTCATCACCAGCCTGTGCAGCCATGTGCTTAGCGCGGCATCGTGCCGATAGGTGGCCATATTGCAGCTGGCCTTGAGCAGGGCCTCCTGCACAATGTCCTGGGCATCATCATCGTTGCGCGTATAACGCCGCGCCATGGCGGTCAGGCGCGCGCGGTGCTTTTCGACGATTGCCGAAAAGGCCTTGGTATCTCCGCCAATGAAGGCGTCGACGAGTTCACGATCGGTCGGCTGGGCTGACACTAAGAATCCCCCCGGAAACTTGAGCAATGACATGTGGGTCAACACAGCCCCCAGCCGAAGCTGATGGTTTGTGATTGTCCCCCCGTTAATGTGTCTGCGAGTTTACGGGAAGATTCTGTTATCCGCTACGCGAAGCGTCTAACGTGCCGTGCTTATTGCACGGCACGCACGCGGTGCGCGCGGCGCAGCGCATCCTGGCATTCCAGCAATACGCGGCGCAGCGCGCGCGGACGTTTGCTGCTCAAGAAATCGCCGGTGGCGGCATCGGCCATCGCGAGATCCGGGTAGAGGCCGCGGACGAGGCGGTTGGCAATCTCGATGGGATGCTTTTCCCACAGGCTGGCCAAGCCGTCGAAATACTCCTGGGCAAAGGCCTCAGTGAGGTGGCCTGAACGCGGCGCGTTGAAGGCTGCGAGCAGGGAATCCACCTCCGCGTTGGAGTACTTGCCCGGCGTGCGCACGAGGTCGAAGACTTCGCGCTTGAGCTCGGCAGATGGGAAGGCGTGGGAGGCGCCCAGGTAGGCGGCGGCACCGGTAAGCGTGTTATCGCGCTCCTTCTCTGCCTCCAGCTCTTCGGTGCTGACGGCGTCGCGGGCGGCCAGCGCGCGGAGGATGGCCCAGCGGATATCCGGGTCGAGGGCGAGGCCTTCCAGGGAGCCGTCGTACAGCGCGCGCAGGCGCTGCGTGCCGGACTCCTCCGGGGTGGCCGCGAGGGCCTGGATGGCGGCGCGGGCAAAGGTGAGCTGCGCGTCGGAGCCTGACGGGGCGCCCAGCAGCACCTCCCACAGACGCTCGGCATAATCGGTGCGAATCTCCTCGCGTTCTTCCTCGCCCACGAAGTGGTCGATGGCATAGCTTGCACTGGCAAAGGCCGTGGTCAGAAGCGTCGGGTTGAACTCCGCCGGGGCGTGCTTCAGCACAGTGTCCAGGTAGGAACGCACCGGCCACTCGCCATCGCGGGTGAGGTTCCACAGGGAGGTCCAGATGACCGCGCGGGAGAGTTCATCCGGAACCTCAGACAGGCGCGTGCGGATGGTGTCCAGGGAGGTCTCATCGAAGCGTACCTTGGCGTAGGTGTGGTCGCCGTCGTTCAGCAGCAGCAACGCCGGCGCCTGAAGGCCCGATACCTCGTCGAGGATGGTGCGCTCGCCCTCCAGATCGACGTCGATGGTGGCGTACTTCTTCAGGGAGCTATCGAACAGCGCCACGTTGAGGCGGTGCGGGCGCGTGGTGTCCTCGGCTTCCACCGTGATGGCGAGCTCGTGGATCTTATCGCCGTCCGCGTGCAGTTCCGGTGTGAGCGTATCCGGGCCCCACGTGCGCAGCCAGGCTGTGGACCAAGCATCCAGGTCGCGGTCGGTGTGCTTCTTCAGGGCCTTGAGAAGGTCCTCAAAGGTCGTGGCAGCAAAGGCGTGTTCCTGGAAATAGTCGCGCGCGCCGGCGTAGAAGTTCTCTCGGCCCACGTAGTGCACCAGTTGCTTGAGCACCGCAGCACCTTTGGCGTAGGTAATGCCGTCGAAGTTCTGGCGCGCGGCATCCACGTCCGGAATCTCAGCCTTGATCGGGTGCGTGGTGGGCAGCTGATCCTGCAGGTAGGCCCAGTTCTTGCGTTGGCCAGCGAAGTTGACCCACGCCTCGGTGTACTCGGTGGCGTGCACCGAGGAATCCGCGCCCATGAACTCCGCGAAGGACTCCTTGAGCCATAGGTCATCCCACCACTGCGGGGTGACCAGGTCACCGAACCACATGTGCGACATCTCGTGCAGGATCGTATTCGTGCGCCCGGCATGCTGCGCGCGGGTGGCGGCGGAACGGAAGAGGTAGTGCTCCGTAAAGGTCACCAGGCCGGGGTTCTCCATGGCACCCAGGTTGTACTCCGGCACGAAAATGGAATCATACTTGCCCCACGGGTAGGGATATCCAAAGTTGTTGTGGAAGAAGTCCATGCCCTGCGCGGTGACCTGCAGGATCTCATCATCCAGATACTCTGCCATGGAGGCGCGGGCAAAGGCGCGCAGTTCTACGCTTAAGGATCCATCGGGTGCGGTCCAAGTGCTGTGCTTTTCGACGTACGGTCCAGCCGCAAACGCCGTCAAATACGTCGACAGCAGCGGGGTGGGTGCAAAGTGCGCTACTTCCCCACCCTCGGTCTTCTCGCGGCTGACCTCCGGTTGGTTGCTTAAGAGTTGCCAGCCTTCCAGGCCGGTGAGGTGTACCTCGTAGCTGGCCTTGAGATCCGGCTGGTCAAAGCAGGGGAAGATGCGGCGGGCATCAGAAGGCTCGAGGTGCGAGTAGAGGTAGGTGGTGTCATCGGCCTGGTCGTGCATGCGGTGCAGGCCTTGGCCGGTGCGGGAGTAATAGGAGGAGCCGGTGATCTCCACGGTGAGCTCCTCCC
>DXEO01000230.1 GCA_019114925.1 Candidatus Corynebacterium faecipullorum | reverse complement strand
CCGTCATCCTCAACGTGGCCACGGGCGCGGTTCTCTGGTTCGGCGGCCACCGCGTGGACGAGGGCCTAGTGGAAGTCGGCTCGCTGACCGCCTTCCTGCAGTACCTGCTGCAAATCCTCGCCGCGGTCATGATGGGCACCTTCATGGCGATGATCCTCCCCCGCGCCATCATCTGCGCGCGCCGCATCACCGACGTTCTCGAACACGAGCCCTCCATCGTCGAGCCCACTAACCCGCTCACCCCGTCCAGCTCCGCTGGCGTCGTTGAATTCGACAACGTCACCTTCCAATACGCCGGCGCGGAAGCGCCCGTGCTTCACGACGTCTCCTTCACCGCCACCCCCGGCACCACCACCGCGCTCATCGGCGCGACCGGTTCCGGCAAAACCACCGCGCTCTCCCTCATCCCGCGCCTCTACCTCCCGACGAAGGGCCGCGTGCTTCTCGACGGCACCGATATCGCCGAGATGGCGCGGAAGGACGTCGTCAAGCGTGTAGGCCTCGTGCCCCAGAAGCCCTACCTGTTCAGCGGCACCGTGGCCTCCAACCTGCGCCTGGGCGCACCGGAGGCGACCGACGAGGAGCTGTGGAACGCGCTGCGTGTGGCCCAGGCGGACTTCGTGGAGGACCTCGACATGCACATCTCCCAGGGTGGCACCAACGTCTCTGGTGGGCAGCGCCAACGCTTGTCCATCGCGCGCATGCTCGTCGCCCGCCCTGCGGTCTACTTGTTTGATGATTCCTTCTCCGCGCTGGACGTGCTCACGGATGCCGCGGTGCGCTCCGGAATGCGCGAGTACACCGCCGAAGCCACAACCATCATCGTGGCGCAGCGCGTGAGCTCGATTGTGGATGCCGACCAGATTCTGGTCATGGACGCTGGGCGCGTCGTCGCCCGGGGCAGGCACGAGGAACTGCTCGAGTCCTCCGAGACCTACCGCGAAATTGTGGAATCCCAGAAGACCTCGGAGGTGGCATAAATGACTGAGCAGGACAACGCGACATTAGAAGCCGAGATCGAGGAGAAGACCGGCGAGACCGCCCCACGCAAGGCGAAGAATTTTTGGCCCTCCGCCAAGCGCCTCTTTGGGCTCCTCGCGCCGTTTAAGGCGCGGCTCTGGGCAATTGCTGCGATGAATATCATCTGTGTGTTCCTCGCCGTGGCCGCGCCGAAGGTCATGGGCATGGCCACCGACGTTATTTTTTCCGGCGTCATCTCCCGCCAGTTGCCCGCTGGTGTAACCAAGGAACAGGCCATTGCGGCGCTGCGCGCGGGCGGGCAGGACAAGTTCGCCGATATGGCCTCCGCCATGGACTTGAACCCCGGCTTCGGCATTGATTTTTCCAAGCTGGGCACGATTATTGGCATCGTGATTGCGATGTACGTGGTGTCCTCGCTCTTCCAGTGGTGGCAGGGCTTTTTGCTCAACTCTCTGGTAATGAAGGTGGTCTTCGACCTACGCGAGAGCATCGAGGCCAAGCTCAACCGTTTGCCGCTCAATTACTTCGACACGCAATCGCGCGGCGACCTCCTTTCGCGCACCACCAACGACGCCGATAACATCCAGTCCGCCCTGCAGCAGGCTATTTCGCAGCTGTTTTATAACCTGCTCATGGTCATCGGGATCATGGTCATGATGTTCACCGTGTCCTGGCAGCTGGCTCTCGTGGCACTGCTGGCGCTGCCGCTGACCGCGGTGGTCATCGCGGTGATTGGCTCGCGCGCGCAGAAGCAGTTCAAGGCGCAGTGGAAGGCCACCGGTGACCTCAACGGGCAGGTCGAGGAAGCCTTCTCCGGCCATGACCTGGCCACGGTTTTCGGGCGCATCGATACCATGACGGAGGATTTTGATAAGCGCAACGAGGAGCTGTTCCGCTCCGCCTCGCTGGCGCAGTTCCTGGCCGGCATGATGATGCCGATCATGCAGTTCATCTCCTACCTGTCCTACGTGGTCATCGCGGTACTCGGCGCGCTCAAGGTGGCCTCCGGCTCGCTGACTTTGGGCGGCGCGCAGGCCTTCATCCAGTACTCGCGCGAGTTCAACCAGCCGCTGGGCCAGCTGGGCGGCATGATGCAGCAGGTGCAGTCGGGCGTGGCCTCGGCCGAGCGCGTCTTCGAATTCCTCGACGCCGAAGAAGAGCCTGCCGAAGAGCCCACCTCCCGCTTGGGTGGGCGCGCGAAGGGCCTCGTGGAATTCGAAGACGTCGACTTCTCCTATAACCCCGACAAGCCGCTCATCCAGGACCTCAACCTGCGCGTGGAGCCCGGACAGACCGCAGCCATCGTCGGCCCCACGGGCGCTGGTAAGACCACGCTGGTCAACCTCATCATGCGTTTCTACGACATCGATTCCGGCACCATCCGCCTTGATGGCGTCGACACCGCGCAGATCTCGCGCCACGAACTGCGCTCCCAGGTGGGCATGGTACTGCAGGACGCCGTCGTCTTTGAGGGCACCATCATGGACAACATCCGCTACGGCCGCCTCGACGCGACCGATGAGGAAGTCATCGCCGCCGCGAAGGCCACCTACGTGGACCGCTTCGTCCACTCCCTCCCCGATGGCTATGACACCAAAATTGACCAGGATGGCGGCGCGATTTCCGCCGGCGAGCGCCAGCTCATCACCATCGCGCGCGCTTTCCTGGCGCAACCGGCGCTGCTCATTCTCGATGAGGCCACCTCTTCCGTGGATACCCGCACCGAGGTGCTCGTTCAGCAGGCCATGAATGCGCTGCGCGCGGACCGCACGTCCTTCATCATCGCGCACCGTCTGTCCACGATTCGCGACGCCGACCTCATCATCGTCATGGAAGAAGGCCGCATCGTCGAACAAGGAACTCACTCCGAGCTTCTCGACGCCCACGGCGCCTACTGGCGCCTCCACCAGTCCCAGTTCCGCGAGGACTAACGCGGCTCCGGCGCCATTCCTCAGATCTCTAGCTGAATCCTGACTCACTGATTTAGGCGGCGAGGATTTAAGGTAAGAGGCACACACAGCAGCAATTAAAGGAGCGTGCATGTTCGGCTGGGTTGCCATCGCCGCATCAGTCCCGGTGTGGCTGTACTTCATCTACCGCCTCACGGCACTGTTTCGGTTCATCCGCTCCGGCGGGCCCACACAGCTGAACCGTACCGACCACCCCATGGCGCGCCTTGGCCGCGTGCTCATCGAAGTCTTCGGCCATACCCACTTCAAGGGCCGGCCGCTGGTCAATGCCGCGCACTGGCTCGTGATGGTGGGCTTCCTCTTCGGCGCTATCGTGTGGTTCGAGGCCTATGTCCAAACCTTCGCGCCCGATAAAGGCTGGCCGTGGCTCAGCGACTGGCCGGTTTACCACTTCATCGAAGAGGTCCTCGCGATCGGCACCGTGCTGGGTATTTGCTTCCTCATCGGTGTGCGCCTGAAACTCGGCCACACCGACCGCGGCAGCCGCTTCTACAACTCACAGGTCTTCCCCGCACGCTTGGTGGAGGCCATCGTCTTCCTCGAAGGCCTCGGCATGCTCGCCGTCAAGGCCGCCGCCATCGCCACCTACGGCGGTGGGTCGCCGTGGGCTGATTTCTTGACGATGCATGTGGCGGGGGTTATGCAGGCGTCGCCAAGCATGGTGCAATTCTTTGCCCTGGTGAAGCTGCTGACGGGCCTGGTGTTCATCGCGTGCATCGCCCACTATTTCCAATGGGGCGTGATGTGGCACCGCTTCCTGGCGTTCTTCAACATCTTCTTCCAGCGCAACGCCGACGGTGAGAAGGCGCTCGGCGCTCTACCCACGCCGGACTTGGAAGACCTCGAACCGGGGAGCTGGAAGATGCTTCTCGACGCCTCCTCCTGCACCGAGTGCGGCCGCTGCCAGGACCTATGCCCCGCATGGAACACCGAGAAGCCGCTGAGCCCGAAGAAGCTCATGATGGACCTGCGCCAAGGCGCGCTGGATAATTACAACCCGCACGAGGGGCTCAACGTGCTGGCGATGGCGGGCACGATTGATGATGACGTCCTGTGGGCCTGCACGAACTGCGGTGCGTGCGTGGACCAGTGCCCGGTGGATATCGAGCACATCGACCACGTGGCGGACCTGCGCCGGTTTAAGGTGCTGGCGGAGTCCGACTTCCCGTCGGAGCTGACCGGGCTGTTTAAGAACATGGAGACAAAGGGCAACCCGTGGGGGCGCAACGCTTCGGAGCGC
The DNA here is from genome assembly GCA_019114925.1 of Candidatus Corynebacterium faecipullorum. GTDB lineage: Bacteria > Actinomycetota > Actinomycetes > Mycobacteriales > Mycobacteriaceae > Corynebacterium > Corynebacterium faecipullorum. The sequence continues at coordinate 12,388 of DXEO01000230.1, read as the reverse complement.
CGCGCGTGGATCGATGAGGCGCGTGCCGACGGCATTGAGGTGCCGATCATCGGTGAAGACGCCGCGGATTTTTCGGACCTGGAGTACCTGTTCTGGGTCGGCTGCGCGGGTGCCTACGATGACAAGGGCCGCGCCACGACGCGCGCTGTGGTGGACATGCTGCACACTGCGGGAGTGAAGTTCGGTGTGCTGGCCACGGGCGAAACCTGTACCGGTGATCCGGCGCGCCGTGCCGGAAATGAGTTCCTGTTCCAGGTCATGGCGGAGCAGAACGTTGCCACGCTTAACGACGCCTTCGCCGGCGTCCCCAAAGGCCAGCGCAAAATCATCACGACGTGCCCGCACTGCTTCAACACGATCCGCAACGAGTACCCGGACTTCGATGGCCACTTCGACGTGCTACATCACACGCAACTGCTCAACCGTTTGGTGCGGGAGAAGCTGCTCGTGCCTGTACCGCGTTCCCCGGAGAACCGCCGCCCCGTTACGTATCACGACCCGTGCTTCTTGGGCCGCCACAACAAGGTCTTCGACCCGCCGCGTGAGCTCGTCGAGGCGACCGGTGCTTCGCTTGCGGAGATGGACCACAACCGCGATGAGGCCTTCTGTTGCGGCGCCGGTGGTGCGCGCATGTTCATGGAAGAAAATTTGGGCAAGCGGGTTAACGAGTTCCGCTCGGAGCAGGCCGTGGCAACCGGTGCCGAGCAGATTGCGACGGGCTGCCCGTTCTGCAATGTCATGCTGACGGGTGGCGTGAAGTCCATCGCGCCGCAGACACAGGTCAGCGATGTGGCGCTCATGTTGCGCGAAGCCATTGCCCCCTCCGGCGAACTTCCCGCCCCTCGCGAGAAGGCCTTCCTCGATACTCCCCGCCGCGAGGCCGTTCCAGAAAAGCCCGCTCCGGCACAGCCTTCCAGCCCGGCTGCACAGACAGAAACGACAGATGCTCCCAATGCATCAAACGCTGCCACAACATCAACGCCTCCTACCGCGCCGAGCGCACCGCAAGCACCCGCCGCACCGAGCGCACCGCAAGCACCGCCACAGGCACCCTCAGCGCCAGCCGCACCGCAAGCCCCGACCTCCTCCTCAGCGCCAGCCGCGCCCCAGGTAACTCCAGCGAAGACGCCACAAGCGCCATCTACCTCGGCTGCACCAGCGGCTCCCAGTGCACCGCAGGCCCCAGCTGCGCCGCATGTCGCCGGAGCTCCAACTGCTCCTATGGCGCCGAGCGCACCCAAAGCACCCACAGCACCGTCCGCACCAAACGCGCCCGCCGCGCCCCAGGCACCAGCGAACGCCCCCGCAGCACCCGCCGCGCCCCAGGCACCTGGTGCACCAGCGGCGCCCCATGCTGCGACACCGCCAAACACACCGAAAGCACCCGCAGCTCCGGCGGCTCCGAGCGTTCCCGCCGCCCCGAACACGCCAACGACGCCTCAAGCACCAGCTGCCCCTTCAGCGCCGCCTACGCCCAGCGCTCCTGCGGCACCAGACACACCAAACGCGGCCGCTGTACCAACCGCCCCGGCGGCGCCCAAGGCTGCAACAACGCCAAACACACCGCAAGCACCCGCAGCTCCGGCGGCGCCCGCGGCACCGCAAGCACCCACGGATGCTTCATCTGGCACTTCGACACCGAAGGCACCGGCTGCGCCGAGCACACCAAACGCGGGCTCCGTACCGCAGGCTCCGGCTGCGCCAACTACCCCGCCGGAGGAAAGGGCGTCGGAAAGCGAGGACTAGTGCGACGTCGGCCACATCAACGCCGTGCAAGGTAGGCGTGCCTGATACCCCACAGGTACGCTCTACTCCATGCAATCTGACGTGACCTACGTCCTCGCCTCGGGCGAAACCAACTACACCAACTCGCTGGTGTCTTTCGCATGGATCATGGCGGTAGCGCTGCTGGCACCGTTGGTATCCCATGCCCTAGGCAAGAAGATGCCAGCCGTGGCACTGCTGATTTTCTTCGGCATGCTCATCGGCCCTTCGATGTTGGGCTTGGCGCACGAAGACCCCGGCATCGGCATGCTGAAAGAACTCGGCGTGGGCGCCCTATTCCTCCTTGCGGGTTTCGAAATTGATATCGCGACCCTGAAATCCAAAGAAGCGGCAACGGGTTTCTCCACGTGGCTCATCTGCATGATGGCGTGTGGCGTCGGCGCCTATTTCCTCATGGATGACATCCCCGGCGCCATCGTCATGGCCATCGCTTTGACGTCCACCGCCCTGGGAACTATCACGCCAATGCTCAAGCAGGACAAACTCCTTGGCACGCGAGTGGGCGATTCCGTGGTCATCCACGGCGCGATCGGTGAGGTCGCGCCCATTACTGCAATGGCGCTCCTGTTGGGCACGCGCTCCACACTCACCACGATGCTGATTCTTCTCGCCTTCATCGCAATCGCGGTCACCGTGGCCGTCATGCCCTTCGCCATTACCACCCTCATGCCGTGGTTCAAGGATGCATTCATCTCCGGGGCGGGCTCCACCAACCAAACCATCATGCGTCTCATCATCCTGATGCTGGCCATCCTCATGGCGGTGACGGCGGTCTTCGAACTCGACATCGTCCTGGGCGCCTTTGCAACAGGCATCATCCTCAACCGCATCATTCCCGATGAGTTTCATAAGGGCTTGGAAAACCGCCTCGACGTGGTTTTTTATTCCATGCTCATTCCCGTCTTCTTCGTAGTCTCCGGCATGGCTATTGACTGGAACGTCATCATGGACGAGCCCCTCAAGGTCCTCGGCATCCCGCTACTCATCCTGGTGACCCGCGGCCTGCCGGTTTTCCTGCGTGAAAACCTCCACCAAACCGGCTCCAACGTCGAAACCACACGCGAGCGCATCCAGGTTGCCCTCTACGCGGCGACCGGTTTGCCCATCATCGTGGCGGTGATGACGCTGGCCGTGGATTCCGGCATCGTCGATTCTGAGATCGCCTCGATCTTCATCGCCGGCGGCGCGCTCACCGTTGCAATCTTCCCGTTCCTTTCCGGCCTTGTGCGCGAAAAGGAACCGGATTAAGGCTGTTAAAATAGCCAATGTGACTAATCCTTTCAGTATGCGGCTTTCCGACGCCGAACGGACCGACGCCGTCAACGACCTCGCCCAAGCACTGGGTGAAGGCCGCCTCACCATGGATGAGTTCGAAGACCGCACCGACGCAGTGATGCAGGCAACGACCCGCCGTGAACTGGCAGATGTCTTCATGGATATCCCCACCAAGGCCAGCAGCGAGCTCAAGATCTACTCCCAAGGTGAGGTCGCCCGCGCCTACCAATCAACCCGGAAGCCCCGCTTAGCCACCGCGCTGGTTGGCTCCCTCGGGCTCCTTTTCGGCGCGATCGCATCCTTCGGCGCCCTGTCCGGCGACACCGCCGCACTCACCGGCACCGGCCTGCTTTTCCTCATCCCCGCGCTGTGGATCATGCTCTACGTGGCCAAGGTGGGCCCGGAATCCTGGCACCGCCCGTCGCCGCGACAGATCGAGCGCCAGCGCATGCGCGAGCTGAAGGCCGCCGGCGCTGAAGAACGCGCGCAGATGCGGGCGTTGGAGCAGGCGCAGTGGGCGGAGAGGCGTCGCCAAGCAAGTGAAATTACTGGGGATGCGATGAATCTGGCCAAACGCAAGCTGGAACAGTGGAACCAGAAGTAACATATCCGGCATGACTCAGAACCGGATTTTTGATCAATCCACCAAACTACAGGGCGTTGCCTACGATATTCGTGGCGAGGTTTCTACGGAGGCCGAGCGCATGGAGCTCGACGGGCACAGCATTCTGAAGCTCAACACCGGCAACCCGGCGGTGTTTGGTTTCGATGCGCCGGATGTCATCATGCGTGACATGATTGCGGCGCTGCCGACCTCCCAGGGCTACTCCACGTCGAAGGGTATTATCCCGGCGCGGCGCGCGATTGTGACCCGCTATGAGCTGGAGGATTTCCCCAGCTTCGACGTCAATGACGTGTACCTGGGCAACGGCGTTTCCGAGCTGATTTCGATGGTGACGCAGGCGCTGCTTGACGACGGCGACGAGGTTCTCATCCCCGCCCCTGACTACCCCCTGTGGACGGCGGCGACGTCGCTGGCGGGTGGCACGCCCGTGCACTATTTGTGTGATGAGGAGGATGATTGGAATCCGTCCATTGAAGATATTCGCGCAAAAGTAACGGAGAAGACCAAGGCAATTGTGGTCATTAATCCGAATAACCCGACGGGTGCCGTGTACTCGCGTGAAACGCTGCAGAAAATCGTGGATGTGGCGCGCGAATATAACCTGCTGATTCTGGCGGATGAGATTTATGACCGCATCCTTTATGACGGCGCAAAGCACATTTCGATTGCTTCGCTGGCCCCGGATTTGCTGACGATCACGTTTAATGGCTTGTCAAAGGCCTACCGCGTGGCCGGATACCGCGCCGGTTGGATGGTGCTGACGGGCCCGAAGTCCCATGCGCGCGGCTTCATCGAGGGCTTGGACTTACTGGCGGGCACGCGCCTGTGCCCGAATGTGCCGGCGCAGCATGCGATCCAGGTCGCGCTGGGTGGGCGGCAGTCCATTTATGAGCTCACCGGTGAAGGCGGGCGCTTGCTCAAGCAGCGCAACATTGCCTACGAGAAGCTCAACGAGATTCCCGGTGTGTCCGTGACGAAGCCGATGGGCGCGCTGTATTGCTTCCCGCGCTTGGACCCAGAGGTCTATGAGATTCACGATGACTCGAAGCTCATGCTCGACATCCTGCGCGCCGAGAAAATCCTCATGGTGCAAGGCACCGGCTTCAACTGGCCCACGCCGGATCACTTCCGCGTGGTCACGCTGCCGTGGGCATCGCAGCTGGAGAACGCGATTGAGCGGCTCGGCAACTTCCTGGTGAGCTACCGCCAATAACGCCGCCGACAACCAAACTTCGCGCTATAGATCCCACAAGCACAGCACACAAGCGTGTATGCAGAATGCTTCCTGCCTGACGCAAAAAGTTATCGGTCCGGTGGGTCGGGGCTTCCTAGTTCGGAACGTGTCGGCGGCGTCGCGGGCTGGCGGGCGAAATCTTTTGGCTGAGCACCGCTCTGGCTTGCGTTTGCTGAATCCTGGCGGTGTGCGCCGATGCGCTGAGCACGCGGCGCGCGGTGCGGATGAGCCGGCTCGCGTGGATCGCGGGGGCCAGCCGGCACCCATTTAACCTTGCCGTTTTCGCGCACGATACGGCCACGGCCCGGGAGGCCGTTGATAGCGTTGTGGTATTTGCACAGCGGGGTGAGGTTTTCGGGGTTTGTTTCGCCGCCGTGTCTCCATTCTTGGATGTGGTGTATCTGGCAATAGTCGGCGCCGCACAGGCAACGGTCCCAGGCACAGGTAGGTTGCTCACCGCTGGCCATGATGCGCTGTTTCTCGGAGGCAACGCGCTGAGTGCGGTGAAGTTCGACGGGGCCTTTGACGCGGTCGACGAGCATGACAAGGCCTTCTTCGGCGAGCTCGCGCTCGATGAGCTCTTTGCCCGTGATTTTGGCGCCGTTGGATAGCTGAATCACGATATCCCCAAGGTCCGGCGCCGCACGGTCGCCGATGTCGTGGCCGAATGTCTCATCGCTGGCAGACTCGTCAGAAGCACTAGATGCGGCAGCGGACTCAGTGGGAGGAATGGCACCCGCGGAATCGGGACGCGGAGTGGACGGCGCTGTGATGGCGGAGTCGGGGCGCGGGGTGGACGGGTCGCCCACGCGGCCCAGGATTGTGGCGTACTCGGGAAGCTCCATAACGGCGAGGGTCTGGGGAACGGGGCGGGCAAGGCGGCCCTCGCGAAACGCGGCCGTAAAAGAGCCGACCGGATCGTCTTCATCGATGTTGGGCCGCAGGTCCTCGATGAGCGCGGCCGGGGCCGTGAGCGTGAGCTTCGATAGCTCCTTGCCCCGGCGGATTGTCACACCCGGCTTCGGCGCAGGCGGCGGGTTGAGCTCACGAATGCGCTTGCGCGCATAGCGGGCCACGGCCTTTTCATCGCCCGCGATGCCGCACAATTCAATGCGCAAATCCCACGCCTGATACTGCTTCTTCAGCCTTCCTGCGAAGCGTTCAATGAGCAGCAGCGTGGGCAGGTCGTGCCCATTGGCGCGCGCCGCCGCAACGGCACGTGCTTGTTTGCGGGTGAAGGAGGTGGGGGCAAAGTAGACGTCGAAAAGCGCCAGCAAGGAACGCGCCACAGACTCCGGGCCCCACGCCCGCAGTTGCTCGAAGCTGAGCCCCGCAACGCCGGCGACGAGCTCGATGCCCGCCGCCTGGCTGCGAAGATGCGCTTCCACAAGGTTCATGCCAGCAACGCTAAACGCCCCACCCGCCTCACACAACGGCAACGTCTCCAGCCTGTGGATAACTTGTTGATCGCGTCAGCAATACTTTTCTTTATTATGACACTCATTCCCAATAGTAGGCATGGCTAACCTCAGCCCATGGCGCACGGGGCTCCTAGGATTTCTTGCCCTCACGGCCCTTGCAACCCTCGCGGGACTGTTCATCCTCCGCCCCACCAGCGCACTCACTGAGCACACCAGCCCGGACTTTTCCACCGCCTACGCCCTCAATCATCCACAGGTCGAAGGCACGGTGGATAATCACCTGTGCTCCGACCCACACACGGGCCGCGCCTTCGATGAGGCCCCGCTCATCCCCGCCGAGGGCGACGAAACCTCCTGCACCCGCGCCCTCATTGACCTGAACTCCGGCGCAGACGCAGGCCGCAAACGCAGCTCGTATTCTATGGCGTGGCCAGTGACCCGACCTTAAACCAGGGCGATGAGATAATTCTTACCGTCTCCAGCGACGGCACCTATGCCTTCGCTGATTTTCAGCGCAGCGGAAACCTTGCGTTGTGGGCTATTATTGCGGCCCTTGTCATCGTCGGCTTCGCCGCCTGGCACGGACTGCGCGCACTAGTGGGCCTTGTAAATCAGCTTGGCAATCGTCTTCTTCTACCTCATTCCTTCACTCATCGAAGGCCATTCGGCGCTGCCGCTGGCGCTCGTGACCTGCGCGGCCATCCTTTCCTCGCCGTTCCCTTGGTGCACGGCGTGAACTGGAAATCCGCCTCCGCGCTGGGAGGCGCGTTGGTGGCGCTAGCGATTTCGGGGGCGTTGGGGTGGGCGTCGATAAGCAGCACGGCACTGACGGGTTCCAGCTCGGAGGATAACCTCAAGCTGCTGCTCTACATGCCGGGGGTTTCCGTCGTGGGGGTGCTGCTGTGCGGGTTCATTATCGGTGCGCTCGGCAGCCTCAACGATATTGCGGTGGCGCAGCGCCCAGCCCTTCAGATCCTCTCCAGCGACCTCGTCGCCACGGAGGTTCTACGCTCCCTGCTGGGCGCGATGGCCTTGACACTTGCGGTGCCGCTGACCACCGTGATTGCGGCGTTTACTGTGCCGGAAGGACGCGACCAAGCGCCTCGACGGTCCAGCCGGCAGCGCGCCAAGCATCGACGTTGAGCACGTTGCGGCCATCGATGATGTGGCGGCGGGCCACGAGCGCGCCGGCCTCAGCGGGGTCAAGGTCGCGGAATTCCTGCCACTCGGTGGCGAGGATGACCAGCTCAGTGTCCTTAAGTGCCGCGCTTGCCGACGCCACGTAGTTCAACGTCGGGAACACCTTCTTAGCGTTCTCCATACCTTGTGGGTCATAGACCGTCACAGCCGCACCGGCCAGGGAGAGCGAACCGGCCACGGAGAGCGCTGGCGAATCGCGGACATCATCGGAGTTGGGCTTGAAAGCGCAACCCAGAACGGAAACGCGGTGGCCGAGGAGGGATCCGTCGAAAGCCTGCTTAGCCAGGTCCACGACACGGTCGCGGCGGCGCATGTTGATGGCGTCGACCTCGCGGAGGAAGGTCAGGGCTTGGTCGGCGCCGAGCTCACCGGCGCGCGCCATGAAGGCGCGGATGTCCTTGGGCAGGCAGCCGCCGCCGAAGCCCAAGCCCGCGCCGAGGAATTTGCGGCCGATGCGCTCGTCGTAGCCGATGGCGTCGGCAAGCTTGACCACGTCCGCCCCTGCAATCTCACAGATTTCAGAGACGGCGTTAATGAAGGAAATCTTGGTGGCCAAAAAAGCGTTGGCGGAGACCTTAACCAGCTCGGCGGTCTGGAGGTCGGTCACGATGAACGGGGTGTTCTGCGCCAGCGGCTGGGCATAGACTTCGCGGGCAGTTTCCTCGGCACGCCCTGCCTCGCCGACGCCGAGGACGATGCGGTCCGGGGTGATGGTGTCCTTGACGGCGTAGCCCTCGCGCAGGAACTCCGGGTTCCAGGCGATTTCCACGCTGGTGCCCTCTGGTGAGAGTTCATTGGCCATCTCCTGCAGCCGCGCCGCGGTTCCTACCGGGACGGTGGACTTACCGAAGATGATGTGCTCGCCTTTGAGGCGGGGCACGAGCTCCGTGATGACGGACTCCACATAGGTGAGATCCGCAGCGTAGGAGCCGTGGGCCTGCGGGGTGCCGACGCCGAGGAAGTGCACGTTAGCGAACGCCGCGGCGTCATCATAGCTGGTGGAAAAATCTAGGCGGCTGGCCTCGATGTTGCGCTCAAGCACCTCCGGCAAGCCAGGCTCGTAGAACGGCACGCGGCCGTTCTTGAGAGCTTCAATCTTGTTTTCATCCACATCTACGCCGAGCACCTCGTGGTCGAGCTCCGCCATGCAAGCGGCGTGCGTTGCACCCAGGTAGCCGGTACCAATCACAGTCATACGCATAACCAGGAATTTTAAGCGCGGTTGACCTGAAACGCGCGGCGAGAACGAAAAGTTTAACGGAAGTTCAGATAGGACTTCGACGGTGTTGGCCCGCGCTGGCCTTGGTACTTCGAACCCAGAACGCCGGAGCCGTACGGAGCCTCCGCCGGGGAGAACATCTTAAAGATGACCAACTGGCCCACCTTCATCCCCGGCCACAAAGAAATGGGCAGGTTAGCGGTGTTGGACAGCTCGAGCGTGATGTGACCGGAGAATCCCGGATCGATGAAGCCTGCCGTGGAGTGCGTCAGCAATCCCAGGCGTCCCAGGGAGGACTTGCCCTCCAAGCGGCCTGCGAGGTTGGCCGGCAAGGTGAACTTTTCCAGCGTGGCGCCCAGCACGAACTCACCGGGATGCAGCACGAAGGCATCACCCTCAGCCACCTCCACCTCGCTGGTAAGGTCCGGCATTTCCTGCTTGGGGTCAATGTGCGTGTAGCGCGAGTTATTGAACACGCGGAAGAACTTGTCCAAGCGCACATCGATGGAGGAAGGCTGGACCATCTCGGCGTCGAAAGGCTCGATGCTCAAACGCTCGGGAGCATCAGCGGCAATGGCGGCACGGATATCACGATCAGAAAGAAGCACGGTTGATAGTCTACCTCCCCACTGGGCCTTTTATGGCCTCGGGCGACGGCGGTGCTAAGCTTTACGGCGATGCACAATCTGCATTGCGCCGACGTAGTTTAATGGTAGAACTGCAGCTTCCCAAGCTGCTGGCGCGGGTTCGATTCCCGTCGTCGGCTCCACATTTCCCCAGCTCCGGCTGGGGTTTTGTTTTTCTTAAGCCTCTTTCGCCGCCTGGATAAGTGCCGCGTAAGCGCCGTCGCGAGCGAGCAGCTCGGCGTGGGTGCCGCGCTCGACCACGCGGCCGGCGTCGAGGACAACGATCTGGTCGGCATCGCGGATGGTGGACAGGCGGTGTGCGATGACCAGGCGGGTGGCGTCCGCGCCAAGCACTGCTTCTTGGATGGCGCGTTCGGTTTCGTTGTCGAGGGCCGAGGTGGCCTCATCCAGAATGAGCACCTGGGGTTGGCGCAGCAGCGTGCGGGCTAACGATAGGCGCTGCTGCTCACCGCCGGAGAAGCGGTAGCCACGCGAGCCCACGAGAGTATCCAGCCCGTCGGGAAGCGCGGCGATAACCCCGTCCACGCGGGCGGCCTGCAGGGCCGCCCACATCTCCTCCTCGCTCGCATCCGGTTGCGCGAAGAGGAGGTTCTCCCGCACCGTGCCGTGAATCAGGTATGTCTCCTGGGAAACCACGCCGATGACTTCGGCGCGCTGATCCGGCGGAATGTCACGCAGGTCTACCCCACCTAAGAGCACGGCGCCTTCGGTCGGGTCAGCCAAGCGCGCCAGAAGGGCCGCCACCGTGGACTTACCGGAACCGGTATGCCCCACCAGGGCCGTGGTGGTGTGGGGCGGGATGGAAAGGGAGACGTCGGAAAGCGCGTCTGTGTCAGTGCCGGGGTAGCGGTAGGAGACGTGGTCGAGGGTGAAGGAGGCGTCGGCAAGCCGGGCGGGCTCGGTGGCTTCTTTGAGTTCAGGCTCCAGGTCCAGGTACTCGAAAATGCGGCTGAACAGCGCCATGGATGCCACCCACTGCGCGCCCACGTTGAGTAGGCCAGTAATCGGGCGGAAAATCTGGGTCTGCAGGGTCGAAAAGGCGATGAGCGTGCCAATCGTAATCCCTGGGCGCAGGCCAGCCACCAGGTAAATCAGCGCCGGCATCACACCGAAGATAATCTGGGTGAGCGCCATGCGCCACCGCCCGGCCAACTGGGACTCCAACTCCAAGCGGATGAGGGAGCGGGAGGTCTTCTCAAACCCGTCATAGACGCGCTCCTGCGCGCCCAGCGTGGCTGCCAGGCGCATGCCGGAAACCGAGAGATTCTCCGAAATGGTCTGCTGCAACGTCGCCTGGGCGCGGCTGTTTTTCTCCATGAGGCTGCGGCGCAGAACAGCAGCGCGGCGGGTGAGCCACACGGCGGGCGGCAGCACCACCAGGGACAACAGCGAAAGGGTTGGTGAGAGCGCTACCATCGCCACCAACGTGGCCACCGTCATGGTGAGGTTACTGGCCACGGAGGTCGCCGTGGTGGTCACCATGCCGCGCATCGCCGCGATGTCATTGGTCAGGCGGGACTGGATTTCGCCGCCGCGGTTATTGGTAAAGAACTGCAGAGATTGACGCTGCAGATTGGCAAAGACCTGCGTGCGCAGCTCGTGCATGATGGTGTGCCCCACCCGCGCCGACAGAAAAGACTGGATAACGCCGATGGCCTGGGATACCACCGTGATGGCCAGCATGCCGCCGACAAGCCATAGCAACAGCGCGGTGTCGTGGTTCGGAATGGCCTCATCCACGGTGCGGCGCACCAGGAAAGGCTGCACCACCGTCAGCCCAGACGTCGCCATAATGAGTGCCACCACCAACAGCAGCGTGCCGCGGTGCGCGGCGAACAGGCCGGCGACGCGAGCAAACTTCACTGGGTGCTGGGCCAGCTGATCGACGTCCGCCGGGTCCTTCACCGCGGTGTGCATCGGCCGAGTCATGGCTTAACCGCAGGTCACGATGGGCTGCGGGTCGTACACCGTGGTGGTGGTCTCCCGGGAGATTTCCTTGCCAGACAGATCCTTAATCACGCGGGTATCGGAGGTGGTAAAGCCCGGCGCGCCGGAGGAGGGCGAGCAATCCTCGCTCACAGACTTGCGCTGCGGCTCGGTCTTGGCCCAGCGCCCATTGTTGATGGACTCGACCTCCACCGTCTTCACGCCCTTGAAGCGCACGGTGATGTCGCTGCCGAAGTCGGTCTCGATGCGCACCGGGTGGTTGGAGGTGTTCTTGAACTGCAGGTCAATCGCGCCTTCATAGACGGTGGCCTCACGGCCGGCCGGGTAACGCGAAATGTAATAGGAGTGCGGGGTGTGCGCGACATCCTCCATGCCGGCAAAGTACGCGGCGTTATACAAGGTGGTGGCGAACTGGGAAATGCCGCCGCCCACGGCTTTGCCCGCGTGGCCATCGATAATGATCCCGGATTCCACATAGCCCTGCGCCGTACCGCGCGGGCCGGTGTAGCCGTTGAGGGAAAAAGTCTCACCCGGATTAACCACGGCTCCGTTGACCTGCTGGGCCACCAGGCGGATATTGGTGCCGGAGGCCTCGGAGAAGCCGCCGGTGGAGAACTCCGACACGGTCTCATCGAAGGTGGCCTTCTCCGCCATCTCCGTAGTGAAATCCGCGGGGTCCGGCTTGTAATCAGCGTCCCATTCGCGGTCGTCCTCGCTGCTCACACGGTCCTCGAAGCCCTCGAAGGTCTTATCCCAGTCGATGACGGAACCATCCTCTGACGGCGTGATCTGCTTGTCATTGCCGCTAAAAGAAATCTTCGCGTTGGTGCCGGGCACCTCGGAGCCTTGCATGCGTTCTTGGAAGAGCTCTCGCGCGCGGTCCTTATCCACCTTGAGGCGCAGCTCGCCGTCTTCGGCAGCGATGGAGACAAATTGGGAAATCTCCGGCTTGCGCAGGGTGCCGGCGGTGTTGTTCTCTCCCTTCAGGGTCAGCGGGTTATCCAGCGCGCGGGCGGCATCCCCGGTGCGCATGAG
>DXEO01000229.1 GCA_019114925.1 Candidatus Corynebacterium faecipullorum | reverse complement strand
CCGACGCTCACCGAGCCCTCAGTCGCGACCGCACTCACCCAACGGAAGACCTTCCAGAAGACGCTGCTCAGGACGCTACCCCCGAAGAATCAGCCCTTGAAGTAGACGGTAGTAACAGAGTGCGGGCAATGCTCGATACATTAAGTGACAAGGCCCGGGACATTATCATCTTGCGTGTGTTCGTGGGGCTGTCGGCAGAGGAGACTGCGGAAATTGTGGAGTCTACCCCTGGCGCAGTCCGCGTGGCGCAACATCGTGCACTTGCGCAATTGCGCAAATCCCTCGATTCGCACGAGACGTCGTGAACCAGCAGCGTGAACCAGTAGTTGGGCTAGCCCAGAGCTAGCAGTGAGTCATCGGTACTTGGCACCGACAAATTAAAAATTTCTCTAATGAAGAAGGGAGGACATCATGGCAAAAAAAGACCAGCCGCAGCAGGGTGTCGCTGAGCAGCTGCAGCCTTTGGTCGATGATGATGTATTCCTCACCGCTCTCTCCGAAGGAACCGATCCCTCCGATGGCGGTGATGAGTTGGCGGGTCTTCTGCTGGAGCTGCGCGGGGACGTCGAAAAGCAGATGCCCCCGGCCCCTCTCATCGAAGGCGCGGAGGAGGAGCCGGAGGTTATTTCCCTCGGCGCGGCACGTCGCCGTCGGAGCAAACCATTCATGCACGGACTCATTGGAGCGGCCGCAGCTACGCTGCTCATCGCAGGTACCGGAGCTGTGGTGGTCAACGCCGGGCCGGGTTCCCCGTTGTATGGCGTGAACCAGTCGCTCTTCGGCGCGGATGATCACGATGTGTCTGTGGTCGAGCTTGCCGGAACACTCGATGAAATGGAGAGGCGTTCCGCCGAGGGCGATATGGACGGCACCCGTCAGCTGCTTGAAGAAGCCCGGAAGATGGTGGATCAGGCCAAGCGGGAACGCGAGGCGGACTCCCCGAGTACAGCGAAGCAACAGCCCCGCACCACGGTGACGCAGACACAGACGGTGGAGAAACCCGCCCCTGTAGAGGAGCAAACGCCACCGGAGCCGGAGACTGTCACGCAGACCGAGACTGCGGTCTCTACCGTCGTGGTGACTCGTACGGTATCGGCAGGCAACCCACTGGAGCCGCCGACGCAAACCCAGCCGGAGCCGAGTCAGCCTAGTGGTGGAGAGCAGACAACGCCGCCGCAGAATGATAACTCGGATGGCACTGGGGATAACGGCCAGCTCCCGCCGCCGCAATTCCAGCAATAAAACCACGAAGAACCTCTTCCCTCCCACACCAGGAGGAAAGAGGTTCTTTCCGTTTAACGCGCGGTAGTTTTACCGCGCAACCGTGCTAGTAGCGCGAATCCATACCGTCGAGGTAGCCCACCGCATAATCCCACGGAACATAGCGCATCGGATCCGGCTCCGCGCCCGGCTCGTGCACGGGGGCGAGCTGGCCCGCCAGCGTGGCCTGCATGTTGGAGGCCATAATGTCCCACTCGTAGAAGTGGTTTTCCTCGCAGTCCTCGCAGAAAAAGAAGATGCCGTCGATGCCGCGCGGGCTCAAGACACGTGCAAACTCTTGAACCATGGCCAGATCATGAATGACGGCGAGACGGTCCTCCTCAGACAGCGGCTCGACGCGCTCATCCTCCTCGAGGAAGGAAGCTGGGTCGTTCGGGTCGTCCGCGAAAGGATCGCGGGGCATGTTGGCGAAAAAGTTCACGTCTGCGAGCCTATTGACTCTGTGCGCGCAAGGCAATTCCCTATAGAGACTTTTTCTATACCCACGGCTACCACTACGGGGCGTCCACGCACTACAGTGAGGGCTACCACATACAACTATCTGGTCAGTTTAGGAGAGCCCCACCCTCATGAGCCACGTCCACACCGGCGGAGACAACCCCGACAAGATTGCACTCTACGGCCTTACCTTTGATGATGTTCTGCTGCTTCCAGCAGAATCCAACGTCGTTCCCTCCGAGGTGGATACCTCGGCGCAGTTCACCCGCAACATTCGTCTCGGCGTGCCGCTGGCATCCGCCGCGATGGATACGGTGACCGAGGCCCGCATGGCCATCGGCATGGCGCGTCAGGGCGGCATTGGCGTCCTGCACCGCAACCTTTCCGCAGAGGAGCAGGCTCAACAAGTAGAGATTGTGAAGCGCTCCGAGTCCGGCATGGTCACCGACCCGGTCACGGCAACCCCGGACATGACTATCGACGAAGTAGACACGCTGTGCGCGCGGTACCGGATCTCGGGCCTGCCGGTCGTCGATAAGCAAGGCACCCTCGTGGGTATCTGCACCAACCGTGACATGCGCTTCGAGTCGGATTTCTCCCGTAAGGTTTCTGAAATCATGACCCCGATGCCGCTCGTCGTGGCCAAGGAAGGTGTCAGCAAGGAGGAGGCGCTGGAGCTGCTGTCCGCCAACAAGGTAGAGAAGCTGCCCATCGTCGACGATGCAAACAAGCTCGTTGGCCTCATCACCGTCAAGGACTTCGTCAAGACTGAGCAATTCCCCAACGCCTCCAAGGATGCTTCCGGGCGCTTGCTCGTGGCGGCGGGCATCGGTACCGGTGAAGAGTCCTACCAGCGCGCAGGCCAGCTTGTCGACGCCGGCGTAGACGTCCTCGTCGTCGACTCCGCCCACGCCCACAACAACCGTGTGCTGGAGATGGTTTCCCGCGTGCAGAAGGACTTTGGTGATCGCATTGACGTCATCGGTGGCAACCTGGCCACCCGTGCGGCTGCACGCGACATGATCGAGGCCGGCGCCGACGCCATCAAGGTCGGTATCGGACCGGGCTCCATCTGCACTACGCGCGTCGTGGCGGGTGTAGGTGCCCCGCAGATCACCGCCATCATGGAGGCAGCCGCCGTGGCAGGCCCGGCTGGTGTGCCGGTCATTGGTGACGGCGGTATGCAGTACTCCGGTGACGTCGCCAAGGCCCTAGCGGCCGGCGCCGATACCGTCATGTTGGGCTCCATGTTGGCCGGCACCACGGAGGCGCCGGGTGACATCGTCGTGGTCCAGGGCAAGCAATACAAGCGTTACCGCGGCATGGGCTCCATGGGCGCCATGCAGGGCCGCGGCCTGTCGGGGGAGAAGCGCTCCTACTCCAAGGACCGTTACTTCCAGGCCGATGTTAAGAGCGAGGACAAGCTGGTGCCGGAAGGCGTGGAGGGGCGCGTTCCTTTCCGCGGTGATATCGACGCCATCGTCCACCAGATTGTGGGCGGCCTGCGCGCCTCGATGGGTTACACCGGCTCCGCCACCTTGGCTGAGCTGAAGACCAAGCAGTTTGTCCAGATCACTGCTGCGGGGCTCAAGGAGTCTCACCCGCACCACCTCCAGCAGATCGTCGAAGCTCCGAACTACCGCTAAGGACTAAGAATGCGCGATTACGTAGAAATCGGCGTCGGCCGCGAGGCACGCCGCACCTATGACCTGAACCAGATTTCCCTGGTGCCGACTCGCCGCACCCGTTCCTCCAAGGACGTGGACACCTCGTGGCACATCGATGCCTACACCTTTGACGTGCCGTTCGTCTCCGCTCCGACTGATGCGCTGGCCACTCCCGAGTTTGTTATCGCGATGGGCAAGCAGGGTGGCCTGGGTGTTATCAACGCGGAGGGGCTGTGGGGCCGCCACGAGGATCTGGAGGGCGCGATTGCCCGCGTGACGGAGAACTTCGGCGACCTGTCGACGCTGCAGGAGCTGCACGCAGCACCGCTGAACGAGGAACTGCTGGCCGAGCGCATCGCGCAGGTGCGCGATGCCGGTGTAACCGTGGCCGTGCGCGTGTCCCCGCAGCACGCCCGCGAGCTGGCGCCCGTGGTTATTAAGGCCGGCGCGGAGCTGCTGTTCATCCACGGCACTTTGATTTCCGCCGAGCACGTGCAGACTGGCGGCGAGCCGCTCAACTTGAAGGAGTTCATCGGCTCGCTGGATACCCCGGTGATTGCCGGTGGCGTGGCGGATTACACCACGGCGCTGCACCTGATGCGCGCGGGTGCTGCGGGCATCATCGTTGGCTCTGGTGTGAACACCAATCCGGAGACCGTCGGCATTGATATCCCCATGGCGACGACCATCGCGGATGTTGCGGCCGCACGCCGCGACTACCTGGATGAGACCGGGGGACGCTACGTGCACGTGCTTGCCGACGGCGACATCTTCACCTCCGCAGACATCGCCAAGGCCATTGCTTGTGGAGCCGATGGTGTCGTTCTGGGGCCAGTGTTGGCCCGGGCCGCGGAGGCCGGCGGCAAGGGCTGGTACTGGCCGTCCACAGCCGGCCACCCGCGTTTCCCGCGTGGCCTCATCGAGCCGGTTGGCGTGGCCGATGCCCTCCTGGGTACCGGCACTTTTGGCGCCGATGCTTCTGACGCTGATGCTTCTGGTGCCGGCACTTCTGAGGCCACCGGGGGTGCCTCAGCTGGTGCGACCTCCCTCGAGGTCGTGCTTCATGGCCCGTCCAATGAGCCGCTGGGTGAGCTCAACCTGGTTGGCGGGCTCAAGCGCGCCATGGCAAAGTGCGGCTACACGGATTTGAAGTCCTTCCAGAAGGTTGGTCTGGCCGTCCGCTAGCCTCTCACGGAGACTAGCTACCCGTAGGCGCGGCTAACTGCGGGTGTGGCTACTTGTAGGAGCGGCTGCCTGCGGGCGTGGCTACTTGTAGGAGCGGCTGCCGACTGCCGGAGGGGTACTGCGCTGATCGACACAGCTTCGATCTACTTCGCTGTCCCGGCGGATCGTGTGCTGGCTTAGCGCTCTGTCGGGTTGAGCACCGATGGTGCTTCAATGGTGGAGCTACAGCTGCGATTGCGTGGCTTCTGAAACCACAGCAGCCGGGGTTTCTTCAGACTGCGTGGGCGCAGTGCTACCTTGCGGAAAACCACGCGCCCGCGCGCCGGCGCCATGGTTTGCAGCACCGAGGCCACCACGACCAGCCCAATAGCCGCCAGCTTGAGCTGAGAAATATTCTGGGAAAGCAGGAGCCAGCCAAAGAGTGCGGCGAAGACGGGCTCCAGGGCGATGAGGATCGAAAAGACGTTGGGCGCAAGCCTGCGCAGCGCAAGGAATTCCAATGAATAGGGGATGAGCGAGGCCAGCACGCCCGTGCCCAGAGCGAGCAGCAGCAGCGAAGGATCGCTGGCCAATGTCACCGCGCCGCGCCCTCCTACCGGTAGGAGCACGAGGCCGCCGATGAGGAAGGCCACGGCTAAACCGTCTTGGCCGCTAAAGAGCGCGCCGGCCTTCTTGCTGGCCAGGATGTAAGCAGCCCACATCGCGCCGGCACACAGCAAGAAGCACACGCCACGCAGGTCGAGGGGATCTCCGTTGAAGGAGTCCAGTCCCATCAGGCCCATGCCGAGAAGGGCGAGGGCGACGCAGGTGGCGTCGCGAAGCGAGCGTGAGAGACAGGCCGCTAGCAGCAGTGGCCCGAGGAACTCGATGGTGACCGCAGGGCCCAGAGCAACCAACTCGATGCCGGAATAGAAAAATCCATTCATCAGGCCCAGAGTGAGGCCGAAAATGGTGGCGGAGATCCATTTCTCACGGCTCCATGTGTGCACGCGCGGTCGAGCAATGGCGAGCAGAATCACGGCGGCAAAGAGCAGGCGCAGCGAGGCGGTGCCCCACGGACCGCCAATGGGGAAGAGCTGAATGGCGAGGCTCGCGCCGAGCTGGAGTGAAATGCACGAGCCAATAACGCACAGAACGGCAAGGGGATTGGTCATGCAGTCCATTGTGGGGCGGGAAGAACTGTTAGTCTATCTACAGTTTTTAACACGTACCTGTTAGGAATTCTGTCATGTTGGATCTGCACCGTCTGCGCGTTCTCTACGAGCTGCAACGCCTCGGCACTGTCACCGCGGTGGCGGAATCGCTGCGTTATACGCACTCGGCTATCTCCCAACAACTGGCACAGTGTGAAAAAGATGTCGGCGTGGCACTCTATGAGAAGGTCGGCCGGCGCGTGCGGCTGACGGAGCAGGGAGAAATCCTTGCCTCCTACGCGGAGCGGATGCTCGCGTTGGCGGATGAGGCGGAGTCGCAGGTCGTGGCATCGACCAACGCGGTGCGCGGCACGATTAAGGTCACGACATTTCAAACCATCATGTCCTCGCTGGTCCCGCGGGCGCTGACGGAGCTGGCCAGGGAGTACCCGGACCTGCGCGTGCAAATCATCCAGCGCGAAGCCGATGGCGCGATGGAGCTGCTGGCGCGCCGGGAGGTGGACCTCATCCTGGGTGAAGAGTATGAGTCGGACATGCCAGCCACGGATGAGCACACCCACCGGGAGCTGCTTCTCGACGACCCCCTTCGCCTCATCACCCCACTCACCGGACCCTGGAGCGAGTTGCGCTTAGAGGATTTTGCAGCGTTCGATGACGAAATCCCTTTTGCCATGGATCCGGAGGAGTTTTTACTAGGGCGCTTCGTTCACAGGCTGTGCCGCCGGCATGGTTTTAACCCCAGCGTGCTCTATGAAACCCCGGATCCCTTCTTGCACGCGCACTTGGTGCGCACGGGCCACGCGGTGGCGGTGATTTCGGACCTTTTTCTTGATGAGATCGAAGGCGTGCGCGTGGTTGCCTTGCCCGGTAATCCCACCCGCACGCTCTACACCGCGGTGCGCGCCGGGCGCGAGGGGCACCCCGCTCTGCGGGCGTTCCGGGAGGCGCTAGGCAAGGCGGCTGCCACCGCTAAAGATTTTGGGCCACTCCCTGCGGTCTAGGGCGTGGGTTCTTGCGTTAAACTGATGACCGTGACTAACCCAAATACAACCCCGCGTCCTGTCCTCGTGGTGGATTTTGGCGCCCAGTACGCGCAGCTCATCGCCCGGCGCGTGCGTGAGGCCAACATCTACTCCGAGGTTGTCCCCAATTCCGCCTCCGTGGAGGACATCAAGGCCAAGAATCCGGCCGCGCTGATCCTCTCCGGTGGCCCGTCTTCCGTATACGCGGACGGCGCCCCCGCGCTGAAGCCGGAGCTGCTCGAGCTCGGCATCCCGGTCTTTGGTATCTGCTACGGCTTCCAGTCCATGACCCAAGCCCTGGGCGGCACCGTGGCCTCCACGGGTGCCCGCGAGTACGGCCGCACGGACATGACCGTGTCCGGCGGCGTTCTCCACAAGGACCTCGAATCCACGCACAAGGTGTGGATGTCTCACGGCGATTCGGTCACGGAAGCCCCGGAGGGCTTTGACGTGACGGCGTCGTCGGAAGGCGCTCCCGTAGCAGCCTTCGAATGCCTGTCCAAGCAGATGGCCGGCGTGCAGTACCACCCGGAAGTTCTTCACTCGCCGCACGGCCAGGAGGTGCTCACGCGCTTCCTGACTGAGGTAGCAGGTTTGGAGCAGAACTGGACCGCAGAGAACATTGCGGAGCAGCTCATCAACGATGTGCGCGAGCAGATCGGCGAGGAAGGCCGCGCAATCTGTGGCCTGTCCGGTGGCGTGGATTCCGCCGTAGCCGCCGCGCTGGTGCAGCGCGCTATCGGTGACCGTTTGACCTGTGTCTTCGTTGACCACGGTCTGCTGCGCGCGGGTGAGCGTGAGCAGGTGGAGAAGGACTTCGTGGCGTCGACTGGCGCCAAGCTCATCACCGTGGATGAGCGCGAGGCCTTCCTCAACAAGCTGGCCGGCGTGACCGAGCCGGAGGCCAAGCGCAAGGCCATCGGTGCGGAGTTCATCCGCTCCTTCGAGCGCGCCGTGGACCAGGCCCTGGAGGGTCAGGACGCCGCGTTCTTGGTGCAGGGCACGCTGTACCCGGACGTCGTGGAGTCCGGCGGCGGTGATGGTACCGCGAACATTAAGTCCCACCACAACGTGGGCGGCCTACCTGATGACGTCGAGTTTGAGCTCGTCGAGCCGCTGCGCCTGCTCTTCAAGGATGAGGTGCGCGCCGTCGGCCGTGAGTTGGGCTTGCCGGAGGAAATCGTGGCGCGCCAGCCTTTCCCGGGTCCGGGCCTGGGCATCCGCATCATTGGTGAGGTCACCGAGGAGCGCCTCGAGACGCTGCGCCAGGCGGACCTCATCGCGCGCACTGAGCTGACCAACGCTGGCTTGGACGGCGAGATTTGGCAGTGCCCGGTGGTGCTGCTTGCCGACGTCCGCTCCGTCGGCGTCCAGGGCGACGGCCGCACCTATGGCCACCCGATTGTCCTGCGCCCGGTCTCCTCTGAGGACGCTATGACCGCGGACTGGACCCGCCTGCCGTACGACGTGCTGGAGAAGATCTCCACCCGCATCACCAACGAGGTCAAGGAAGTCAACCGCGTGGTACTCGACGTGACGTCGAAGCCGCCGGGAACCATCGAATGGGAGTAAGCTCCGTGGAACACGCATAGCTCGGTGCTAGAGAGCGTGCAGCGAAGCAAACTCCCAGACGCTGCGTAGCGCGGCCGTGCCCTAACTAACGGGGCTCGGCCGCGTTCTACGTTTTCGGCCCCGTTGCACCAAGCTTGCGTGGCTGATCGCTTTGACGTCGTCACCGTCTTTGCGGCCGCGAGCTCCGCCCACGGTGCGGCATAGAGAGTCTGCATGGCCACGGTGCTGGTCAGCTCCACCAAATTTCCAGATGGCGCTGACGTACGTGTGAGCACACATCCGCAGCCTACATACTGTGGGCGAGCATGCCGCTAGCGTGCTCGTTGCCAGTATCGACGGCGTTAGTTCGCACGGCACAAGGACGCGCATACATTTATAGCGCGCGCGAGTAGCCGCACGCCGAGCGAAAAATCTCAGCGAGCGGCTGGTTAGAGCGGCTTGTTGAAGTGGCTAGTCGCGTGTGGCTGCTGCTTACGTCACCGTTGCTCTATTGAACCGGTGACCAGCAACCGGTGCCCCTCGGCCGACAGGTCTCGGTCGAGGTTTCTGCCCTGGATGCAGGGCGAAGATTCACGGGCTAGTTGAACTCGGTGGTGGGGCTGGAGGTTCGCCGGAGTTATGCGGCGGCGCCCCGGGGCCAGAGCCATAAGTCGTACCGGGGTCGGGGCCGGAACGTGGGTCGGGCGGGCCGGATGTCGGCGGATCCATGGATGTCCGAGCAGCTGTACGCGTCCCAGAACTTAGGGCGGGCCCCGGTACGGAGCGCGGCGGGTGGGCCGGGCTTTCGATGGGAATTGGCGGCCCCGCCCACGGCGGCAGGTAGTGCACGCGGCCATCGATGCGGTCGAGGTGCCCGCGGCCGGTGGGCTTTTCCGGATCATCGTCGTTGACCGCGTTGTGATACGCGCACAGCGGCACCAAATTTGCCATGTTTGTCGGCCCGCCGTCTTGGAAGCGGGTGAGGTGATGAATCTGCGATTCCTCAGCGGGCGCGTTGCAGCCCGGCCACGCGCACGTCGGGTGCTCCGCTGACAACGCGAGGCGCTGTTTTAAGTTGGCAAAGCGGCTCGTCATGTACAGGTTCACGGGGCCGTGATGGGGGTGGACGAGGGTGATGAGGCCGACGTCGGCAAGCTTTTCGCGTACGAACTCCGCGCCCGTCATCGTCGCCCCATTGGTGAGCTGCAGTTCGATTTCCTCGCCATCACCGTCCACGATGCGGTCGAGCTCATCCAAGCGCACGATGACGTTGGACTGCAGCTTCTGCCCGGAACCACCGCCGCCGCGGAACACGGTATGCGCCGCGGTGAGCAAGTCCTTGTCGGTGGTCTTAAGCACGGCCAGCAGCTTGGAAATATTGAGCGAGGAATCCGTAATGCTCAGCGTGTGGTTGCGGCCCGCGCGCCGCGTCACCCGCACGCCCGGCGTGGGGTCCTTGGGCGGGCGCCACTCCTTGAGTTTGGCCTTCGCCACCATGGGGATTTTCTCCCGCGTGGTGGCAGCCAGCAACTGGCGCAGCTCCCACGCCTTGCGGGCTTTGAGCTTGGAACAGTAACGCTCAATCTCGAGGAGCGTGAACACGTCGTGACCCGTGCGGCGCGCTTTGCGCTGCCGGGAGCGGAACATCGTGTCCCCGAAATACACCGCGTGCAGGTTGAGGAGCTTCTCCGCAAAGTCAGGCCGCGCACCCATCTGCACCAGCTGTGCGCGCGTGATACCGGCGCATTGCTCGACCACGTCGAGCCCACGCGCTAGTGCTTGAATGTAACCCCCCAGTTGCATAGCCCACAGCCTAAACCAGGTCAGTGAACCTCGCTACTTGAGTGCAGAAATCGCAGCGCAGAGCTTATCGACGTCCCCCTCCTCCGTCGACCACGCCGTACAAAAACGCACCACCCGCAGGCCTTCGTGTTCTCCGAAGAACTGGCACACGAAGTCCTGCGAGAGCTTCTCTTCCTGCTCGCGTGTCAGCAAAGCGAACTGCTGATTGGTGGGGGAGTCAAAGAGCATGTCGATGCCTGCGGCGCGGAAAGTCTCGGCGATGCGCTGGGCCTGGGCGTTGGCGCGGGCGCAGATCTGCTCGTAGAGGGTCGTTGCTGCCGCGCTGGTTACCCCATTGCTTGGGGCTGCTGCCTTAGTGTCTGCGCAGGTTGCGTTCGACTCAGCGAACGCGTCGGCGGAGGCAGTAGGTGGGGTACTGAAGAGGGCTGCGAATTGTGCG
Source organism: Candidatus Corynebacterium faecipullorum (assembly GCA_019114925.1). Lineage (GTDB taxonomy): Bacteria > Actinomycetota > Actinomycetes > Mycobacteriales > Mycobacteriaceae > Corynebacterium > Corynebacterium faecipullorum. Next base: position 12,390 of record DXEO01000229.1, on the reverse strand, counting down.
CCGAGCAACCAGCCCTTAGCTAGCAGGCTACCGCTTTGTTTCATGGCATTGCGAAAACGCGGCGCACCCGCGGGGAAGACAATGGCTTCGCCGAAGAGAGCGCCGCATTTGGTGCCGCCGATGGTGAAGACGTCGACAAGCGCGGCCAGGTCCGGCAGGGTGATATCCGAAGCGGAAAGACCGTAGCCGAGGCGTGCGCCGTCGACAAACAGGCCCAACTCGTACTTGTCGCAGACCTCGCGCAGGGCCACGAGTTCGGCGCGGGAGTAGGCGGTGCCGAACTCGGTGGGCTGCGTGATGTAGACCAGTGCGGGCTCCGGCATGTGCTCCTCCACCCCGGAGGCGCGGTACTCGTCCATGCACGCGCGGACCTGCGCAGCGGTGATCTTTCCCAGCTGGTTCGGCAGCGTGATAACCTTGTGCCCGGTGTGCTCGATAGCACCCGTCTCATGGGTGGCGATGTGCCCGCTATCCGCCGCGATAACGCCCTCCCAGGGGCGCAGCCGGTGGGCGATGATGGTGGCATTGGCCTGCGTGCCGCCGACCATGAAATGTACCTCGGCGTTCGGCGCCTGGCAGGCAGTGCGGATGCGTTCAGCGGCCGTGGCGCAGAGCTCATCGGCGCCATAGCCGGCATAAGCCCCACCCGCCCCCGCGATGGCATCAAGGACGCGGGGGTGGGCTAAGCGGTGGTAGTCGTTGCCGAAGTGAATCATGGTGGGCCAGTTTAGCCGGTGACTGTAAGCTCGCCGATACCTTGGTCGATGCGGATATTTAGCAGCGCATCATCGTCATGGCGGTCGGTGCAGTTGCTTTCTCCTAAGCCGCTGTCACAGGTCAGCGAGACGGGGACGTCCTTCGGGAGGATGACCTCGACGCTGCCGATGCCGACGTCGATGGTGACATCGTGCTTAGTCTTGAGGTCTTCGATCTGGCTCAAGTCCACCGTAGAGGTGCCAATACCCAGGTCATAGTATTCCTGGAGCTCATCCTCATGGGTGGGCGCGATGTGTTGAGAGCCGACGTTGAAGCGGGCGCTGAAGCCGGACTCGTCGTCGGCCTCGGTGACGAAGGTGACTCCAAGGAAGGCAATCGTCAGAGCGACGCCGACGGCACCTAGCGCAATCGCGCCCTCAACCCACTGCGAACCGCGCTTCTTTGTCGGTTCTTCCCGCGGGCCCGGCTCCGGCAGGTCCCAGGCATCGGGCACCACGCCGAGCGGATCCCAGGACGGCGGGGTCCTATGCCCCGGTGGGAAGGGGTGGCCGTCTGCCGGGGTATAAGGGTTGAGGTTGACGGGCTCCTCGCGCACCGGCTGCTCGGCGGCCAGCAGCCCGCTGGGCGGTAGCGGTTCGCGTTGGTGAAGGGCGTACCACGCCAGCGCCAACAGGCCGAAGGTCAGCGCGGCGGGTGGAAGGCCGGCGAGGGATTGTCCACTGAAGAAAAGCGGGCCGGAGCCAAACGTAAGAAGGACGCCGACGGTCAGGATCCAGCCGAGCTCTTGCTCCTCCTTGACGCCATCCTTGCCCAAGGCCGCATCGAGCGGGCAGTAGGGCGAACCGAAGCGCGGCATGAGCGCCCACGCGAGGAGGTAAGCGGCGATGCCACCGCCGAAAGCAAGTGCTGCGACTACGAAGGCCACGCGCACGATCGTGGGGTCAAGTTGATAGCGCACCGCGATGCCTTCGCAGACACCAGCGATGTGCGCATCACCGCCTTGCTTCTTGGGAAGGCGGACGGGGCGGGTCGTCCACATCTGGTTGAGTGTGTTGTTCTTCGTCATGCTTTTATGGTGCCGCGTGGGGCCTTGCGGCGGTATCGGTAATCGCCCTGATTTTTCGACCTCAGGGTTGTCCCTGATGTGTCCGAGGGGTGGCGCGTGGGACTATGGCTAGTATGACTTCGCCCTATGTGCCCGCAGAAAACGCGGCGCCTTATCCCGTGATGTCGCGCCCCCAATCTGGCCGAGTGGTCGCCGGTGTGGCGGCGGGTATGGCGCAGAATCTGGGGGTTTCGGCGCTCTCCGTGCGCATCGCTTTGACCGCGTTGACCCTGCTGGGTGGGGTGGGGGCGATGGCCTATGCCGGGCTGTGGATCTTCACGCCCGCGCTTGACGACGCCCCCTCCACCCGCCGCAGCCCCCTCTCCCTCGTGCTGGTGTTCCTGGCGCTGGCGGGTAGTGCGGTGGGGGTGTTGGGGGTGTCGGGGGCGTCGCTAAGCGTGGCGGTGCCGTTGGCGGTGGTGGCCATCGGCGCGGTGCTGGCGTGGTTGGCGTATGACCGCGGATTGAACACCCCGGTGGGCTTGGTCGCCGTGGCGGCCGGTGCTGTTCTGGTCATCGGTGGCGTCGTGGTGGCGGCGGTGACGTGGGAGAGCGGATCGGGTTCGGCGATCCTGGCCACGGCGCTGACGCTGGTGGGCTTTGGCGCGCTGGTGGTGCCGCTGGTGCTCAGGCTCTGGCGTTCGCTATCGCAGGAGCAGGCGGCGAAGGCGGTGTCGGAGGAGCGCGCCGAGATTGCTGCCCGCCTGCATGATTCGGTGCTGCAGACGCTGGCGCTGATTCAGAAGCGGGCGGGGGATTCGCGCGAGGTGACGCGTTTGGCGCGCGCCCAAGAACGAGAGCTGCGCGCCTGGCTTTTCGACGCCCCCTCCGCCGCCCCCACCACCTGCTTCGGCGCCCTCGAAGCGGCGTGCGGGGAAGTGGAGGATCTCTTTGATATGCGGGTATCCGCGGTGACGGTGGGCGAGGACGCGGAGCTGACGGAGTCCGCGAAGTTGCTTATCCAGGCAGTGCGTGAGGCCATGGTGAACGCCGGCAAGCACGCGGGTGTGGACGTGGTGGATGTCTACGCGGAGTTGTTGGCCGGTGAGCTGAGCATCTTCGTGCGCGATCGCGGGGTGGGTTTCGACGTGGAGGATATTCCCGCTGATAGGCATGGGATTCGTGACAGTATTCGCGCGCGCGTAGAGGGCGCTGGTGGGCGTGTGCGGATTTCCTCGACCCCGGGGGAGGGCACCGAGGTGGAGCTGACGGTAGCGTTATGAGCATGGTGAAGGTCTTTTTGGTTGATGATCACTCCGTCTTCCGCGCGGGCGTGCGCGCGGAGCTGGCGGCGTCCCCGGAGATTGAGATCGTGGGCGATGCCGGGACAGTTGCGGAGGCGCTGGAGGGCATTGCGCGTACCTCCCCGGACGTAGTGCTTCTCGATGTCCACATGCCCGACGGCGGCGGCCTCGCCGTTATTAACGCGACGGCTAATCAACCGTCGCGGCCGGTGTTCTTGGCGCTGAGCGTGTCGGATGCGGCGGAGGATGTGATTGCGCTGATTCGGGCGGGTGCGCGTGGCTACGTGACGAAAAATATTTCCGGCCCGGACCTAGCCGAGGCGGTGGTGCAGGTCAATAGCGGGGATGCGTATTTCTCACCGCGCCTGGCGGGCTTTGTCCTTGACGCTTTTGCTTCCGGTGCGCCCGCGCCGGAGCCGGAGGAGGGCCAAGATTCGGCGGTGGATGCGCTCACGCGGCGCGAGCTAGAGGTCTTGCGGCTGCTTGCGCGCGGCTATACGTACCGCGAGATTGGCAAGCAGCTGTTCATTTCGGTGAAGACGGTGGAAACGCATGCTTCCAATATTTTGCGCAAGACGCAGCAGTCCAACCGTCATCAGCTCACGCGCTGGGCCACCTCGCACGACCTGGCTTAAACAGCCTGGCCTAGACGGCCCGCACGCACCGGAGGCGAGGGCCTCACATCTGAAACCATCTCACACTAGGAGAAAGCACCTCACACTAGGAGAAAGACAGCCCGCACACACCGGGCGAGGGAGACGGGCGCAGCCTAGGCAGGGGGTGCGTAGGCGAGCTTGCGGGAGCCGTCGACGTGGGGGAAGAGCAGGAAGGCCGCGCCTGAAACAAGCACCCACACTAGCGCGCTGCCCCAGGCAGGCAGCGCGAGGAGCGGGGAGAACATGACCATCAACCACAGCACCATAAGCGGGATGAGCTGTGCGGCGTTGGGCAGCATGGTGACGTTGTGGCGCTGGGCATAATCGCGCAGTTCAGAACGGTAGGGGTGCAGGAGTACGAGCGCGCAGGCCGCGAGAAGGAAGAGCAGACTAAGCCCCATGGCGAGGCCGAAGTGGATGCGGCTGCTACCTGCCGCCACGGCGGCACCAGCCAGCAGCGAGGCGCCGAGGCGTACCCACGGCGGAGTAGGGATCGGGGTGGTGTGCGCGCGGAGGGGATTCATGGCGCCTAACGCTACCAGCGCAATTGCGCGTGTCCGGGGAGAGGTTCATAATAGGATCCATGAATCAAACAGGTGTTCGCGTATCGGGCATGTCGCAAGCCGAGCAAATTGCGGTTCTGCGCGCCCAGATCCAACGCCTGGAAACCCCAGATGATTCTGCACAGGTGCAGCCGGAGGCGGAGCTTCTCGGAGTCCCGGAAAAGCTATCTGAGCTGCTCCCGGGCGGTGGTCTGCCCCGTAAGCAGGCAACCGCCTGCGCGGAATGTGCCGCGCTCGTGGTGGAGTTGATATCCCATGTTAGCGCGGCGGGCGGACACGTTGGGGTGGTGGGCTGGCCCGATCTTCTACTCGCACAAGTGGCCGAGGAAGGTGATATCTCCCGGGTTATCACGGTGCCCGATCCAGGCGTAGAGCCCTGGGCGGTGACCGGCGTGCTGTGTGAGGGGCTGGACCTGGTCGTGCACAAGGGGACAGGTGAGCTGAGCCCCACGCGGGGGCGCCCCGTGTTAGCAAAAGTGCGGGCTGGGCAGGCGGCCCTGCTCACCGTGGGAACCCGGCTGCCGGGCACAGCTGTGGAGATAGGCGCGGAAGTTATCGCTGTGCATGGCTTGGGTCGGGGCAGCGGGCGGATTCGGGGGGTTGATATAGGGGTGCGGGTGGCGTCGGCAAGCATGCGCCCGCGTTGTGGAGTGCTCACGTGTGGGCAGCGTCCGGAAGCACGCCCGCACTTGGAGGTCGTGTGAGGGTCGCGGCGCTGTGGTTCCCGGACTGGCCTATCCAAGCGCTGCAGGACGCCGACAGGGCGGCGTGCGCTATCGCCGCCCAGCACCGCGTTGCAGTGTGCAACGCAGCAGCGCGCCGGGCGGGGGTGCGCCGTGGGATGCGGGTGCGCCAAGCCCAGGCCCTTCTACCGGAGCTGCGCGTGGAGGAGGCCAACCCGGACCGGGACGGGGTGGTTTTCGCGGAGATCGCTGCGGGGCTGGACGCGGTGGCTTCCTCGGTGGAGGTGCTGCGTCCGGGTCTGGTCATCGTGGATGCGGGCGCGGCCGGGCGTTTCCACGGCAGTGAGGCAAAAGCAGTGGAGATGCTTGTCGACGCCACCGCCAGATCCCACCTCGACGCCACCGTCGGCGTCGCCGATGAGATTGCTACCGCGCTGATTGCCGCGCGCCACCACAACCTGGGCGCGGTAGTCCCGGCAGGCGGTTCGCGCGACTTTTTGGCTCAGCAGCCGGTGGGAGTATTGGCTGCGGAGGTAGCTCTGGGGTGTGCGGCGGACGTGGTTCATTCCTTAGATCAGCTGGGCGTGCGCACCTTAGGGGAGCTGGCGAGCCTGCCGCTGCGCCAAGTTACCACCCGTTTCGGTGAGGCCGGGCGGCGGTGTCACGCGGTGGCCGCGGCCGCGCCGGATCGGCGCGTGGCGCCGGAGCTTGCGCGCCCTGACCTGGGCGTGGGGCAGGGCTTCGAGGAGCCTCTGGAGCGCGTGGATGCTGCAGCTTTTGCCGCGCGCCAGCTCGCGGCGCGCCTCCACGCGGCTCTCGAGGAAGCGGGCGTAGTGTGCCTGCGGCTGCGCGTTGCCGCGGAGTTCGAAGGCGGCGAGCGCCTTGAGCGCATCTGGCGTACCCAGGAAGCGCTCAGCGAGGCCGCCACGGCGGACCGCGTGCGCTGGCAGCTCGATGGCTGGCTGAGTGCTGCGCGGGCGGGCAGCGCGCCGGGTGAGGGAGGGGGCATCGTCAAGCTGGCGTTGGAGCCGGTGGAGGTCGCCCCGCCGGGGGATGGATTCCTGTGGGGCGCGGGCGAATCTGCCGAGCAAGCCAAACGTGTTATCGCGCGGGTGCAATCCCAGCTGGGGGTGGACCGCGTGCTGCAGCCCCGCCCGGCGGCCGGGCGCGGGGTGGCCGAGCGTATCGAGTACGTCCCCTACGGCGAGCAGCGCGATCCGCAGCCGGAGGGCACATGGCCGGGGCGCATCCCGTCGCCGCTCCCCGCGAGCCTGGCACACCCAGCCGCGCGGATTCGGCTTATCGACGTCTCCTCGAAGGACATTATCGTCACTGCCGAGGCCCTCCTCTCCGGGGAGCCGGCGGGTCTGGGATGGGGGCGCCACCGTTACCGGGTGACCGGTTGGGCCGGCCCGTGGCCCGTGGACACCGGGTGGTGGGAAGCAGGTGCGGCGCAGCGCTGCGCGCGCCTGCAAATCGTCGGAGAAAACGAGAAAAGCCAGCGCGCCTGGCTCCTCGTGTGGGCAGGCGGGCGCTGGTCGGTGGAGGCAACCTATGCTTGAACTGCTTAGTTCAAGATGTCGATAACCAGGCGCGTCGGCCCCTTGAGCACCTGAACCGAGTACGGGTGGCGTTCATCAAGCCCGATAACGAACTGCGAGCGGGCCTCGAAGGTGCCGCCGCTGACCACCTGGGTCACCAGCCCGCCGGCGCCCTTCACGGTGCCGATGTTCGGGTCTTCCATGTCGAGTTGGAAGGGATAAGCGGTGCCGTCGATGCTGACGTCGAGCGCAGTGGAACCCTCAAAAGGAATCGGATTACCGGAGCCCTGCTGGGCGGGAGCGTCGGTGTAATCGATGAACCAGCCCGGTGAACCGTCCCCGACAAACTCGAAGACCACGCGGTCAAAACCTTCATGCTTGCCCACGCGGACATTAGTTACCACCAGCTCCGAGGGGGCTGGTGGGCGGAGGGTTTTCATCTCCAGGTTGGCGTCGCCCAGCGGGGTCAGCCCAGCCGGTGCGGCGGGGGAGGGCGCAGTGGGAGTAACGGTAGCCGTGGAGGTGGAGGCGCCGGATAGGGTGGCGTCGAGAGTTTTCGTGGGGCCGTCGGTACTGCCGTCCGGGGAGGAAGACGGAGCGCATCCCTGAAGCGCGAGCGTACCCGAGACAACGAGTGCGGCCACTGGGGCGGCTGTGCGCAAGAGGTTGTGTTTCGGCATGACTTCGAGCGTAGTGGCACTACGGGGAATTATATGCATCGTGCTAAGCATCGTAACCACATTGTTGTGAAAGGAGTGATGCCAGTTAAGATGGCGCCATGACCTTCTGCTCCGATGTTCAGGTCGAGCCCCTGGCCGGTACCGCTAAACAAGAATCTGTGTACGTCCTCTTTGAGTGGCCCACGGCGTGGTCTCGCGACGTGCTGGACGGTCGCACTTTTGGCCCCGGCTTGACTGCGAAGCTCAAGGCCAAGCTCAAAGGCGTGGCTGGCCTGCAGCTCATTCGCCGCCCCGGGCGCGCCGGGCACGAGCGGGGGACGGGGAATTTTCGCTGTTTCGTCGTGTGGGCACGCGAGGGCTTAGTACAGGATTATGTCCTGAACGGCCCGGAGGACATTCTTGACTTGGATCTGGAGCACCCCACTGGCACGTGCCTGCCGCTGGTGCTCGTGTGCACCCACGCCAAGCGCGATGCCTGCTGCGCAATCAAGGGCCGCCCGCTTGCCGCCTCCCTGGCATGCGAATTTGAGGAGACCGTGTGGGAAACCTCCCACACCAAAGGCCACCGCTTCGCGCCGTCGGTGCTCCTGATGCCCTGGGGATATTCCTTCGGCCGCCTCAACGTGGAAGCTGGCCGCGAGCTCGTGGGCAAGGCACTACGCGGCGAGTATTTCTACCCCGCCAACCGTGGTTCCGGCCTCACCACGCCTCAAGGCCAGGTGGGGGAGCTTGCGGTAGCACGCCAGCTTCTCGACGCCTCCGAGCCCCTCCACTACGGCGAACTCACCGTCGACACGGCGGAGAACCCCGCCGCAAAGAATAGCGTCGTTGTGCGCCACCGCGATGGCCGCGCATGGGACGTGGAACTCGAAGAAAAAGAGGCCTCTGGCGTCGTCTCCTCCTGCGGGGACGAACCGAAGACCTCTCGCTTTTATGCCGCGTGCCGCGTCGCGCGGCGCGGCTAGCGGCGCATAATCTTGGCCGAGAGCCAGTTGCCGAAGAACTGCGCTGCCTGCACCAGCACAATGATGATGAGGGTAGCCACCACGGTGACCTCCCACTCGAAGGCGCGGTAGCCGTAGACAATGGCGAAGTCGCCCAAGCCACCGCCGCCGACGTAGCCGGCCATCGCGGACATATCGACGATGCCGATGAACAGGAAGGTGTAGCCCAGCACCAGCGGGCCCAGCGCCTCCGGGATAATGACCGTGGTGATGATCTTCCACGGCGAAGCGCCCATCGCGCGGGCTGCCTCAATCACGCCCGGATCCAGAGCCACGAGGTTCTGTTCCACGATGCGGGCCACCGCGAAGGTAGCCGCAATGACCATGACGAAGGTGGCCGGCTCACGGCCGATGGAGCTGCCTAGTACCGCCACCGTTAGCGGCTGCACAAAGGCCAGCAAGATGATGAACGGAATCGGGCGAACAAAATTCACCAGGATATTGATGACGAAGTGGATGGGCTTGTTCTGCAGGATGCCGCCCGGGCGCGTGGTGTAGAGCAGGATGCCCAGCACGAGGCCGATGATGCCGGCGAGCACCAGGGTGGTGGCGACCATGATGAGGGTGTCCTTGATGGCGTCGACAAGCGTGCTGCCCAGTCGGTCCCAATTGGCTTGCGCGAGGTAGGTGACGTTCATCGTTGGATCTCCTCAATCTCGGTGGTGCGTTGCATGTGTGCGTAGAAGTCTTCGATGGCGGCGTCTGGGCCGTTGAGGCGCACGGTGATCTTGCCAAAGGAATGCTTCTGCAGGGTGGTGATGCCACCGTGGACCACGGCGATGGACACGCCCTTATCCGCGAGCTTGCCGGCGGCGTCGAAGAAGCCCGACTTTTCCGTCAGGTTGATGGTGAACAGGCGGCCCTCGTGGGCCAGCAGGTCATCGGCCTCCACGACGTCCGGGGTGTTGCGCAGCGAGGTGGCCACGAACTTCTCCGCCACCTTGGTCTGCGGATTGGAAAAGACTTCATAGACGCTGCCGGCCTCGATGACGTGGCCGTTTTCCATGACGGCTACCTTGTCGGCGATGGAGCGTACGACGTCCATCTCGTGGGTGATCACCACGATGGTGATGCCGAGGTCGCGGTTGACCTTGCGCAGCAGGTCGAGCACCTCGTGGGTGGTGGTGGGGTCGAGCGCCGAGGTGGCCTCGTCCGCCAGCAGCAGGGAAGGGGTATTAGCCAGGGCGCGGGCAATGCCGACGCGCTGCTTCTGGCCGCCGGAGAGCTGCTCCGGGTAGTTATCGCCTTTGTCCGCCAGGCCGACGAACTCCAACAGTTACTGGACGCGCTTTTTACGCTCCTGCTTGTCGACGCCCTGCAGCTTCAGCGGGTACTCAATATTGCCAGCCGCAGTGCGCGAGGACATGAGGTTGAACTGCTGGAAGATCATGCCGATGTTGCGGCGAATGCCGCGCAGCTTGGACTCGGGCAGGGGGACGACATCGGTGCCGTCGAGAAGCAGCTGCCCCGAGGTCGGCTTATCCAGGCCGTTGATCATGCGCACCAGCGTGGACTTACCTGCCCCGGAGAAGCCGATGATGCCGATGATCTCACCGGGCTCGACGGTCAAGGAGACATCGTCAAGCGCTGTCGTGGTGGTTTTCTTGTTCTTAAAGACTTTGGTGATGTTGCGGAATTCAATCCGGGTGCCCCGGTGGGCGCCTTGTTGTTCAGTCACGTGGTTTCCTTTGTACGTGTCCGTGTAATGAGTGAGGAGGGAGTAACGGGCAAAATCCCCCGGGTCACGCAAACCAGCGTGAGCGCGGGGGAGGAGAGAGATTCACTTAGCTAGAGGAGGCTTCCTTTTCCAGCCGCTCCAGAATCTCCTGAAGCTCTGCCTGTGGTTTATCCACGAAGATAGTGGTGCCACCCGTGGTGTCTTGCACCGCGGCCTTCACCTCATCGGAGAGGTAGAGCTCAGCCAGCTTCTTGACCTTCTCGTTGTCCTTGTCCTTTTCCTGCACAGCCCACACGTTGACATAAGGGTCGAACAGGATCTTCGGGTCGGCGTTGGGGTTTTCCGGGTCGTCGTAAAGCACGGCGTCGGCCGGGTTGATACCCGCACGCTTGAAGAAGGAGTTGGTGATGATGGCGGGCTTGCCTTCGCCGAAGGCGGACGGGGTCTGGGAAGCATCGACCGGGGTGATGCTCACCTTGGATGCGGCCTCGTCGATGTCGGCGGGGTCCGGGGTGAGCTTGCCCTCTTCCTTGAGCACCAGCAAACCGTTGGCGGCCAGCAGGTTGATGGCGCGGCCCTGGTTGGTGGCGTCGTTGGGGATGGCGATGTCCTGGCCCTCGATGCCGTCGATGCTGTCGTGGCCCTTCCAGAACAGCGGCATGGGGTAGACCTGCGTGGAGGCCACCGGAACGAGGTTCGTGCCGTTGCCCACATTGTACTCAGCGAGGAACTTCAGGTGCTGGAACTTGTTGGTATCCGTGCTGCCCTCAGCCAGGGACTGGTTGGGGGTGGCGTAGTCGGTGAAGCTCTTCATCTCGATCTCGATGCCTTCCTTGGCAGCGAGTTCTTTGAGTACGCCCCACTCCGGAAGTTCAGCGTCGGTGGTGCCGACGATGATGGGATCCTCAGCGGTGCCGGCGGCGAAATCGGAGCTTGCAGACGAGCAGGCGACCAAGCTGGTAGCAGCAACCAGGCTAGCGGCGGCGGCTGCTACGAGGCGGCGGATGCGCATGATTCGTCCTTTACTAGTTAGTCAGTGGTGGGATTGGGCTTAGACCTGCTCTTCGAGGCGGTCCAGGATCTCCTGGAGCTCCTCCTGGGAGCGGTCGACGGCCACGGCGGTATCGCCGGAGGATTTCAGAACGGCGTCGGTGACCTTCGGGTCCTTCCACAGCTCGGCCAGCTCGTGGAGGGTTTCGTTATCGGCGTCGTCGGCGCGCACGGCCCAGACGTTGATGTAGGGCTCGGCCTCGGTGGAGTCCGGGTCATCCTGCGCGACGGCGGACTGCGGGTCAATGCCGGCGCGCTCGAGGAAGGAGTTGTTGATGACGGCCGGCTTGCCCTCGCCGTAGGCGGCCGGGGTCTGGGCGGCGTCCACCGGGGTGACCTTGACCTTGGACTTCTCCTCATCGATGTCCAGCGGAGTCGGGGTCAGCGGGCTGTTCTCCTTGAGGGTGACCAGGCCTTCCTGAACCAGCAGGCCGATGGCGCGGCCCTGGTTGGTGGAGTCATTCGGAATGGCGACTTCCTGGCCTTCGATGTCAGCGAGGTCCTTGTGGTCCTTCCAGTAGATGGCCAGCGGGTAGATCTCAGTAGCTGCCAGCGGGACCAGGTCGGTGCCGTTGCCCTTGTTGTACTCAGCCAGGAACTTCAGGTGCTGGAACTTGTTCGTCGTCAGCTTGCCCTGGTCCAAGGCCTGGTTCGGGGTGTTGTAGTCGGCGAAGTTTTCCAGCTTGATGTCGAAGCCAGCTTCCTTGGCCAGGTCCTGGAAGACGGCCCACTCTTCCATGTTGGCGTCGGTGGTGCCGATGGTGATGGTGGAGTCCTTGGTGATGGCCTCGCCGGAATCCTTGGACTCAGCGGAGTCCGAGGAATCGGAGGAGCAGGCAACCAGGCCGGTTGCGGCGATGACGGCTGCCGAGGTGGCGGCAAGTACGCGACGGATGCTCATGGTGGGTTCCTAGTGTCCCTTCTTGGTTTGTGCGGCAAGTCGTGTCACCGCAGGAGTGTTCACTGCTGAAAAAACTAGCAACGATTGAACCGCTTTGTCTATTCGGGAAATTGTTCAACGACAACCTTGACGGGAACTTGTGTTCGAATATAGTGTGTGGTCCTATGAGATTCAATGGGGGTAAGGCGCTGCCGTGGTCCCGGGTGGAGAGGATTCTCTCGGGCCGTCCAGGGCCCGTCCCGGTCTCGGTGGATCATCTGCCGCAGGCCACGGATGCGCCGAAGGCGGGGTGTTCCGCTGTACCTTTCGCGGAGCTGCATGCGGTGAGCTCCTATAGTTTTCTGCACGGTGCCTCTGAGCCGGAGGAACTTGTGGTGCGCGCCGTCGAGCTGGGCTTGCGGGGGATTGCGCTGGTAGATCGGGATGGATTCTATGGCCTTATGAAGTTTGCGGAGGCTGCCGCCAAAGTTGGTTTGCCTGCGGTCTTTGGTGCGGAGCTCAGTCTCGACCCGGCCCCGCTGACTGTTCTGGCGCGCACCCCGGAGGGCTATCGGCGTCTATCCCGGCT
>DXEO01000228.1 GCA_019114925.1 Candidatus Corynebacterium faecipullorum | reverse complement strand
TTCTTCCCTTAATTACAAGGACGCCATGGCCTTGGAGGGTAACAAGGGTGTCATGCGCATCGATCCCCTCGTCCCCGGCATCGATGTGGTGGGCACCGTGGCGGAATCTTCTGATTCTCGCCTGAATCCCGGCCAGCTTGTCGTTTCCTGCGGCGATGGCTTGGGCGAATTCCGTCATGGTGGCTACACCACCCGCCAGCGCGTCAACGCTGAGGCCACCATCCCCGTGCCCCAACGCTTCAGCGCGCACGATGCGGCCGCGATTGGCACGGCCGGGTACACCGCCGCCATTTGCGTGAACCAGCTGCGCACGCACGGCACGACGAAGGGCCACATCCTCGTCACCGGTGCCACCGGCGGCGTGGGTTCCATCGCGGTCCAGCTGCTCAAATCCGCTGGCTACGAGGTCACCGCCGTCACCGGCCGCGTGGAATCCCAGTCGGAGTACCTCACCTCGCTCGGCGCTGATCATGTCCTCGACCGCGCAGTGTTGTCTGAGACCGGCCGCCCGCTGCAGAAGGCGCTGTACGACGGCGCCATTGACACCGCCGGTTCCACCGTCTTGGCCAATGTGCTGGCACAGGTGCGCTGGGGCGGCGTGGTGGCTGCGACCGGCATGGCGGCCGGTCCGGATCTTCCTGCCTCGGTGCTGCCATTCATCCTGCGCGGCATCGTCCTGGCTGGCGGTAACTCTGTCGACGCGCCCCGCGAGGTGCGCGAGGCAGCCTGGCAGCTTCTCGACGATCACCTCTACCTCACCATGCTGAACTCTATTACCGAAACGGTTCCGCTGGCCGATATCGCTACCGCCGCCACCGAGCTCCGCGCCGGCTCCCGCCATGGGCGCACGGTAGTCGAGATATAGGCTGGGACAGATTTAAGCTGGGCAGCGATGTGCCGCCCGCTCCCTTTTAGTGGTGTACGCGGTGCGACAGAGATTCGTCGTCAGTGCCGGGGGCATCACCCAGCTCGCCCGTGGTGTCATCGTCGCTGCGGGCCAGCCAGATGGAAGACACCACCAGTCCGCCCCAGATGACGACGACGAAGAGGATGAAGAGCAGGATTGCGCTTGTAGTCATTGTCGTTCTCCTTTCTTAATAGCCGTTACTTGTCGTCCGTGATCGGTGCGACAGGCTTACCCGTGGCAAGCGGGTTCGGGGTGTCGGCTGGGCGGCCGCCCACAGGAACGCCGTAGTCCGAGGTCTCCATGCCGTCCAGGTACTTGTTGCCGCGGAAGGCCACCAGCGGCATGACGAAGCTGGCGAGCAGGATGACGCCCAGCACCGCCCAGCCGAAGAGCCCAATCTGGGTGGAGGAGTAGCCCTCATAGCCCTCGCGGGCAATCGTGATGATCTCGTTGACCAAGAAGTAGACGAGCAGCAGCGGGGTGGCGATAAAGGTCAGGAACTGCCAGAAGCCACCGACCATGAAGTGCGAGACGGCGTTGAGGTGCTGCTGGATCTCGCGGCGGCGACCGGTGACCCAGCCGACAACCACTAGGGCACAGATGGCGCCGAAGACGATGCCCAGGTTGTTGGTGAACTTATCCATGATGTCCAGGGTGACCAGGCCCGAGGAGGTGGAGAACAGGAAGCAGGACACGACCGCCATGGTGCCGCCAACGGTGATGGCAGAAACGCGGCGAGAGACGTTGAACTTATCTGCCACAGCGGAGACGACGACCTCCATGATAGAAATCAGCGAGGTCACACCAGCCAGGAAGAGGGAGCCGAAGAAGAGGACACCAAACAGTCCGCCGAGCGGCATGAGGTTGATGATCGTCGGGAAAGCGATGAAGGCCAGGCCGATACCGGAGGACACCACCTCATCCACGGCCACGCCCTGCTGGGCAGCCATGTAGCCCAGGGTGGCAAAGACGCCGATGCCGGCGAGAACCTCGAAGGAGGAGTTTGCAAAGGCGGTAACCAGACCCGTATTGGTGAGGTTGGTGCGCGGCTTAAGGTAAGACGCATAGGTGATCATGATGCCGAAGCCAATGGACAGGGAGAAGAAGATCTGTCCATAAGCGGCTATCCACACCGACGGGTTGCTCAGTACGGACCAGTCCGGGGTGAAGAAGGCGTTGAGGCCCTCGGCGGCACCGTCGAGGAAGAAGGCGCGGATTACCAGAATGATGAACATGACGGCCAGGACCGGCAGGAAGATCGAGGTCAACTTACCAATGCCCTTATTGATGCTCGTGGCCAGCGTGGCAATGCAGACAATCCACACGAGGATCATGACGCCAAGAATGGCGGGGACGACGTGGCCCGAGTAGGTTGCCTCCGGCTCTGCCTGGAGGAAGTCACCCATGAAGTACTCCGCAGGATCATCTCCCCACGCCTGATTCACAGACTTGATGGTGTAGAGCGCCGCCCATGCAATGATGGCGGCGTAGTAGATAGCGATGAAGAAGTTCACGCCAACCTTGAACCAGCCGATTCCTTCCCAGCGGCTACTGATGCGGCGGAATGCCAGCGGCGCAGAGCCCCGGAAGCGGTGACCGATGGCCAGGTCGAACCACAGAATAGGGATACCGGCGGTCAGCAGGGCAACCAGGTACGGGATGAGGAAGGCACCGCCGCCATTGTCATAGGCAACGTAAGGGAAGCGCCAGATATTACCCAGGCCGACGGCGGAGCCAATAGCGGCCATGAGGAAGACCAAGCGCGTATTAAAAGTATCGCGTGTAGAGCGAGTCTTATGCGGAGTTGATGTGGTCAT
>DXEO01000227.1 GCA_019114925.1 Candidatus Corynebacterium faecipullorum | reverse complement strand
ATGATCGAGCGCGCCGCGGCGATTGGGGCGGCTAAGGTGGCAATCATCCACCAACCGCCGCTCGCGCAGGCTGCCCAACACTTAGTTGAACAGGCTCGAGTACAGGGGATTGAGGCCACCCCAGTTGCGGTCCCCGATGCCGAAGCCGCCAAGCAGATCGACGTGCTGGCCCGCCTGTGGGATATTTTCGGGGAGGCAGGGTTTAGCCGCCGCGACGCCGTCATTGGCCTGGGCGGTGGTGCCGTGACAGACCTAGCTGGGTTTGCAGCGGCGACGTGGATGCGCGGAATCCCGGTGATTCAGGCACCAACGACGTTGCTCGCTATGGTGGATGCCGCCGTCGGTGGCAAAACCGGGATCAACACTGCGGCGGGAAAGAACCTGGTTGGGGCTTTTCACGAGCCGGACTCAGTCTTTGTTGATCTGGATCATTTGCGCACGCTGCCGGCCGAGGAAATTGTCGCCGGTTCTGCAGAGATTATCAAGACTGGCTTCATCCATGACTCTCAGATCATTGAGCACTATCTAGCGGACTCCGCCACATGCCTTGAGCCGGACGGCCTGCTGCCGGAGCTCATCGAGCGTTCTATTGCGGTCAAGGCACATGTGGTGGGTCAGGACTTGAAGGAATCCGGGCTGCGCGAGACCCTCAATTACGGCCACACCTTTGGCCACGCCGTGGAGCGTCGCGAAAACTACTCGTGGCGACACGGCCGTGCGGTAGCGGTGGGCATGATGTTCATTGCCTACTTATCCCACGCGCGCGGGCTGATCGATGCCAACCTCGTGGCCACGCACCGCGACATCTTGACCAGAATTGGGCTGCCGACCACTTATGAGCAGGGCCATTTTGAGGAGCTGCTGGATGCAATGCGCCATGACAAGAAGAACCGCGGAGGCCACATCCGCTTTGTAGCGCTCACCGGGATCGGGGAAACCACGCGCTTGGAAGACGCCACTGATGAGGAGCTGCGCGCAGCCTACGCGCAGCTGACCGTATAGGAATTTAAGGAGTTCGCCATGACCATTCTCGTCCTCAACGGCCCGAATCTGAACCGCTTGGGCAAGCGTCAGCCAGAAATCTATGGCAGCGAAACTTTGGAGGATATAGAGACTCGCGTCCGCGCGGCGGCGGGGGAGGAAGAGATCGTCTTCTTCCAATCCAACCACGAGGGCGAACTCATTGAACAGGTGCATCGCGCTGCCGACGAGGGCTGGCCTGTCATCATCAACCCGGGCGGTTTTACCCATACCTCGGTGGCTCTGCGTGATGCCCTGGCGGAGGTAGCCGATGGCCCCGGATTCGTCGAGGTGCACCTATCCAATGTGCATGCGCGGGAAGCATTTCGGCAGCACTCTTACCTGAGCCCCATCGCTCGCGGTGTTATCGCGGGCCTCGGCTCTTATGGCTATGTCGCGGCATTGGGGTACTTCCTGGCACATTAGCTATCATGAAGTATCGCTTGAATTGATTGGAGTGGATCTCTCATGGCATTAGCCGATACTCGTTATGGCAACCGCCGCCGCAAGCTCATGACTGAGCTGACTGGTCAGCGCATTGACGCCATTATCGTTACCCACCTGACGCACGTGCGTTATTTGACCGGCTTTTCGGGATCGAATGGTGGACTGCTGTTGCGCAAGGACCTCTCCGCGCTCATGGCAACGGACGGGCGCTACACCACGCAGATCGCGGAAGAGGTTCCGGACATCGAAGCCAGCCTCGGCCGCGATGTAGGCCCGCACTTGGTGGGGCAAGTTTCTCAAGATCTGCGCGTGGGCTATGAAGCCGACTACGTCACTGTCTCACAACTGGAGCGTTTGGAGAAGGCAAAGCCGGAGGGCGTGACTCTGGTGCCGGTCACCGGCGTGATTGAGAAGATCCGCCTGGTCAAGGATCACGTTGAGCTTCAGAAGCTCGAAGAGATCGCGGCCTTGGCCAACCAGGCACTCACCGATCTCGTGGAGGCTGGGGAGGTCGCCGCTGGGCGCACGGAACGCCAAGTCGCTGCCGATTTGGAGTACCGCATGCGCATGCTCGGCTCGGAGCGCGTGAGCTTCGACACCATTGTGGCTTCCGGTGAAAATTCCGCTAAGCCCCATCACGGTGCGGATGACCGCGAGTTGTGCAAGGGGGATTTGGTTACGATAGACTTCGGTGCCCACCTGCGCGGCTTTAACTCCGACTGCACACGCACCTTCGCTATCGGTGAGGTCACTGACTTCGCCCGTGAAATCTACGACATTGTTCTGCGCGCCCAGGAGGCGGGTGTGAAGGCAGCGGTGCCAGGTGCCAAGCTTGTCGACGTCGACGCGGCCTGCCGTGACATCATCACTGAGGCCGGCTACGGCGAGTACTTCGTTCACTCGACTGGCCACGGAATCGGTCTCGACGTGCATGAAGGGCCCTCCGCAGCGAAAACCGGCAAGGGCGAGCTGGCCGAAGGGATGACGCTGACCATTGAGCCGGGTATCTACGTTCCTGGTAAGGGCGGTGTGCGCATCGAGGACAGCCTCTTTATCACCTCAGGGGCACCAAAGATCATCACGGCCTATCCGAAGGAACTTCAGGTGCTGTAGCCAGCACCCCTTCGTCCCGTGCAGTAGCCGCGTACGGTATGCTTAGACACTGTTTTCATAATTTCGACTACAAGTTATTTGGGAGAGTCATTTCATGGCAGATACCACTGATTTCAAGAACGGCCTCGTTCTGAAGATCGACAACAAGTTGCAGCAGATCGTTGAATTCCAGCACGTCAAGCCTGGCAAGGGGCCTGCATTCGTGCGCACCAAGCTCAAGGATGTGGTCTCTGGCAAGGTCACCGACAAGACCTTTAACGCTGGTGTGAAGGTCGAGACCGCCAACGTTGACCGCCGCGACATGACCTACCTGTACAACGATGGTCAGAACTACGTGGTCATGGATGATAAGACCTACGAGCAGTACGAGCTGCCGTTTGATAAGTTCGGCGACGCCGGCAAGTTCCTCTTGGAAAACATGCGCGTCCAGGTCTCCTTCCACGATGGCGACGCTCTGTTCGGTGAGCTTCCGATCTCCGTTGACTTGAAAGTTGAGCACACCGAGCCGGGTCTGCAGGGTGACCGCTCCAACGGCGGCACCAAGCCGGCGACGCTCGAGACCGGTGCCGAGATCCAGGTGCCGCTGTTCATCGAGACCGGTAACACCCTCAAGATCGATACCCGCACTGGCGAGTACCTCTCTCGCGTCAACAACTAAGATGACCCGACCAGAGCCTAACTTTAAACGGCACACCGCGCGCTACCGCGCGCGCCGCCGAGCTGCAGATATTCTCTTCGAGGCAGAATCACGCGACGTCGATCCGGTCGCAATCGTGGAAGACCGCGTCGAGCTTGCTCGTGATCCGGAAAACGGCGTGGCGCCGATCGCGGACTACACCCGTGAAATTGTCAGCGGAGCAGCTGAAGAGCTGGACGCCATCGACGATGCGATTGCTCGTTACCTCTCCAGCGAGTGGTCGCTCGAGCGCATTCCCGCCGTTGACCGCGCGATCATGCGAGTATCGGTATGGGAAATCCTCTTCAACGCGGATGTTCCCAACGCTACCGCGCTCGTCGAAGGCGTGGAGCTTGCTTCCGAATACTCCAACGACAAGGCCGCGCCTTATATCCATGCGGTGCTGGATGACGTCATCCAATCACAGTCTGCGGATAGCCCGATGGCCCCGGCCTCTGCCGAGGAGGCCGAGGAGCCCGCTGAGACTGCGGAAACGGAAGGCGACTCCGATTAGAGCCTACGTCTTTTCCTGAAGTCCGAAGCTCCGGTCAGTTACCCTTTGCGGACTGGCCGGAGCTTTATTTTTCGGTGGGTTCAAATAGGAAAATGTCCAAGCGTTCTACAAGAGCGAAGAGAGGAAATCCTTCGTGCGCTGGTGCTGAGGATTGTCCAAGACCTGCTCTGGGGTGCCGGTTTCGATGACGCTGCCGCCGTCCATGAAAACGATCGTGTCGGCGACCTCCCGGGCAAAGCCCATCTCGTGGGTGACAACGAGCATGGTCATGCCATCGGCGGCAAGTTCCTTCATCACGCGGAGCACCTCACCGACGAGCTCGGGGTCGAGGGCGGAGGTGGGCTCGTCGAAAAGCATGAGCTTCGGGTCCATGGCAACCGCGCGGGCAATGGCGACGCGCTGCTGCTGACCACCAGAGAGCTGGACTGGGTAGGCGTCCGCCTTGTGCGCGAGGCCAACCTTTTCCAGCAGCTCCATGGCCTTCTTCTTTGCCTGCACCGGGCTCTGCTTCTTTACCTGGATGGGGGCCTCGATGATGTTTTCCAGCACGGTGCGGTGGCTAAACAGATTGAATTGCTGAAAAACCATGCCGATATCTTGGCGCTGGGCTGCGGCTTCCTTCTCGGAGATTTCATAGAGCACGCCATTGCGCTCGCGGAAGCCAATCAGTTCGCCGTCGATGTAGAGGCGGCCGGCCGTGACCTTCTCCAAGTGATTACAGCAGCGCAGGAAGGTGGACTTACCTGAACCGGAGGGACCCAGGAGGCACGTGACCTCACCGGGCATGACAGTGAGGTCGATGCCTTTGAGAACCTCAAGTTGGCCGAAAGACTTGTGCACATTTTGTGCGGAAATCATGGGAGTCGGCATTAGTTCTTTACCTCCGGGATGACAGAGACGTTGCGGGGAATGGTTCCTTCGGCATCCGCCAGCGCAGCCAACTGGCGGCCGGTGAGTTCGCGGGTGGCGCCGCGCTCAAAGCGGCGCTCCAAGAAGTACTGGCCCACCATAAGCAGAGAGGTGATGGCCAAATACCACGTAGCCGCGACCATAAGCAGGGGGATGGGCTCGAAGAGCGCAGCCGAAATGTCCGTGGCACGGCCAAAAATCTCCGCCGTGTAGGGAATAGCAACCACAAGTGAAGAAGTCTTGAGCAGTGAAATAAACTCGTTGCCGGTCGGCGGGATGATAATGCGCATGGCCTGCGGGAGCACCGTGCGGCGCATGGTCATCCACCATCCCATTCCCAGGGCCTTGCTGGCTTCCTTCTGGCCCTCCGGAACGGAAGAGATACCGGAGCGAACAATCTCCGCCATGTATGCGGCTTCGTTCAAGCCTAAGCCCAAGACGGACAAGAGGAATGCGTTATTGAGTACCTCGGTGAGGGATATCTCTGTGAAGCCAAGGTTGATGGATTGGTAGAGGGCTGAAAGCAGACCCCAGAAGACGAGCTGCACATAAATCGGGGTACCCCGGAAGAGCCACAAGAAAACCCACGACACGCCGCCCAGCACTGGGTTGGGGGACATGCGCATCACCGCGAGGGCTGCACCTCCTATGACGCCGATGATCATCGCCAGAATCGTAATGGCAATGGTGTGCAGGGCAGCGGTGGCAATCCGAGTATCGAAAAGATACTGGAAATACGTGCCCCACCCGAAGGCCTCGTTGCGTGCCGAGGAGATAACGAACCATACGGCAAGCAGAGTGAGGACAGTGGCGAATATCCAGCGCCAGGGGTGACGCAGTGGGCGAGCTTCGATCTTTTCCGGGGGAGTCGAAGCCGCTGAATCCGGCGCAGCCGGGAGAGAGGAATTAGTCATTGATCGGCCTTTCATTAATCATTGCTTGTTCGACGAGTCCCTCGGTTACACCCCATTTATCGAGAATCTCCGCGTAAGCTCCGGTGTCGATGAGATGTTGGAGCGCCGCTGCTACGGCTGGGCCCAGGTCGGAGTCCTTTGGCACGGCGAAGCCGTAGGGTGCTGCGTCGAACATTTCGCCGACCATGGACAGACGCCCATCCGAGCGGTTGACCGCCCATGCGGAGACTGGTGAATCCGCTGAGAGCGCGTCCGCTCGGCCCATCAAGACCGCAAGCGCGGCGTTATCACTCGAGTCATAGGGCAGGATGGTCAAGTTGCCATCGCAGGCTTCCTGCTTGGGGCGCAGATCGTCGGTCTCCGACACCGTCGTGCGCTGCACCGCGACGGTGAGGCCACAGGGATTCGATGGATCGACCTTGTTGGGTCCGTCGCTGAGTTCCGCCCACTGAATGCCGGCGTAGAGAGTATTGACGAAGTCGAAGTTTTCCCGGCGCTCCTCGGTATCCGTAAACCCAGAGCCGCCGAGATCAATCTGTCCCGACTGGACCGCCGGAAGAATCATGGAGAAGTCTTGTTCCACCGGCTGGAACTTGAGCCCCAATACTTGGGCGACTGCATTGCTTAGGTCCATTTCCAAGCCGATGATCGAGCCATCGGAGTCCTTGAACTCGAAAGGTGCGAACGGTGGGTTCGTGCCTACGGTGAGGACCCCATCGGCGTCCTCATACATCGCGGCGATCTCGGGAACTTCGTCCACGTTAGGCTCGGACCAGCCTTCTGGCAGCGCCGGCTCCTCGTTGGTGACGCAGCCGGAGAGAACAGTAGCGGCAAGTGCTCCGACGACGCCCACGATGGCCGTTTTCTTAATCATGCTCTAACCCTCTTGGTAGCTTGCGGCTTTGCGCCGGTCCACAACGATGAAAATGGCCACGATGATGCCGCCAATCGCGAACATAAGCAGGATGAGCGGCGTGGAAGCATCTTGATCGGCGCCCCACGGCCACAACGCACGCAGGGATCCGAGCATGAATCCAGCCATGGCCGCGAGGGTGATATCGCGGTGATTATCCAGCAGGTAGTTCAACACCTTGACGAAAGCTGCGAGGCCGCACACTGCGCCGAGTGCGAAGACACCCACGACGAGCATGTTGCGGTCCGAGACTGCACCGATGATCGGCGCGTAGAGGCCCATCGTCAGCAAGATAAGGGAGCCTGAGACACCAGGGAGAACGAGCGCGCACACAGCCACCATGGCCGCTAGGAAGACGACGATCAGGCTGGGATCTTCCACGGGAGTGGAGGTAAAACCGGTGACAAAGAAGATTGCGACGGCGGCGATAACAAGCGCGGCGATGGACGCGGGAGAAAAACGCGACATCATGCTCAGCGGCACGATGATAGAGACGGCGACCATACCGAGGAAGAGGGCGCTGGATAGTGAAACCTGGGCCTCCACAAAGCTATGGAGAATCGTGGAGAAGCCGAAAACGGCCGCGAACATGCCGACGGCTACGGAGACGAGGAAGCCCCATTCGACCTTCTTGAAACGGCCGGAGATGAGATCATTGGCGTTATGCAAAGCGCGCTCATAGATACCGACGATGAGCGCAACGGTGCCGCCGGAGATTCCGGGGACTAACTCGGCCATGCCAATAAGGGCGCCGCGAATGGCGTTAACAAGATAATGCATAAACCGAAAGTAACCTTGAATGTCTACCCGGTGGGATTGCCGTGCCGGGAAGGGTGGGTGAGCAGATGACTTTTTATTTTCTCACCGCACAACAGGATTATGCAAACTATTCAATTTGTGGAAGGTTATACGCCTTTTACATTGGCAAGCGCTTAGCCACCTCGCCGTAGATCGACCCCAGGATGGCGAAGGCAGCGAAGCCTACAAGGCCGTCGAGAAGCGCGGTGTAGAAAGTGTTGAGCTGCGGATCATCCGAGGAAGCGGCGGACTTGCGCAGCTCCTGGTAGTAGGAGGAACCTTCCACTTTTGAGGAAACCTCCTTGTCGGCGCTCGATTCTGTAGCGGTAGCCACGGTGGTACCACCCAGAGTAAGGGCAACCGCGGTGCTCAAAGCGATGATAGTGCGACGCATAGAAACGGGTTCCTCTCAGTTGAAAAACGCTAACACCCCACAACAGACTCGGTTGTGGGGTGACATTGTGCCCCTGGTGAGACTCGAACTCACACTACACGGGTTTTGAATCCGTTGCCTCTGCCAATTGGGCTACAGGGGCGCACAAGCAACGATAGTAGCGTAGGCGACCAACGTGAACCTAATTGCCTGCCTACGGCCCTCAACGGTGCCGCTCCGTGCAACACGTTAGGATGGGCCGGGTGACTACTTCTCAGCCCCGACTCTTTCTCATTGATGGCCACTCCATGGCCTTTCGCGCATTTTATGCACTACCCGCGGAGAACTTTTCAACCTCGGGTGGTCAACACACGAACGCTGTGTACGGATTCCTTTCTATGCTGGCGAATATCCTGGCCGAGGAGAAGCCAGACTTCGTCGCGGTAGCCTTCGATGTGGGTCGCAAGACCTTCCGCACCGACATGTTCCCCGAGTACAAAGCACAGCGCGAGGCTGCCCCTGAAGAGTTCCGCGGCCAGGTTGAGCTCATCCGGGAAGTGCTGGAAACGCTAGGAATCACCACGCTATCGCGCGAGAATTTCGAGGCCGATGACATCGTGGCCACGTTGTCCACCCAGGCGGGCGCAGATTATGAGACCTTCCTGGTCACCGGTGACCGCGACTATTTGCAGCTTGTCGACGACTCCACGACCGTCCTCTACCCCATGCGCGGGGTGTCCAAGCTGCATCGCTTTACTCCAGAGGCGGTGAAGGAGAAGTACGGCCTGAGCCCCGAGCAGTACCCAGATTTCGCAGCCCTGCGCGGCGACCCGTCCGATAACCTGCCGTCTGTCCCTAAGGTGGGGGAGAAAACCGCCACGAAGTGGATTACTCAGTATGGCTCCCTCGATGGCCTCATCGAGCACGCCGAAGAAATCAAGGGTGTGGCGGGGCAGAACTTCCGCGATCGCATCGAGCAGGTCAAGCTCAACCGACAGCTCACCCAGATGGTGACGGATATGGACCTAGAGGTCGGCCCGGCGGATTTGGAATTCAAGGGTGCGGTGGCCAGCGAGGTTGCGGCACGTTTCGATGAGCTGGAGTTCGGTACCAACCTGCGCGAGCGGGTCCTCAACGCTATCCCTCATGACGCCGCCGCTGAGGCTGCTGCGGTAGAGGAAGCGCCAGAGGTAACGGTGACCGTGGTGGAGACACCGCTGGCTGAGTGGCTCAAGGGCAAGGAACATGTCGCGGTATTCGTGCAAGGCGATGGTACTCCAGGCGCAGGAGACGCGGCAGCGCTAGCACTGGTCGATTCAGCTTTTGAAGGACTCCAGATTGAATTGGCGGACCTGGATGCGAAAGACGACGCCGCCCTGGCTGCGTGGTTGTCATCAGATGCGCCGAAGTATTTGCACGAGGCAAAGGCTGCTTGGCACATGCTGGCGGGCCGGGGGATTGAACTGCGCGGAATCGCCCATGACACAGCCCTGGCGGCCTATCTCCTGCGCCCGGGTCAGCGCACGTATGCGTTGACGGACGTGTACCAGCGCCATCTGCAGAAGTCTCTGGGCGCGGCGACGGAGCAGCTTTCTATCTTGGATGAGCACCCGCTGGTGGATCAGGCCGGCGCGATTATGGAGCTGGCCGCAGAGCTGACTGCTCAACTCCAAGAGATTGATTCCTTCGAGTTGTATACAGACCTTGAGTTGCCGCTCGTGAGCATCCTGGCCCAGATGGAGGCCGCTGGTATCGCAGTTGACCGCGATGTCTTGGAAACGCAGCGTGATGCTTTCATTGAGCAGGTCAATGAGCAGGAACGCGCCGCCCGCGAGCTGGCTGGTGATGATTCACTTAACCTGAACTCCCCGAAGCAGTTGCAGGCAGTTCTCTTCGACACCTTCGATATGCCGAAGACGAAGAAGACTAAGACAGGTTATTCGACCGCAGCTAAGGAAATTGAGCAGCTTGCTGCCACGCATCCGCATCCCTTCCTAGACCACCTGCTGGCGCACCGCGAGTACCAGAAGATGAAGACGACGTTGGAGGGGCTCATCAAGACCATTCAGCCGGATGGTCGTATTCACACCACGTTTAATCAGACGGTGACCTCAACCGGACGCCTGTCGTCGACGGAGCCGAACCTGCAGAATATACCGGTGCGCACGGAGGCGGGGCGTCAGATCCGTTCAGCTTTCGTGGTCGGTGAAGGTTATGAAACCTTGATTACGGCTGACTACTCGCAGATCGAGATGCGCGTCATGGCGCACCTGTCTGCCGATCCCGGGCTTATCGAGGCCTACCGCGAGGGTGAGGACCTCCACAACTATGTTGGCTCCAAGGTCTTCGATGTTCCTGTCGATGAGGTCACCCCTGAGCTGCGCCGCCGAGTCAAGGCCATGTCCTATGGCTTGGTCTATGGGCTATCCGCCTTCGGCCTATCGCAACAGCTGGGTATCCCGGCACGCGAAGCCAAGGAGATCATGGAGAGCTACTTCGAGCGTTTTGGTGGTGTGAAGCGCTATCTCGATGAGGTTGTGGTGCAGGCCCGCAAGGACGGCTACACCTCCACGGTCTTTGGGCGCCGCCGCTACCTGCCGGAGCTGAACTCCGATAATCGTGTTGCCCGTGAAAATGCGGAGCGAGCCGCCTTGAACGCACCCATCCAGGGAACTGCAGCAGACATCATCAAGGTGGCCATGATCCGCGTGGACAAGGCACTTGAAGGTTTGGCCTCGCGTGTCTTGCTCCAGGTTCACGATGAGCTCGTCGTGGAGGTGGCTCCCGGCGAAGCGGAGGACGTACAGCGCATTTTGGAGCGAGAGATGGACAAGGCTATCGAGTTGACCGTGCCGCTTGAAGTTTCCGTTGGTGTGGGCAAGGACTGGGATGCCGCGGCGCACTAGGCCTGCGGCAATGCACTAGGCCTGCGGCAATGCACTAGGACAATGCACTGGGTCGGTGCTTTGGGTCTTAGGTTAAGCCCACCGCGCGCTCGTCTTCGGTGGGCGTGCGGCGCTCGACCAAGCACCCGGCAAGGAGGTCGAATGGGGTTTGGCCCAGCAGTAGGACGCTGAGTCCGAGTATGCCCAAGATGGTTGCCTCCACGAAGGGGAGTCCCGTCAACGCGAGAAGTGTGAATAGGAGCCAGCTGTTGCGAACGGCTGCGCTGCCGATTCCGGGATGCTCAGCAATGACTTCTAGCTTCAGCGACCACTTGCCCAGAGAAGTCTGCTTCGTTGCCTCCACCCATACTCGATAGGCGTAGAAGACGAGCGCGAGGGCGACGATGTCATAGACAGCGCCAGCTCGACCGCTCAGCATTCCATCGGTGATGAGGTTGATGAGCCACTTGAGCGCCACAATGATGGCGGCGGCGAGAAAGGCATCAATCCACCAGGCCACTGTGCGGCGCAGAAAAATGCCGAAGCGTTCTAAAGGCATGGCTGTCAGCTTAGTTCGCTGCAGCTGATTGATTCGATACCAGGGGAGTCGGTGTCGGACCTAACGTGCCTCGCACACGAAGATTGCGGTGCCGGGGAAAATAGCTCCCCGCTCAGGCGACCACTGGCCCCAAGTGATGTCGAGGCCCTCTGGCCACTCGGGTTCAATGAGGTTGCAGATCTCGAAAGAACCGCG
This sequence comes from Candidatus Corynebacterium faecipullorum, assembly GCA_019114925.1. Taxonomy (GTDB): domain Bacteria; phylum Actinomycetota; class Actinomycetes; order Mycobacteriales; family Mycobacteriaceae; genus Corynebacterium; species Corynebacterium faecipullorum. The sequence goes on along the minus strand of DXEO01000227.1, from coordinate 957 downwards.
CACCTGAAGTGCTCGTACCCAATCACCCATCGTGCGGTGGAACTCGGCATAGCTGAGCTCACCACTGTCATCCTGCTCTAGGTATGCGCGCTCAAAATAGGACAGCTCGGCGGTGAGATCCTGTGGATCATCAGGGAAAACCCAACGCATGGGGTGTGGCACGGAAAAGACGAAGCGGCCATGAGGGCGCAGAACACGGTGGACTTCGCGCAGTGCCTGGTCAAGGTCGGCCACGAAAGGAAGGGCCCCAAAAGCAGAAAAAGCGATATCAAAGGCTTCATCACGATAGGGAAGAGCTAGGGCATCAGCCTGAACGAGCGGTAGGCCACCCTCGGCATGGGAAAGCATGCCGGACGAGAGGTCGAAGCCCGTCGCAAAGCGCGCGCGTCCTTGTAGCCACTGCGTGCAAGGCGCGGAGCCGCAGCCGAGCTCGAGGACGGTCGCGGAGGAGACGTCGCCAAGCAGCTGTGCATCAACCTCGTGCAGCATCTCGGGGCACCAGTAGAAAGAGGATAGATACTCGGGGTGTTCCGCGTGGTAGGAATCGGCGTCACGATCCCAAAAATCACGATTAGCTGAGGATGCAGAAAAAGCTGCAGAAGACATTAATTTTTTCCGATTCTTATTCCACGGCGCATTTGCCGTATTAGCTGCGAAGATGTAGGATTGTACAGGCGTGTCTATGACTCGGGACGCGCTGGGCTACTGTAGGAGAGCTCAGCTCGGCTGCGAGTCGGGATTGAAATCCATCTTAAGCCTTGCGTATCCGCGCTGCTTAATGACGCTTTTCAAGAGACACGTAACTGTCCAATTACGATCTCCTACGTTTATTCGGAGCATAACTACATGCCAACTTCTAACACCCCTCAGGTTGCGATCAACGACATCGGAACCGCAGAGGATTTCCTAGCTGCCGTCGACGCCACCATCAAGTACTTCAACGATGGTGACATCGTC
>DXEO01000226.1 GCA_019114925.1 Candidatus Corynebacterium faecipullorum | reverse complement strand
GCCAGCTTGTCTCCCACGGGCACTTCACCGTGAACGGCAAGAAGATCAACGTTCCTTCCTTCCGCGTAACCCAGTACGACATCATCGATGTTCGTGAGCGTTCCCGGAAGATGGAATGGTTCGAAGAGGCTCAGGACCGCCTGGTAGACGCCAACGTTCCGGCGTGGCTGCAGGTCGTTCCGGACACCCTGCGCATCCTCGTGCACCAGCTGCCCGAGCGCGCTCAGATCGACGTTCCGCTGCAGGAGCAGCTCATCGTCGAGCTTTACTCGAAGTAATCCTTCGACACTTTCATCTTTACCCCTTCTACCGGCGTCATATAGCGGGCGCCGACAAGGAGAAACTCCATGCTTATTTCCCAGCGTCCTCAACTCACCGAGGAATTCATCGACTCGTCTCGCTCTAAGTTTGTCATCGAGCCGCTCGAGCCGGGCTTCGGTTACACCCTTGGCAACTCGCTTCGTCGTACACTGCTCTCGTCCATTCCGGGTGCGGCAGTAACCTCCATCAAGATTGATGGTGTGCTCCACGAGTTCACCACCATCAACGGCGTGAAGGAAGACGTTTCCGAGATCATCCTGAACATCAAGGGCTTGGTTCTGTCCTCCGACTCCGACGAGCCGGTTGTTATGTACCTGAGCAAGGAAGGGCCGGGTGAGGTCACTGCAGGCGATATCCAGCCGCCGGCTGGAGTGGAGATCCACAACTCGGATCTGCATATCGCATCGCTGAATGAGTCCGCCAAGCTGGAGATGGAACTCGTCGTCGAGCGCGGCCGTGGCTACGTCCCGGCTGCCGCTACCTCGGGAGAAATCGGCCGTATTCCGGTCGACCAGATTTACTCCCCGGTGCTGAAGGTTTCTTACAAGGTCGAAGCTACTCGTGTTGAGCAGCGCACTGACTTTGACAAGCTGATCATCGACGTCGAGACCAAGAACTCGATTTCCGCACGCGACGCCCTGGCTTCGGCCGGCGGCACCCTGGTCGAGCTCTTCGGCCTGGCCCGCGAGCTGAACACCGCCGCTGAGGGCATCGAGATTGGCCCGTCCCCGCAGGAGACGGAGTACATCGCTGCCTACAGCATGCCGATCGAGGATCTGAACTTCTCCGTCCGCTCCTACAACTGCCTGAAGCGTCAGGAGATCCACACCGTCGGTGAGCTCGCTGAGTGCACCGAGTCGGACCTGTTGGATATCCGTAACTTCGGTCAGAAGTCGATAAACGAGGTAAAGATCAAGCTGGCTAACCTGGGCCTGGCTCTCAAGGACACCCCTGAGGACTTCGACCCGACCCAGCTGGAAGGCTACGACGCAGAAACCGGTGACTTCAAGGACCCGGCTTCCGACGATTCCGAGTAAAGAATTCCACTGAATCGTGACGGTGCGACTTTTGCGCCCCGTCGCGCGCTCACTTAATCCGCACACGAGGAGTACATAATGCCTACCCCTAAGAAGGGTCCGCGTCTCGGCGGCTCCGCCAGCCAGCAGAAGCACCTGCTGAGCAACATGGCTGCGAGCCTGATCGAGCACGGCGCAATCAAGACCACCGATGCCAAGGCGAAGGTTCTTCGTCCGTACATCGAGAAGATCATCACCAAGGCGAAGGCCGGCACCGTTGCTGACCGTCGCGCAGTTCTCAAGCTCATCCCGCACAAGGATGTCGTTGCCTACCTTTTTGATGAGCTGGCACCGAAGTTCGAGAACCGTGAGGGTGGCTACACCCGCATCATCAAGCTGGAGAACCGCTCCGGCGACAACGCCCCGATGTCCCAGATCTCCCTCGTTCTCGAGGAGACCGTGACCTCCGAGGCAAACCGCGCTACCCGCGCTGCTGCTTCCAAGCAGGCCGAGGAAGCTAAGGCTGAAGAGGCTGAGGCTGAGTCTGCAGAGGCTACCGAAGCTGAGGCTGAGGAGACCACCGAGGAGAAGTAATTCTTCTTTCGGTCTTAAAGGGCCCGCGCTCACCACTGTGGTGGGGCGCGGGCTTTTGTTTTGCTGTAGTACAGGCAGCCCTTGTGGATGAAGCACCGTTTTAACAAATAAGGGTCCAAAAATGCAGTTTTCAGGCCACTATTTGTTAAAACGGACCACGGACGCAGTCCGCACGGCACCTCCTGCGCACGGTATCATCAACCTCCATGAGTGAAAGCGTTCGCCTGCGACTGGACTTGGCCTATGACGGCACCGACTTCCACGGTTGGGCTCGGCAGAAGGGTAGCCTTCGCACGGTGCAGCAGACCGTGGAGGAGAAGCTGAGCATGGTGCTGCGCCACCCTGTGGAGCTCACCGTGGCTGGGCGCACCGATGCGGGCGTACATGCCAGCGGCCAAGTCGCCCACTTCGACACCACCCGTGCGGCCTTAAGCCAGCGCAGCATCGACGGCGAGCCGCACAAGCTGGTCAGGCGGCTGGCCAAGCTGCTGCCCGTCGATGTCCGCGTGCACGCCTGCACTGAAGTATCGCCCGATTTCGATGCGCGCTTTTCGGCGCTACGCCGCCACTACGTCTATCGCATTACGACGCATCCGCGCGGGGCACTGCCGACCCGTGCGCGCGATACCGCGAGCTGGTTCAAACCGGTGGACCTGGACCTAATGCAGGCAGCCGCCGACCGGCTGGTGGGGCTTAATGATTTCGTGGCCTTCTGCAAGGCCAAGCCACACGCAACCACCATTCGCGAGCTGCTGGCCTTTGAGTGGAAGGATGTCTCCACGCCGGCCGAGCCGCAGCTTTATGAGGCGCACGTGAGCGCCGATGCCTTTTGCTGGTCCATGGTGCGCTGCCTCGTAGGCTGTTGCCTGCGGGTGGGCGAAGGCTCCCGCGACGTGGAGTTTGCAGACCAGATGCTCAAAGAGACCAGCAGGTCCTCCCAGATCCCCCTTGCCCCGGCAGCGGGTTTGAGCCTCGTCGGCGTGGACTATCCCGATGCGGACCAGTTGGCCGCGCGCGCGGAGATGACCCGAAGCCGTCGCGCTGCGGAGGACACCGAGTTGGGTTAATGTAGAACCCACTGCGCCGTGGGAGGGTGGCGCACTGATTCGGGGGAGGATTCTCATGGCACGCGCGTTGCCTACTACCAAGGCCCAGGTATCTGGGCACAAGTTTCTACTGCGTCGCCTCGAGCACGGGTTGGTCTTCGGGGATATCCGCATGATTCATGATCCACTGAAGCGACGGCGCCGCGCCTTGCTCGGTGGGGTGGCGGCCGTGGCCTTTTTGAGTCTCGGCTCAGGGCTCATCGCCTGGATGCAACCGGACCCGCAGCCAGGGGATGCGCCCGTGGTGCGTTCTTCGGAAGGGCAGCTCTTAGCGCTGGTGAATGGCACCTATCATCCGGTGGCCAACCTGGCTTCGGCCAGGCTCATCGCCAACGAACCGGTCGAAGCGCAGGCCGCCGGCGAAAGCTTCTTAGAGCAGATGAACTTGGGCACACCGCTGGGAATTGCGGATGCGCCTAACCTCCTGGGCACGGCGACGGGGGAGGAGTCAGGCTGGTCGGCCTGTTTGGAGGAATCCACGCAGGGCGAGAACTGGCAGTCCTCCAGTCGCGTCGGCACCGTGACCGTGGTGGCGCACCATGCCGTTGCCACCTTCGATGCGGAGCACGCCGCCGTGGTGGAATCCGCGGGGACGCAGTGGCTGCTGACGGGGCAGGGGCGCGTCGTGTTGCCCGAGGCCACGAGCACGCAGGGCAGGGTCCTGCGCCGCGCGTTGGGGATGACTGCGACAACCCCTGTGTGGGCCATGCCCGAGGAATTGCTCAACGCCTTCACAGAACTGGAGCCGTTGAGCTTCCCAGCCGCGCCGCCTGAGATCCTCGACACCGGTGAGCAGCTCTGGGCGCGCACGGAACAAGGCGTTTTCTCCATCACGCCCACCCAGGCGGAGATGCTCGTCGGCGTGGGTGCCCAGCGCCTCCCCGCACAGGCGCAAGAGGTGGCCGCGCTGGGCGACGTCCCACCGACCTTCAACCTTCCCACCACCCGCGTGGACTTCCTATCTCCTGAGCAAGGCTGGTTGTGTGCCACTCACGAGCAGGGTGCTGGCACGCTGCAGCCGGTGGCGGCCACGGTGGACCTGCCGGGAGATTCGCCCGCGCACCGTTTCGCCGGCCTCCAAGCTGGTGTGAGCGTAGATAGCGGGCACGGCTATCACGTGGTCTCCGCTACTGGCAGACGCCACGAGCTCGCTGGTGCGGCGGAGCTGGGCGCCCTGGGAGTGGAGGAACCAGAACAGGTGCCGTGGGAAATCCTGCGCCTGCTGCCGGAAGGCTCTACCTTAAGCCGCGCGGAGGCCTTAAAGGCTGAGCACTGAAAACCGCCACGAGGATGAGCAAGCCCAAGGCCCCGAGGAGTAAACGCACCGGTCGCCAGGCCGTGTCTTGCGGTGCCGCCGCTGGCGCGACCACAATCGAGCGATCCTCACGGGCTTCGTTCGCGGGCCTGTAGGTGACCGCCGTGAGGGGATCCACCACCCCGTGCCCGGGTTCGGCTGAATCAATAATGCGCTGGCGAAGCTGTGCCGGGGAGTCCCCGGGGTACCGCTGTACCAGCAAGGCGAGAGTGCCGCTGACCAGCGGTGCGGCAAAAGACGTGCCTTGAAAGGTAACATCGCCTTTTCCCGTGGCCCAGCCGCCGCCGGGGTCAAGCGCAAGAGGGACGCTTCCTTCCGCGCTGAGGGGTGCGGCGATGGAGTACTCCGCGAGCTCATGCGGCGCGGCTAAAGCGCCGACCGCGAGGACGGTATCGGACTCGGCGGGGAAGACCACGTCATCCTTTTCGCAGCCGCCAGCCGTGGCGTTTCCCGACGCCGCCACGACCACCGCCCCAGCCTCTTCCGCACGACGAAGCGCGGCATCCACACCAGCGCGGTCCACCCTTGCTGCGGCATCCGGCGGAACGCAAGAGACCACGGAGACGTTGATGACCTTCGCGTTCGCGTTGACAGCATCCTCGATGGCAGCGGCTAGGCTGGCCAGTGTGCCGGAGCCAGCTCGTTCGGCTTCACCGTTCTCTGATGCTGGCGCCGGGTAATGCGAGCTGGTCTGCCGGATGGAGTAGATTTCCGCATCCGGAGCCACGCCGAGTTCTTTCCCTGCGATGACACCAGCCACCACCGTTCCGTGCAGGTCACAATCCCGCAGCGGGTCTGGCTCCTCCGGGGTAACGAAGTCCGCTCCTGGTGACACACGCAGTTGCGGGTGGGCGGCCACCCCAGTGTCGATGACTGCGACCTTCACCCCGGCACCCGTGGCAAAGGAATGCAGCCGCGCACGATACTCCGAGTATTGCGCGGAGGGTTGTGGGCCTTCCGAAGCCCGCGTGGCCACTGCGCAGGCGGTATCCGGTTCGCGGGCTGCAGCCACCGGCCCGGGCAACAGGCAGGAACTCCAAGCTAGGGTGGCGACAAGGGTTGCGCTGGCAGCGCTGATTCTGCTTAGTGCTCTCATGCGCCCAACCCCCGGATGAACTCGAAAAGTCCAGCCAAGTGCGCGGCGAGCGGCAGGCAAGCGGCGAGCGCGAGTGCCTCGGCGCGCTCGAACCACACGATGGTGGTCGGCTCAATCTGCTGTAGTTTGCCTGCCCACACCGGTACTGAAAGCATGGCCACAACGATGAGCCCCGCGATGACGCTGAGCACCCACGTTCCCGTGGTTGGGGCACTAAGCAGCTGCCACTCGCGCAGAGACACAGTTACCGCGGCACTAGCCGCGGACAGGCCATAGATACCCAGTGCCCACGCCGCAATGGGCCGGGCATGGCGTGCTGCATGCACGATGACCCCTCCAGCGATACTCAAGCACAGGGCTTGGGAAGCAACCACGGTTGCGTCCGCGTGAGCGTTGAGCGCGAGGAGGAAGAGGCAAGGAATGCCCGCCAGCGTGCAACCCACCGCTATGCCTTCGTAGGCCTGCCCGGCGCGCCGGGCTTTGAGTGAGTTATCCGTGGGGTCCTCATCCGAGATGCTCAAATCCTGTCCAGCGGTTGGCAGTTGCGGCACTCGGAGGCCAGCAAGCCGCGTGGTCAGCAGGGGAGAGGCCGCGAGCAAGACCAAGGTGACAGCGAGCAGCGGGGCGGGGCCAAGCACACCGACGAGCGCGAGCAAGCACCATGTGACAGCACTAGACTGAGCGCGTAATCCGCCAATACGCACCACGTAGGAGAGCACCGCCACAGCGCCCACAGCTGCCGCAGCACCCACGAGTGGCGCGGCCGGTATCACGGTTCCGGCGGGGCCGGTAGCTGCAGGTGCGCCAGTGGACAGCGCTCCCGCCAGACCAGCAGCAACGTGGGCGGTCGCAAGCAGAGATCCGCGCCGGGTCCACGCCGCGAGCATGAGGCCGAGGAGTGCAGCGGCGGCGCAGCCAATCGAGGAAGATAGCCCGGCGGCGAGCAAGGCGCCGACGGCGATAAGCCCTACCACGCCCCAGAAACCGGCTAGACCGGATAGCTGCGTGGTCGAGGCCTCGGCGGCGAGTGCCTCCGCGGCATCCCGCACGGTGGGCGCCGGTGTTGGCGCATCTGGGCTGAGCACGAGGATGGAGCCGTCTTCCAGGCTGGTGCGGTCGAGTGGCGTGGTCATCGATATGGTCTTGCCTGCTGCGGTGGTAGCGCGCCAGAGGATGGGTGCTGGAGGGACATCGACAAGCACGAGCAATTCCCCCAGCACCTCCCCGAGGCTGGAAGAAAGCGGTAGCGATACATCCGCCTCTTTGCTGGTTTGGCCTGCGTGAATGCGGACGGTGACGTGAATGGAATGCGCCAGTGCGCGAGTCATGGAAAGTACCTCCCCCGAGAAAATTTTCTGGGCAACCCCTTGCCCATTGCCTCACATTGTGGCTTACTGGTGGCACGCTGTCCACCGCTTAAGGAGGCGGTGGAGTACTTCGGGGGGAAGGACTTTGACATGCGCGTACCTACACGCGTCGTTGATACCGGGGCGTCGTCTTATCGGGAGCCAGCACCACCGCTGCCGCAGGGCAGCATTGACGCCGAGGCGGTGCCGGAGGCGGCCCGCGCACAACCTGTGCCGCTCGTGCGCCTGCTCATGCCGCTGGTGATGATCGCGGCCATGCTGGGCATGGTGGCGCTCATGGTTCTCGGGGCGGGGGATGCACGCCGGATGAGCCCCATGAGCCTCATGTTCCCGCTCATGATGCTGGCCAGCATGGCCATGATGTTTAACCCACAGGGAGGCGGACAAGATCCGGATGAGACCCGCCGGACCTACTTGCGCCACCTCAAGGCATTGCGGGAGGAGGCACTGGAGCGCGGGGCGGCGCAACGAGCGCACGAAGAACACCGCAACCCTGACCCCGAACAGCTTGGCTCCTTGATTCCGACAACGCGGCTATGGGAACGGGCGGCGGATGCCCCGGATGCCCTGGAAGTGCGGGTGGGGACGGGGCCGATGGCTCTGTGCACTCCCATTAATGTGCCGGATTCGGGTGCGGCGGAAGACCTCGATCCGGTGTGCGCGGTGAGCCTGCGCCAGACCGTGCGTGCGGTGGGGACGTTGGCGGATATGCCGGTGGTCATCCAGCTGCAGGCCTTTCCCGTCGTCGGCCTGGCAGGCGAGGATGCGGCCGGGGTGGCCCGCGCGCTACTGCTACACCTGGCGGTGCTGCATGGCCCGGAGACCGTGGGTATTGAGTATCACGGTGAGGAGTGGGATTGGCTGAAGTGGCTGCCGCATGCCAGGGATCCTGATCAGGCGCAGTTTCGCATCTGCGTCATGACGGAGGAACAAGGAAATAGCGGTGGTGCGCTGCGCAGTGACGTGCCGGGGGACAGCCCCACAACCACCATCGCCGTGGGCGTGACACCCCATTCGCAGCTGGGCCGCCGCGCCGAGGAAGAGGGCATCTACCTGCAGGCGGAAGGTACGCTCTCCGTGGTTACTGCCGCGGGCAAGGAGGAGCTGGGAAGCTGCGCGCTTGTCGACGTCGCCACGGCTCTCCTCCTCGCCCGCACCCTCGCGCCCTATCATCGCCCCTTCGGCAGCGATGCCGCGTCCACGCCTCGGTACGGACGCAATGCGGATTTGCCCTCTTTGCTGGGCTTTCGGGATGTGGATGCGCTCCAGGCTTCCGGCATGTGGCAAGGGCGCAGCCCTGCTGAGCGGCTGTGCGTGCCCATCGGTGTCGATGAGTCCGGGCATGCGTTGATGCTTGACTTAAAGGAGTCCGCGCAGGGTGGGATGGGGCCGCATGGTCTATGCATTGGTGCCACGGGCAGCGGAAAATCGGAGTTACTTCGAACGCTCGTCGTAGCGTTGGCCGCCACGCACAGCCCGGAGGAGCTCAACCTCGTACTCGTTGACTTCAAAGGTGGCGCCACCTTCTTGGGCTGCGAGGAGCTGCCACACACCTCCGCCGTGATTACCAACCTGGAAGAAGAATCCACCCTGGTGGAGCGCATGTACGATGCCATCTCTGGCGAGATGAATCGCCGCCAGGAGCTGCTGCGCAAGGCAGGAAATTTTGCCAACGTCGGCGAATTCAACGCTTCCACCACGGCTGTTGACGAGCATGGCCCACTGCCGGCGCTGGTCATTGTCGTGGATGAGTTTTCGGAGCTGTTGGGGCAGCACCCGGACTTTGCAGAGCTCTTCGTCGCGGTGGGAAGGCTCGGCCGCTCGCTACACGTGCACCTACTGCTGGCCTCCCAGCGCTTGGAGGAAGGTCGCTTGCGGGGATTGGACTCGCACCTGTCTTATCGCATTGGTTTGAAGACTTTCTCCGCCGGGGAATCCCGCCAGGTCCTCGGTGTGCCCGATGCTTATCACCTCCCTGCCCAGCCGGGAGCCGGCTACCTCAAAACGGATGCCGATGCCCCCACGCGCTTTCACGCTTCTTATGTTTCTGGCCCGGTCACGCGCCGGGTGCTTCGTGATGATTCGGCCGAAAAAGCGCGGCATTCGGCACGAGTGGAGCTTTTTTGCGGGCACCGCACGGCGCAGGAGGACGTGGACTATACGGAGCTCGTGGATTCTTCGAGCACTCTCTTGGACACAGTGGTGGCCGCCGCCCGGGCTGAAGCCGCCCAACGCGGCCAGTCAGCCCGGCGAATCTGGTTGCCGCCCTTGCCGCCAGTGGTGGAGCTATCCAGCGTTGCCGCTCTGCGCACGGATTCACACAGCGCGGGTGGCGGGCTACGCGCGGAGGTGGGGCTTATTGATCGCCCCTATCACCAGCGCCAAGATCCGCTGATCGTGGATTTCACGACGGGTGGTGGGCACCTCGCGCTGTGCGGCGGACCGCAGTCAGGCAAGTCGATGGCGCTGCGCAGTATCGCGTCCGGTATGGCCCTGCGGCATTCGCCAGAGCAGGTGCGCTTTTATGTCATTGACCTAGGCGGCGGGCAGCTGCGGGTGCTGGACCGTCTGCCCCACGTGGCCGGGGTGGCCGGCCGTGAGGAACCGGAAAAGGTGCGGCGCATCGTCGATGAAGTCGCCGGCCTCGTGCGCCGCCCGGAGACTCGCCATACCTTCTTGATCGTGGACGGCTGGCACCACATCGGCACCTCCGGGGCAGACTTTGAGGACTTAGCCGAGCCGATTACCCAGCTGGTCGCTGACGGTGCCTCCGCCCGCGTTCACGTCTTGATTGCAGCGGCGCGGTGGACCAGTCTGCGGCCGTCGATTCGGGATCTCATCGCGGCCCGCCTTGAGCTGCGCTTGGGCGAAGCCATGGATTCCCTCATCGACCGCAAGGCACAGCAGAAGCTGCCGGCCGCACCCGGGCGGGGAATCACGCTGGAAGGGGAGAACCTCCTTTTTGCAGCGACATCCCCGCAGGATATCGCTCATATCTGTGGCGTGCATGCAGTTGCCGACCCGGTTCCACCGCTGAAGATGCTGCCCGCTGTGCTCACCGAATTGCCCGAGCCAGAAGAGGGATCGTCAGCCGACGGGGTGGCCTGGGGAATCGGTGGACCGGACCTCGAGGTCCTTAGCTGGGATCCGGGTGTCCAGCCTCACCTCGTGTGCATTGGCTCCCAAGGCTCCGGTAAATCGCACTTTCTCAGCGTGATTCTCGCCGGAATCAGCCAGCTGAGCCGGGAGGAAGCTCGCCTGGTGGTCATCGATGAGCGCCGCGCGCATTTGGGGACGTTGGATGAGGAGATGGTGGCGGCCTATGGGGCGTCGGCAAGCGCGGCCACCCAAGCCATTCTCGATACGGTGCGCACCCTGGAGCAGCGCCTCCCCGGACCCGACGTCACCCCTGCCCAGCTGGCTGCGCGGAACTGGTGGGAGGGTCCGGACATTTACCTTGTCATCGATGACCTTGACCTCGTCAGCGAGATAGCGCTGGCACCTCTGCTGGAGCTCCTCCCGCACGCCCGCGATGTGGGGCTGCACCTGGTGCTCGCGCGCAAAGCTGGCGGCATCGGGCGCGCGATGTTCGGGCAGTTCCTCTCGGCGGTGCGGGACTTGCAGCCGGCGCTGCTGCTTCTCGACGCCGACCGTGAAGAAGGCACCATCTTCGGCATCAAACCAACGGCATTGCCGCCCGGCCGCGGCCAATGGGTCGTCCGCGGCATATCCCAAGGCTTGGCGCAGGTCTATGTGCCAAGCGCCGATAGTTCACATACCTCAGCACAAACCACAAACAACAAGGGAGAGAACCAATGACCGCGACGCATGCACTGCGAACCCCGACAACCGCACCCGAGACCACGCTAGTTATTACGGTGCTCGATGCCGCCACGATTTATGAAGGCCCAGAGACGATCTATCGCTATGACCTGCCCGGAACCGGAATCGCCGAAGGCTGGGCACTGGAGGCCGTCCTCGACCAAGCCGAAAAGGTCTGCGGGGCGGAATGGCCGGATGTCAGCGTTGAGGTGGTGGCGGATCCCTCCGGAACCGACATCAGCGTCGAGGCCGTGAGTATCCTGCGCCGTCAGCTTGCCGGCGCGGGCGCGACCGTGCAGGAACCAGAACCATTGCCGGCGCCCGTGTCTATTGCGGCTAGTGCTGCACCGTCTTCTCCCCGTGTGGCCGTGGGCGCGCAGCACGAGGACCTTGGGGATGAGGACGCGGCGACCGTCGAGCTGCCCCGGCCCGCTCGCCGCGGGCGTTCGCATCGTGCGGCGGAATCCCGCTGGTCCGCGCTGTTGGGAGGTATCGATCCTTTCTACATCGCCATCGCGGTCATGGTGCTCGTGGTGGCCGGGGTGTCCTGGTGGGCGGTGGGCCGCAAGGATGCGGCTGTGGCAGCGTCTACTCCCGATCAGACAGCCGAAGGAGCATCCGCCGCCTCCGGCTCTTCAGTCACGACCCCGAATCCCGGCACGGAGGCGCAGCCCGAGGGCTCTGCTGAGGAGGCCGGAGCTGAGCAATCCGGAAGCAGGCAGCTGCGCCCCGGTCAGCAGGCCATCGACGTTGAGGGAATGTCCCTGGTGCTTCCTCAAGGATTCCGCACCAGCGTGGAGGATGGCCTGGTCACCGCTGCCGGTGAAGATCCCAACCTCCGCATCCTCCTGGCTGCTGATCCACTTTTCAACGTGCCTGTCGACGTTCTGTTCACAGAGATTAAGGAGCAGATCGAATCCGATCCTGCCCTCCGTGATCCGGTAGAGGAGTCTGGACGGCTGACGTATACCGAGGACCCCGGCGACGGCTCCCGGGTGACGTGGATGATGTGGGAAGACAAGGGCCATCAGATGTCCGTGGGCTGTCACACCAAGTTTGAACCCAACGTCGTGCAGAAGGCTGCCTGCCGAATGGCGGCAGAATCGCTGGTCAAGAAGGACTAAGCGGGAAAGCCCAGCGAATCTCAAAGAATCTGAAAAATAGCGGGAACCGATGAGCCACTAGCTCAGTCCAATAAGGGTGAGAAGGACACAGGGTGCTTCTCGGGGGAAAGATACACACACCAATCCCTAGGAATAAGGGATACGCCCCAAGGTAGGGAACATGAAAGAAAGAGAAGGACATGACTCAAACGTTCCGCACAGAAGCCGACGTAATGGTGGCCACCGCTGGCCGCGTCGACTCCACCAACGATGAGGTACAGGGGGAGCTCACCCGCCTGCAGGGTGTTGTGGACTCCGTCCGTGGCAGCTGGGCAGGCCGCGCGCAGGTTTCCTTTGACAACCTAATGCAGCGCTACAACTCCTCCGCGCAGCAGCTGCGTGAGGCGCTGACCGCTATCAGCGAGAACATCAGGGACAATGCCCGCAACTTTGATTCGGTCGAAGCTGATAACGCCCAGTCTTTCGAGAACGTTGGCGGCGCGGGCCTGGCCCTCTAAACACGAGCTGCTTTCACTGACTACTGCACACGCTGAAATCGCACACGAGCACAGAAGATAAGGAACACGCAATGTCTGGAATCAAGTATCAGTTTGGCGCCATCGCCGGTGCCGCCGCCGACATCAACTCCACCTCCGGTCGCATCAACGGCCTCCTCGGTGACCTCAAATCCACCCTGCAGCCGATGGTATCGACGTGGGAGGGTGATTCCGCCGCCGCATATAACGCGGCACAGGCGAAGTGGGATAAGGCGGCCGCCGAGCTCAACACGGTGCTGGCGACCATCTCCACCACGGTTTCCCAGGGCAATGACAATATGAGCGATGTCAACCGTCGCGCTGCCGCCAGCTGGGGCTAAACCACTCCTGCCGTGAGTCTTGAGCTGGGTGCGCGGAGACTTTCTGCCTGACCATTCACCACCATGAGCAGTGAGCGGAAGGGAGGAAGGCGCGGAGGCTAGGGGAGGGGCGCAGAGAATGGAAGGGCTGGACGCGCCACCTTGCCCCACACCACCCTCCGCCCACCCAGTACAAGGCGCCGGTATCGCTTCTCATCACCGTATCTGTCTCGAACCCCCACCCCGAACTAGCTGGGATGGAGGCGTTGGTGAGGGGCGATATCGGCGTTTTGGGTTTTTGATCTACTGCGTACTAAAGTGAAACACCTATGTGTCCGCACCCTTGTTGACGTGGGTGCGCGCGTGCTGCAGGTCTCCACCGGCCGCTGTATGTACCGCGTAGGGGCTTACATAGCGATGGCCGGCAGTTCCGAGACAGACTTTCAAGGAGTCATTTTGTCTACTTTCCACCCGAAGAGCGGTGACATCACCCGCAAGTGGTACGTCATCGACGCTACCGACGTGGTTCTGGGCAAGCTCGCTTCCACCGTGGCTGACATGCTGCGCGGCAAGCACAAGCCCCAGTACGCACCGAACGTTGATTGCGGCGACCACATCATCATCCTGAATGCGGACAAGATCCACATTTCCTCCAACAAGCGCGAGCGCGAGATGCGCTACCGCCACTCCGGTTACCCGGGCGGCCTGAAGTCCATGACCCTTGGTCAGTCCCTGGACGCCAACCCGGTCCGCGTTATCGAGGAAGCTGTAAAGGGCATGATGCCGCACAACAAGCTTTCCAACGCCTCCATCAAGAAGCTTCACGTTTTCGTGGGCGAGGAGCACCCGTACGCCGGCCAGAAGCCGGAAACCTTTGAGTTTAAGCAGGTGGCACAGTAATGACCGAGCAGAACATCGACAACAATGTAGCCGACGCTGCCGACATCGCTGCAGCAACCGCCGCTACCGAGGAGTTCACCAACACCATCGGTGACTCCCTGGCAACCGCTACCGAGGCTGAGGTTGAGACCGCTGCCCCGGCTATCCACGAGGGGCCGATCCAGACCGTTGGTCGCCGTAAGCGCGCCATCGCTCGTGTTCGCCTCGTTGCTGGTTCCGGCAACATCTCCGTCAACGGCCGCGCCTTTGACGAGTACTTCCCGAACAAGCTGCACCAGCAGGACATCCTGTTGCCGCTGACCATCCTCGAGCGCGAGGGTCAGTTCGACATCAAGGTCACCGTCAACGGTGGTGGCCCGACCGGTCAGGCCGGCGCCCTGCGCTTGGCTATCGCCCGCGCACTGAACATCTACAACCCGGCTGACCGCCAGGCCCTGAAGAAGGCTGGCCTGCTCACCCGTGATGCTCGTGCCGTGGAGCGCAAGAAGGCTGGTCTGCACAAGGCACGTCGTGCCCCGCAGTACTCCAAGCGTTAATCTTCGCTTACTGCATTTTCCGAAAGCCGCTGCTTCCTTTTCGTGGAGGCGGCGGCTTTCGCCGTGCATGGCAGGGGTGGGGCGTGTTTCCTGCCATGTTGCGGGGTATAACCAAGCATCAAAGGCGGACCGATCTGCGACAAACTACGGGGAGCGGGCATAATGAACAACTATGACTCGACTTTTTGGAACCGATGGAGTTCGCGGCCTTGCGAACAAGAAGCTCACACCGATTCTCGCGCTGCGCTTGGGCCAGGCGGCAGCGGAAGTTCTAACTTCAGACCGTGAATCTTATGAGCGTCGCCCGCTCGCGATTATCGGGCGCGACCCGCGTGTGTCGGGTGAGATGCTGGATGCGGCGATTGCCTCGGGCTTGGCGTCGCGAGGCGTCGACGTCGTGCGCGTCGGTGTGCTGCCCACCCCGGCAATCGCGTTCCTTACTGATGACTTTGGGGCAAATCTCGGCGTGATGATCTCCGCCTCCCATAACCCGATGCCAGACAACGGCATCAAGTTTTTCTCCGCGGGCGGCAAAAAGCTGCCGGATGAGGTAGAGGATCGCATCCAGGCAGCCATGGACAACCTCACCGAAGACGGTCCGACTGCGACCAAGATTGGCCGCATTATCTCGGAGGCTCCCGACGGCCGCGAGCGCTACCTCAAGCACTTGGCAGAGGTCGTCACTACGGATCTCAGCGGCATCAAGGTGGTCGTTGACACCGCTAATGGCGCTGCCTCCAAGGTTGCACCGCAGGCCTATGAGGCTGCGGGCGCTGAGGTCATTGCCATTCACAACAAGCCCAATGCCTTCAACATCAATGAGGATTGCGGTTCGACGCACATTGAGAAGACTCAGGAGGCCGTCGTCGAGCACGGCGCCGATCTGGGCCTAGCGCACGATGGTGACGCTGACCGCTGCCTGGCCGTGGATGCAGAGGGCAACGTGGTGGACGGTGACCAGATCATGGCGATCCTCGCCGTGGGTATGAAGGAAGAAAACGATCTCCGCTTCAACACCCTGGTGGCCACCGTGATGTCGAACCTGGGCCTGAAGCTGGCGATGCAGGAGCAGGGCATCGAGGTCAAGGAAACCGCCGTGGGTGACCGCTACGTGCTGGAAGAGCTCAACCGCGGTGACTTCTCTCTGGGCGGCGAGCAGTCCGGCCATGTGGTGCTGCCGGACGATTGCACCACTGGTGATGGCACGCTGACCGGCTTGTCCATCATGGCGCGCATGGCCAAGTCCGGAAAGTCTCTCAAGGAGCTGGCCTCCGTGATGACGGTGTTGCCGCAGGTACTCATTAACGTTCCGGTGTCCGACAAGGCCGTCATCCTTAACGCCCCTGAGGTTAAGGAAGCTATCGCTACTGCCGAGGCGGAGCTCGGTGATACGGGCCGCGTTCTGCTGCGCCCGTCTGGCACGGAGGAGCTCTTCCGTGTCATGGTGGAGGCTGCTGAAAAGGAACAGGCGCGCAAGGTCGCAGGCAAGCTCGCTGCCGTCGTTGCTGCAGTTTAGCTCTACTCACTCCATCACAACCCCAGGCTGTTGGCCTGGGGTTTCGTATTTTAGTGGGGTTGTGTGGGAACCGGAGGGGATGTTTTTCAGTCCAATAAGAGCAGGAATCACTGTTTGTTGTGGACGAGAAGGAGAGCGCACATGCCCGACGTATTTTTTGATGAAGACGAAGCCACGCGGCTTCTCGACGCCGTCGTGGACCAAACCCGTGCCCAAAGTGATGCGCACCGCGGGGATAGGCCGAATTTTCCCCAATCCTCCGCGGGGCGTGATTTCGGCGGGCACGGCGCACAGATTCAGGCCCTGTTGAACCAGCTCCATGAACGCGGTGCGTGGCGGTTAGAGAACATATCGGCCACAGCGGATGCCGCGCGCGAACAACTGCGTGCTTTCGGGGACGTGGACCGCGGCCTCGCTGGGCAATTCGGTGACCAGGAAGCAGGGGTGAATTGATGTCCACGATGGTCAAGTCACTCTTGGGTGATTATTCACAAGCAGTGTCCCAGTTCCAAGCGGCAAGCCAGGGAGGCTATTCCGGCCCCAGCACGCCTATTGGCTTGTTGGGGGACATGGTGGGGTCGGTCGATGGGATTAACCCGGGCGACTTGGTTAAGAACACGGCGTCGGCGATGGGTGCTCGCCGCCCAGGGCGCGGTGGTAACGGGTTACGGGAGTTCCTTCTCGGTACGGTTTTATCGCTGGCCGGGGGAGCGATCATGGATCATCTGCGTGGCGTACAAGATGACTTCGAGAAGGAAAGGGACGAAGCCGATGATTTGGTGGAATCCGCACAGCAGTGTTCGGATGCCATCGAAGACGTCGTTGATGTTTCTGATTCCGCGGTGGCAGAGCTTATTTCTGCGGTGATTCCGCTGATTAACATCTTGACCATGCTGTTGCAGCGCCATCCTCTGGGAAAGGTCATCATCCCGGTGATATCGCGCATTGGTGGGGAGCTTATCGATCAGACGAATGACACCATCACGCAAACGTGCCGGGACCGCGATACCGCCATTGAGAATTGCTATGACGAGTTTGAAAGGCGCTGCACCGAGGTGTGCGAGCGGGAGCTGCCGGAAACCCCGCCAGAGCCCGAATGCGGCTGTGAGGAGAAGCCCAAAGAGTGCCCGCAACCTGAGCCTGAACCTTGTGCACCAACCCAGCCTTCCTCACCGCCGTCCCCGTCCGCACCGTCTCAGCCCACACAGCCAGCTCAGCCGGCCCAGCCTTCGTCGCCAGTTGCACCGCAGCAACCCGTGGAGCCGAAACCAGAAACACCGGTGGCACCACCAGAAAAGCCGGAGCCCACCCAGCCCGCTGCAGTGGATGAAAAAGAGTGCCCACCGGCTGAAGAGAAGCCACAGCCGGCGAAGCCGACTGAGCCGCACAGTGTGCCGACTGAGCCCGCTTCAACTGCACCAGATGAGGAGCCCACACCGTGCCGCTGCAAGGCAGAGAAGGAAGCACAGTCGTGCGGGTGCGCCGAGCAACAGCGTGAAATAGGAACCACAAAGCCGGCAGATGCAGGGGTGGAGATTCCCACCGAGCCGGTAGAACAGGACGTGATCGACTGCCCGGAGGACGTGGAGCCGGTGGCGAATGAGGACGAGTGCCCTGAAGAATCAGTAGAAGGCGAGGACTGCGAGGAGCCAGAACAGCCACCAGTTGCGGGAGATGGTGAGTGCAAGCCTGAAGAAGCCTGCTGCGGAAGCTTAGGCCTGCTTGGCGTGGGGGTTGCCATTCTGGGGCTGGGTCTTCTAGCTGAGGCCGCTGTGGACTTCGTGGAGAATCTGCCGGAGCCGGATCCCGTACCCGAGCCAGAACCAGAACCGCAGCCGGAGTCAGACCCCTGCCCACCGACTGCACCAGAGCCTGCTCCTGACAACGGTGTTACGCCGCCTCCCGAGCTGAACAACGTTCCGGAGCCAGAGGCACCGCCAGAGAAACTTGCACACATGCAGGCAGCGGAGGCACCGGCGCCACAACCAGCCCCGGCGCCAGCACCTGCACCTGAGCCTGCGCCTGGTCCAGTCGCTGGGGCTGAGGCCACGCCAGAAATGCCCCCGCAAGAAAGTTCAGAATTCTCCTCCGTACACGCACGAAAGGCAGGGCAGTGGTAATGCCGCACAATGATTTTGATGAGTTCGCACGCGGATTCCGCGAGCGCACAGCCGCACGGCTGCTGGAATTTGAGAAAGCCATGGCTAAAGCACAGGATGAGCTAGAAAAGTCTGCGCAGCGTGCTGCCCAAGCCCAAACGCACGCGGAGGCGCAGCGGCGGAACCCTGCTTCTAGGGGCGGGGCACACAGTCAGAGTCAGGGACAGGGGCGAGGCCGCCCGCGCGGCCAAGTGCAATCAGTGCTCAGGCGCGGGTGACACGGAAACCGGGAAACTCCTCCGTGCGCCAGCAACCCCAGGTGTTACTGTGGCGTCAGTAGCCGCTGCACGTATCAACCCAAAGTTTGGGGAAGGCCGCATGACAGTTCCTTGGCTTTATGACGTCTTGTGGGGCGTTCTTCCCATGCTGTACCTCTTGGTGGCTTTCGTCGTGCTTGGCATTGAGATTAAAAGCGACAGAGATATGGCCCACATAAAACTGTGGACGGCCGCGCAGTTGCTTCTGCCAGGAATTGGACTTGTTGCCTGGCTTCTCCTTGAAGTTCCCCGCTTAAAAAGGCTAAAGCAGGACGAATAAACGATCGTCCTGCTTTAGCCGAAGTACATGTGCGCCGTGCGGTGCGAGCTCCTCGAAACCTTTCCTGTCGTGCTAGAAACCTGCGCGCTTGGTGAGGCCCTCGCCGACGAAGCTCTCGACGCCCTTCGCGGAGGCATCGGCAGCCGCAAAAGCGTCATACTTGGATTCGCCAGCCAGGGTGGACAGCAAGAAGCCGGTCACAAGGCCGCGGGCGGTCTCAACGGCGGAGCCTTGGAAGAAGCCGGAACCAAGCGCCAACTTGAAGAATTTATCCTCGCTGAAACCGGACTGGGTGCCCTTAGCAATCTCACGGTAGGCCACTGGGCCGCCCCAAGCGTTGGCTAGCTTCGCGGGATTACCGGCGTGGAAGATATCATCCTGGCCTGCGCCGATAACGAGGCCGTGGGCCTTAACAGCGTGGGCAGCCTGAACTGCGGATGGGGAAGTATCGGCGGGGTAGAGGGCCGCGACGGCGCGAACCTTTGGGTTATCCACAGCAGCCAAGGTGGCTACACCGCCGCCCATGCCGTGGCCAAAGACACCCAGCTTGGAGGGGGACACCGAAATCTTGCCGGCACCCAACCGGACACCAGCGGCAATCTGCAAAGCCGATTCGAGGTCGGCAGCCAAGTTGCGGTGCTTGGCAAAGACACCTGTCTCCGTATCGGGAGCAACCACCACGATGCCCCAGCTGGCCAAGTGGCGGAGGGTGGCGTGGTAGTCCTTAATGCTCTTCGTCCAGTCGTGGGCAAATGCCGCGGCGGGCAGGCCTTTACCCTCAGCTGGGGTGTAGACCTTGCCTTCCAGCCCTGCATAGGACAGGTCCCCGACGAGGACGCGGTGCGGGCCGCGCTTAGACAACGTACCGAGATGCTTCTTCAAATTCGCAGACACGCTTTACAGAATAGAGCAAAGAGTAGGTAAAGCGGTGGACACTATAAGACGGTGGGGGAGAATTAAACGCGATCCTTGAAATTCCGCATGATAAATCATGCTGTAAAATTTTTTCCCATGTGTGGAATCGTTGGATACATTGGCCGAAATACCGATGGCCGTGAGTACTTTGCATTAGACGTTGTGCTGGAGGGCCTGCGCCGACTGGAGTATCGCGGCTATGACTCAGCAGGCGTTGCAATGTACGCCGATGGGGAGATCTCCTGGCGCAAAAAGGCTGGAAAGGTCGCTGCGCTGGAAACCGAAATCGCTGCGCGCCCACTCAAGGATTCCGTCCTGGGCATCGGGCACACCCGCTGGGCAACCCACGGTGGTCCAACCGATCTGAACGCCCACCCACACGTGGTGGATGGCGGCAAGCTCGCCGTCGTGCACAACGGCATCATCGAGAACTTTGCTGAGCTTAAGAGCGAGCTGGAGGGCAAGGGCCATAACTTCGTCTCCGAGACCGACACCGAGGTAGCCGCCACCCTTCTGGCAGATGTGTTCCACAACGAAGCCGGCGGTGACCTCACCAAGGCTATGCAGTTGACCGGCAAGCGTCTGGAAGGTGCGTTCACCCTCTTGGCTATTCACGCCGAGCAGGCGGATCGCATCGTGGCTGCACGCCGCGATTCGCCGCTGGTTATCGGCCTAGGTGAGGGGGAGAATTTCCTGGGCTCGGATGTTTCCGGCTTCATCGACTACACCAAGTCCGCCGTGGAGATGGACAACGACCAGGTCGTGACCATCACCGCGGATGACATCGAGATTACCGACTATGACGGCAACCCCGCCCAGGGCAAGCCTTTCGAGATCAAGTGGGATGCCGCTGCTGCCGAAAAGGGCGGCTTCAACTCCTTCATGGAGAAGGAAATCCACGATCAGCCAGCAGCCGTGCGCGATACCCTGCTGGGCCGCCTCGATGGGACCGGCAACTTGGTCCTCGATGAGATCCGCATCGAGGAGTCGGTGCTCAAGTCCATCGATAAGATCATCGTCATCGCCTGCGGCACCGCCGCTTATGCCGGCCACGTCGCGCGCTACGCCATCGAGCACTGGTGCCGCATCCCGTGCGAGGTGGAGCTGGCCCACGAGTTCCGCTACCGCGATCCGATCGTCAACGAGAAGACCCTGGTCGTGGCCCTGTCCCAATCGGGTGAGACCATGGATACCCTCATGGCAGTGCGCCACGCCCGCCAGCAGGGCGCCAAGGTGATTGCTATTTGCAACACCCAGGGTTCCTCCATCCCGCGCGAGTCCGACGCCGCTTTGTACACCCATGCTGGCCCGGAGATCGCCGTGGCCTCCACCAAGGCCTTCCTGGCGCAGATCACCGCGACCTACCTGCTGGGCCTCTACCTAGCGCGCCTGCGCGGCAACATGTTCTCCGATGAGGTCAACTCCGTCTTGGATGACCTGCGTGCGATGCCGGATAAGGTCCAGGCAGTCATCGATAACGAGAAGCAGGTCTACGATCTGGCCAACGCTATGGAGAACGCCAAGTCAGTGCTCTTCCTCGGCCGCCACGTCGGCTTCCCAGTCGCGCTGGAGGGCGCGCTCAAGCTCAAGGAGATCGCCTACCTGCATGCCGAAGGTTTCGCCGCCGGCGAGCTCAAGCACGGACCGATCGCGCTCATCGAGGAAGGCCAGCCGGTCTTCGTCATCGTGCCTTCCCCGCGTGGCCGCGATTCCCTGCACGCCAAGGTCGTCTCCAATATCCAGGAGATCCGCGCCCGCGGTGCCATCACCATCGTCATCGCGGAGGAGGGGGACGAGGCCGTCGAGGCCTACGCCAACCACATCATCCGCATCCCGCAGGCGCCGACGCTGATGCAGCCGCTGCTGGCTACCGTTCCGCTGCAGATTTTCGCCTGCGGTGTAGCCACCGCCAAGGGATACGACGTGGATCAGCCGCGCAACCTTGCGAAGTCGGTGACCGTCGAATAGCGCGGTAACACCAAGTGGCACAATGGTGGGTATGTTAAAAACCACCGTTGACCTCAACGCTATTGCCCACAATGTTGCTCGCGTGAAGGAGGCGGTGGCCCCGGCCCGCCTCATGTGCGTGGTCAAGGCGGATGCCTATGGCCACGGCATCGAGCGCTGCGCCCCGGTGATGGCGCAAGCTGGGGCAGATGCTTTCGGGGTGGCTACCTTGCCCGAGGCAGTGGCCTTGCGGAAGGTGATTGATTCGCTCCCCATCGCTGCCTGGTTGTGGGAGCCCACGGAGGACCTCGCCCCGGCCCTCGCCGCTGAAATCCAGATCGGTATCCCTTCGCTGGCGCACGCCCAAGCACTCATCGAGGCTGCCGAAGCGTCTACCGAAGTCTTCGTGATGGTGGAGACGGGGATGCACCGGTCGGGCGTCGACAAGCACGCGTGGAAGGAAACCTTCCGCCTGCTTGCCGACGCCCCCCACATCACCGTCCTAGGCCTCATGTCCCACTTCGCCTGTGCTGATGAGCCGGAGCACCCGCACAATGATCATCAGGAATCGGAGTTCCGCCAGGCCCTTAAGGTGGCTCGTGACGTGGGGCTGGAGTGTCCGCTGAACCACCTGGCTAACTCGCCCGCTGCCTTGACTCGCCCCTCAGCTCGTTTCGAGCAGGCGCGCGTCGGGCTGGCCCTCTATGGACTCGAACCAGTCGCCGGGCGTGACCATGGGCTGAAACCCGCCATGACGTGGGAGGCATCCGTCGTCGCAGTGAAGCCGATATCGGCGGGGGAGTCCACATGTTATGGCCTGACCTGGACCGCGGAGAGTGACCGTCAGCTCGCCACCGTCAGCGTGGGTTATGCCGATGGTCTACCGCGTGCTTTTCAAGGGGCGCTGCAGGTAGGCATTGGCGGTGAGCTCTACCCGCAGGTGGGCAGGGTCTGCATGGACCAGATCGTCGTCGACCTTGGCGCGAACCCTCACGGAGTGCGCGCCGGGGACACCGCCGTTATCTTTGGGCGCGGCGGTATGAGCGCTACAGATTTGGCTGAGGCAGCCGGGACTATCAACTATGAAGTGTTGTGTCGCCCCACCGGGCGCACCGAGCGTACATACCGCGAAGGAGCTAGCGATGCGCAGTGATTTTCCACAAGAAGGACGCCGTGAGGCCGCCACGCCAGAGGATGCCTGGGCCCTCGGCGAGGACTTAGGCGCGGCTCTGGAGGCCGGGGACCTGGTCATCCTCGACGGCCCCTTAGGCGCCGGGAAAACCACCTTCACGCAGGGCATTGCCCGCGGGATGCAGGTGAAGGGGCGGGTAACTTCGCCGACCTTCGTCATCGCGCGCGAGCACCCTTCCCGCGTGGGCGGGCCGACATTGGTGCACGTGGATGCCTACCGCCTCCTCGACCATTCTGAAGATCCGTTGGGGGAGCTGGACAGTCTAGACTTGGACACCGAAATAGAGGATGCTGTCGTCGTCGCCGAGTGGGGCGGGGGCTTCATGGAGCGGCTTTCTGACGCGTACCTTGCCGTGAGAATCAACCGCGATTCGGATGATGACGTCCGCGTATTTACATGGAAACGGGTGAATTAACGTGCTGGCTTTTCTTGCTGAACAGCCCTTGCTGACGCTCTTTCTCATCATGGCGGTGGGACTAGCCGTTGGCAAGATTAATGTCTTCGGCATCTCGCTCGGCGCCGCCGCGGCGATGTTCGTGGCCTTGGGCCTGTCCGCGGCGAACCCGGACATCGTGGTCCCAGCGTTCGTCTATCAATTTGGATTGGCTATCTTCGTTTATGTCATCGGCCTGAACTTCGGCCGCAGCTTCTTCGAAGATTTCCGCCGGCGAGGTTGGAAGATGTCCATGGTGGTCATCCTCTTCTTCTTCGTTCTGGCGGGGCTGACAACCCTGGCGATGCGCCTCTATGATCTGGACCCTGCGATCAGCGTCGGTACTCTTGCGGGCTCAGTGAGCTCGACGCCGGGTATGGCTGCGGTCGTTGAGGCCTTGGGTGGCGATAGCACCCCGGTGGTGGGCTATTCCTTGGCCTACCCTGGCTGCATCATCGGCACCATTCTGGTTGCCGCCATCGGGGCGAAGATGCTGCGCGTGAACCACGTTGAGGACGCCCGGGCCGAGGGCATGATTGCGGAACCGCTGGAGTGGCGGGCGGTGCGTCTGACCCGCGACTTCGACGCAACGGTAGGGGAGCTGCAGGAAGTAACCGGCGAGCGCGTCATCGCTACCCGCCACGTGAACAATCCCCACAACCACAACCTGGCCTACCCGGAGTTGCCGCTGCGCGCCGGCATGGAGCTCTTGCTCAACGGCACGGCACCAGCGCTGGATAGCGCGATTTCCCAGCTGGGTGAGGAGATCCACCTCAACCTCCACGAGGAAGATGGCCTGGTCTACCGCCGCCTGACCGTGTCCAGCCCGCGCGTGGCGGGTTATCAGCTCAAGGACTTGGACACGGTCAAGGAAGGCTTCCTCATCGCGCGCGTGCGCCGGGGCGACTCGGACGTGGTGCCGAACGAGGAAACCGTCCTGCACTACTCGGACCGCGTGCGCGTTATCACCGCACCGGGCAGGCTTGATGACGTCCGCCGTTTCCTCGGCGACTCCGAAACTAAACTCGGCAACGTCGATCTTTTCCCCTTTGCCCTCGGCCTCTTCATTGGTCTGCTCTTCGGCGCTATCCCGATTCCGTTGCCGGGGGGCACGACGCTCTCCTTCGGCTTCGGTGGCGGCCCCATCGTCGTCGGCCTCATCTTGGGCGCGCTGGGCCGCTCGGGCCCGATTAACTGGCAGCTTCCTTTCCACGCCAAGCAGACAATCTCCACGCTGGGCTTGACCTTGTTCCTGGCGGGCGTGGGTACGTCGGCAGGCGGCCAGTTCCGTGATGCCTTGTCGGATCCGACCTCCCTGAAGTACATGGGCGTGGGCATTGTGCTGACGCTGGTCTCCGCCATCGGCATCGTCGCGGTATCCATGTTGGTGCTGCGCCTGAAGTTTGATGAGTCGATGGGCATCGCCGCGGGTATGACCACGAACCCGGCGATCATGGCCTACCTCAACCCCCAGACCGGCACCCAGCTGGCAGAGCGAGGCTATGCCACCGTGTACCCCACGGCGATGATCGGCAAGATCCTCATGTGTCAGGTCCTGGCACTGCTGATCGTTTGATCCCTTTTCGGCACCGGAAGGGCCGGTCAGGGCCGCGGTAGGGCGGTCGCGTAGGATATCCCCGTACTGAACTCCCTATTATTAGGAGCACATCCCCATGAATAAAATCGGGCAATTCATCACGACCGTCGTCATCGGCGGCTTCGCCGTATTCCTTGCCGCCCTCATCGTGCTGCCGATGGTCCGGACTGCAGACGCGGAGACGAAGGAACCGTCGACCGTGGCCCAGTCCCTAAACACGTTCCCGAAGCACCTGGACTTCGCTATGTTCATCCCGCAGGATGTATACGGCCAGGAGTGGGGTGCAGCCGCTGCGGTCTGCCCGGGCGCAACTGAAGAGCAGCTCAAGCAAGCCGGCGTGGAGACAGGGAACCTCAACATTGACTTTGCCGATGGGGCCGTGCCTGAGGATGTGAACTACATCTTGCTGGGCTCGCAGAACGGTGAATTCAAGGCAGAGAAGCTGTCGCGCGCGAAGGTGGACCTTTGCGATGGTTTCCTGCAGCAGCTGAAGTCGCCGGAAGCTGCTAGCCAGAATATCCCGCCGCTGTTGCCGTTCCAGCAGGGTCAGCCGCTGCAGTTTATGCGCGATACCCCGGAATACGTGGAGAAATTGGGGAAGAACAACCCTGACTACGTTGAGACCGACTGGCACCTCGCAGGCTAATGAAGGTCCTCGCACTCGATACCGCCACCACGGATCTGGTCACGGGCATCGTTGATACCGACACCGGGGAGAGCGTCGACCGCGTCATCAGCGGTACGCGCGCCCACAACGAGCGGCTCATCCCTACCATTGAAAAGCTGCTTGCCGACGCCTCCCTGACCTACCCAGATCTCTCCGCCATCGTCGTCGGCACGGGGCCCGGGCCGTTTACCGGCCTGCGCGTGGGCATGGCTACCGCGTCCGCCCTGGGAGTGGCCCTTAACCTGCCGGTACATGGCGTGTGCACCTTGGACGCCATCGCGCACGGGCGCGCGGGGGAGTGGCTGGTGGCCATCGATGCCCGCCGCAAGGAGGTCTACTGGGCTGCCTACAACGATGGGGAGCGCCGCAGCGGCCCGAACGTATCGAAGCCGGAGACCCTTGGCCTCAGCGCCGCCGGACTCGCGAGCCCGGAGACCGCGCGCCTAGTGTTCCCAGAGTCCATCGCCCCGCGTTTGCCCGAGGGCATCGCTGACCTTCCCCGCGAGTGGGCCACACCGCGCGCCGCGGGTTTGGTTGCCTGCGCCGATCTGTCCGCCGAACCTGAACCGCTCGTCCCGCTGTACCTTCGCCGCCCCGACGCCGTGGAACCACAGGCCAAGCCGCGCTCGGCTGCATTGGTCGGCGGCATCGAGGAGACACCGGCATCATGAGGCTGCGGCCACTGACGTCTGCGGACGCGCCGCGCTGCGCTGAGCTGGAGAAAGTCCTTTTCCCCGGCGAAAGCCCCTGGCCGGCGCGAGCCTTCGAACAGGAAATTGCGGCGGGCCACACTACGTACTGGGCGGTTGACGCAAGCGTCAACCGCGACGACCACAATGACAACCGCGCGGAAGTTCTCGGTTATGCCGGCGTGGGGCGGATGGGCCCCGCTGCCTGGCCAGAGTTCGAAATCCGCACCATCGGCGTCGACCCAGCGGCCCAACGGCAGGGCATCGCGCGGCTGATGATGGACGCCATCGTCGAGCTTGCAGATTCCCACGACGCTCCCATCTTCCTCGAAGTCCGCGTAGGCAACGATCCGGCCATCCGCCTCTACGAGGCCTATGATTTTGTCATCAACGGCCTGCGCCGCAACTACTATCAACCCTCCGGCGCGGACGCCCACACCATGTACCGACCACGAAAGAGTGAAAGATGTTAATCCTCGGCATCGAGTCCTCCTGCGACGAAACCGGCGTGGGCATCATCGAGCTGTCTGATAACGGCCACATGGAGATCCGCGCCGATGTCGTCGCCTCCTCCATGGAGCAGCACGCGCGCTTCGGCGGCGTGGTTCCGGAGATCGCTTCCCGCGCCCACCTCGAAGCCATGCCGCAGGTGATGAAGGCGGCGTTGGAGGAGGCGGGCGTCGAGAAGCCTGATGCAGTGGCCGCCACCGTGGGCCCGGGCCTGGCCGGCGCACTCCTCGTGGGGGCGTCGGCCGCCAAGGCCTTTGCCTCCGCGTGGGGCGTGCCCTTCTACGGCGTCAACCACCTCGGTGGGCACGTCGCGGTGGCCAACCTGGAGGGCGAGGAGCTGCCGCACTCGGTGGCCCTGCTCGTCTCCGGCGGCCACACGCAGCTGCTTGAGGTGGAGGCCGTGGGCAAACCTATGAAGGAGCTGGGCACCACGCTTGACGACGCCGCCGGCGAAGCCTACGACAAAGTCTCCCGTCTCCTGGGCTTGGGGTATCCGGGAGGGCCGGTCATCGATAAGCTGGCTGCCCAAGGCAAACCCACCATTGACCTGCCGCGTGGTTTGTCCAAGGCGGAGGATTTGCGCGGGCCCAACCGCCACAACTTCTCCTTTTCGGGGCTTAAGACTGCGGTGGCGCGCCACGTGGAAAAGGCCGAGCGTGAGGGCGCCACGGTCCAGGTTGAGGACCTGTGCGCTTCCTTCCAGGAGGCGGTGGCGGATGTGCTCACCGCCAAGGCCGTGCGAGCCTGCCAGGACACCGGCGCTAAGGTGCTACTGCTTGGCGGTGGTGTGGCGGCTAACTCGCGGCTGCGCGCGCTGGCGGCGAAGCGCTGCGAATCTGCGGGCATTGAGCTGCGCGTGCCGCGCTTCAAGCTGTGCACCGACAACGGCGTGATGATCGCGGCGGTGGCCGCCCAGCTCATTCATGAGGGCGCAGAGCCCTCCGGCCTGGCGTGCGGAACCGATACTCAGCTTGAGGTGGAAGTTCCGCTCGTCGCCGCACGCTAGCGGATTCCTATCGCGCTCTGTGCTGTCGAGGTTGAGATGCGGGTCGCCCACCACACGCTCGTGGATGCGTTCTTGTGGGGGCGCTCTAGCGGATGCGGACCCCCCAGGGTGCCGGTAGTGTGATGACCGATAATCGTCCGGCTCACGCACAAGGAGCTCACACCGTTATGACCACTGGATTCCTCGTTAACCCTGATCTGTCCCGCCGCATCATCGAGTTTGAGCTCGAACAGGCAAATCAATTCCTCGGTGGAGCCACCGAGGATCGCGTTTCCGTGGCCTTCCAGGATGATGGCCAGACCTACGCGGCGTTGTTTAACCCGAACGCGAAGGCCGACGACGCCGACCCAAACCCGGTGGCCTCCCTGGCTCGGAACGCTGCAGCTACCGGCAACTCCGCTTTCCTGCAGGATCCGATCCGCTCCATTTGTGGTCCGGTTATCTTTGTCGCTGCCGACGGTGACGATAAGAACATCGATGAGGTCGTCGAGGCTGTGGAGCACGGCATCCGCGCGGTGAAGAACTACCGCGAGGACAACCCGGAGGAATACAACCTCTGGCGCGCAGCCGTCATCAACTCTGATAGGCAGGTCTAGATCTGACAGGCAGCCTCTAAACCCGCAGGCTGCCTCAAACCGGCAGGACGCCCCGAAACCGGCAGGTTGCCTCAAACCGGCAAGAAGACTTGTGAGCGCGCTCGCGCACCCACCAAGCACTCAAGGACGCGACGGCCCGAATGGGCCCGAGCGTCTTTTGTGGTTTTCGAGACCCGCAAGATTCCAGGCAGTGGCGGGAATCGTGATAACTCTCGCGCGCGTGAGAGCATCGCTCTGTTGGGGCCATGGTGGAAAGACCAGCCTGCTCGAAAGAGGTATTTCCCGTGTTTGGAGTGTCGTTCGCGCAGGGCGAACGGTTTAGCGGCCTACAACGTTGAGGGTTAGCAGTCGCGAGGGTAGAGTGCTAGGTAGGTTGTTTTGACCCACAGTTGTTCACCCGCGACGACGGCTGTGCTGGGTTACTCACAACCGGCACGCGCGCGTCCACGTGGACGCGCACTAGGAACACTTTGGAGGAAATCATCATGGCAAACATCAAGCCGCTGGAGGACAAGGTCCTCGTTCAGATCGTGGAAGCTGAAACCACCACCGCGTCCGGTCTGGTGATCCCGGACTCCGCGAAGGAGAAGCCGCAGGAGGCTACCGTCGTAGCCGTCGGTCCGGGCCGCACCAACGACAAGGGCGAGGTTATCCCGGTTGGCGTTAACGAGGGCGACACCGTCATCTTCTCCAAGTACGGCGGCACCGAGCTGAAGTACGACGGCCAGGAGTACCTCCTGCTCTCCGCTCGCGACCTGCTCGCTGTCATCGAGAAGTAAAAAGTAGGCGATTTACCCTATGCCAAAGCTGATTGCATTTGATCAGGAGGCCCGTGAGGGCATTCAGCATGGTGTCGACACGCTGGCCGACGCCGTCAAGGTCACCCTCGGCCCCCGCGGCCGCAACGTCGTGCTGTCCAAGGCCTTTGGTGGCCCGACCGTCACGAATGACGGCGTCACCATCGCCCGCGACATTGACCTCGACGATCCTTTTGAGAACCTCGGCGCCCAGCTGGTGAAGTCCGTGGCCGTCAAGACCAACGACATTGCCGGTGACGGCACCACTACCGCCACCTTGCTGGCCCAGGCGCTCGTCTTTGAGGGGCTGCGTAACGTTGCCGCCGGCGCTAACCCGGTGGAGCTCAACAAGGGCATCGCCGCGGCCGCTGAGAAGGTCGTCGAGGAGCTCAAGAAGCGCGCCACCCCGGTGAACTCCTCCGCGGAGATCTCCCAGGTTGCTACCGTTTCCTCCCGCGATGCGGAGGTCGGCGAGATGGTTGCTGGCGCGATGGACAAGGTGGGGAAAGACGGCGTCGTGACCGTCGAGGAATCCCAGACCATCGAGTCCACCGTGGACGTGACCGAGGGTATTTCCTTCGACAAGGGCTACCTCTCCCCGTACTTTGCAACGGAGGAGGAGACCTACAACGCCGTGCTGGACGACGCCGCCATTCTCCTCGTCCGCAACAAGATCTCCTCCCTGCCGGACTTCCTGCCGCTGCTGGAGAAGATCGCGGAATCCTCGCGCCCGACGCTCATCATTGCTGAAGACATCGAGGGCGAGCCGCTGCAGGCACTCGTCGTGAACTCCATCCGTAAGGTCCTCAAGGTTGCCGCCGTGAAGTCCCCGTACTTCGGCGAGCGCCGCAAGGGCTTCATGGATGACCTGGCTGTGGTTACCGGTGCGACCGTCGTCGACCCTGAGGTTGGCATCAACCTCAAGGAGGTTGGCCCGGAGGTTCTCGGTTCCGCACGCCGCGTCACCGTGTCTAAGGAGGACACCGTGATTGTGGATGGTGCAGGTACCGCTGAGGCCGTCGAGGAGCGTCGCGAGCAGATCCGCCGCGAGATCGAGCGCACCGACTCCACCTGGGATAAGGAGAAGCTCGAGGAGCGTCTGGCCAAGCTATCTGGTGGTGTTGCCGTCATCCGCGTCGGTGCCGCTACCGAGACCGAAGTCAACGAGCGTAAGCTGCGCGTCGAGGACGCCATCAACGCTGCCCGCGCAGCCGTTGAGGAAGGCGTTATCGCCGGCGGCGGCTCCGCACTGGTTCAGATTTCCCAGGAGCTCGAAGCCTTCGCTGAGGGCTTCGAGGGCGAGGCCAAGGTTGGCGTGCTGGCCGTAGCTCGCGCGCTGACCCGCCCGGCCTACTGGATCGCTGAGAACGCTGGCCTGGATGGTTCCGTCGTCGTCGCCCGCGTTGCCGAGCAGGCCAACGGTGAAGGCTTCAACGCTGCCACCCTGGAGTACGGCAACCTGCTGGAGCAGGGCATCATCGACCCGGTGAAGGTCACCCACTCCGCCGTGGTTAACGCTGCCTCCGTGGCCCGCATGGTGCTCACCACCGAGGCCTCCGTCGTGGAGAAGCCCGCCGAGGAAGAGTCGGCTCAGGCCGGCCACGCGCACGCGCACTAGCAAGTGCGCGCGGGAAACCTACGTTTCTCGCGCAGCCACAAGGTTTCCCGCGTAGCCGCAAGGAAGGCCCGCCACCCGCATCCATCGTGGGGCGGCGGGCCTTTGTCGTGTCTGGGGCGGGGAGCCCCTGCCCCTCAACGACGGCGCCATCATTTATCCCGGCGGGCTCGTGGATGTGGCGCGCCTGCGCCGAGTCCGGACTGTATCCGGCCGGCGT
>DXEO01000225.1 GCA_019114925.1 Candidatus Corynebacterium faecipullorum | reverse complement strand
AGCGAGCTCCGAAGCAAACGGAGAACGTGGAGATGCTCTCCAGTCAAAAGCCGCAGTAGGCTTAGAAGCAATTCGCTTTTCGATGCACCATAAGTTCTAAATTCTTACACGAAATCCCGAATATAATCGGGCGAATTTGTGCTGTCTGAAAACAGTTGTCGGGTGAAAATCTGCACCACCTTGTAGGATTTCGGTAATACTCTGCCAATTCGAAATGAAGGTTTGGAATCTTAGATCAGTTCTCTGTCGGGAATGCATGGTTGAATAGTTTTAGTTTCCAAATTGATTAGTGGGGAGAAAAATGAGCAAGCCAAAGATTATGACGGTGTACGGTACCCGTCCGGAAGCAATTAAGGTTGCCCCTGTCATCAAGGCACTTAAGGCTGATGATCGCTTTGAATCGATCGCAGTATCTACCGGCCAGCACAAGGAAATGCTGGAGCAGGTCAACACCATGTTTGGTATTAAGCCTGCATACGACCTTGGGCTCATGAAACCAGGGCAGGGACTCAATGAGATTGTTTCCCGTGCATTGGCTGGTCTGGATGAAATCATTTCTGAGGTTGAGCCTGATGTGATCATCTCCCAAGGTGATACATCGACAGCTATGGCAGCAGCAATGGCAGGATTTCACCGCGGTGTAAAGATTGTCCACCTTGAAGCTGGCCTTCGTACTGGAGATATCTTCTCCCCATTCCCTGAGGAAGCTAACCGTAAAATCATCGGCCAGGTTGCTTCGCTACATCTAGCACCTACCGAAGGTTCTCTTGAGAATCTTCGCATTGAAAACTTCCGCTCCAAAGACATTGTTGTCACCGGTAACACAGTGATTGATGCATTGCTTGAGGCTGCAAGCTGGGACACCACCTTCGCAGATCCAAAGCTTCAGGAGGCCGCTGCATCCGATAAGCGGATGGTCGTAGTAACGACCCACCGTCGTGAAAATTTAGACGCCATGAAGGAAATCGGTGGCGCGGTTCAAGACCTTGCATCCGAGTACCCAGACATCTACTTCGCACTTCCGCTGCACCTGAACCCTGCAGTGCGTCAAGCGGTCCTTCCAGAGGTCGAGAATCTCGAGAACGTTATTATTACTGATCCGCTTCCATATGATCAGTTCACTAAGCTGCAGGGCCGTGCAACCATCATTCTTACCGACTCCGGTGGAGTCCAGGAAGAAGCGCCTTCACTGGGTAAGCCAGTGTTGGTTATGCGCCAAAACACCGAGCGTCCAGAAGCTGTAGTTGCCGGTACCGTTAAGTTGGTTGGCACCAACCGGTCTCTCATCGTTGCTGAAGCGAAACTGCTCCTCGACGACAAAGCGGCATTTGAAGCAATGGCTAATGCCGTGAATCCATATGGTGACGGTAAAGGCGCTGAGCGCTCAGTAGCCGCTATTGGAGCACTGCTGGGACTGGGGGAGCGGGCCGAAAATTTTTCTCCGGGGACCGGAGCTGAAGACGAACGCATTCCGCGGTTCGACGAAATAGTCTTTGAAGAAAACTAGCGTATAAACCGGTTGGTCGCTGTTGGCGTAAAGTCTCTTTATCTCGCCGGGAATTCAAGGAGGTGCGAGCGCTCCATGGGACGCTCGCGCGTTTTGGGATCGTCGATTAAGCTCATCAATCGAAAAACTCTCGCCTGCAGATTGACTCCAGTGGGGTTGAGTGGGCGAGGAATTGTGGAGCCCCGTGTTTGCCGAACTCAGATTGAATGTACGGCTTTTATTGCGTTTGAATCAATTGGTGCTTTAACCGTGCCCGGCGCCTATCCATAAACGAATCACCCCGGTACCAATATCGCTGGTAGCGGGGTGATTTCCTGCTCCTCCAACTGGGCTCGAACCAGTGACCCTTCGATTAACAGTCGAATGCTCTGCCAACTGAGCTATGGAGGATTATCTTGTGCAGTGAGTCCGAATTGCTTCGGTGCTCTGTGCAACGAGATATAACTATATAAGCTTGGGCGAGGATGAAGCAAATCTGCTGGAAAGAGTGGATTTTTGCGGTGAGTCGGCGGTGTTGCGCGCGGCAGTGATTGCTCTGGTCTAGGCTTCACAGGGATGGCGGCAGCAGGAAGGAAAGACATTGTTTATTGGACAGACACGGTTTAGTCTGTTTGTTCCACAGTCTGGTTCCTGGCGGGCGAGCAACGGGAAAAAATTATCGTCCGAGGCGGACTACCGCGCTTACCTCTACGACCCGCAGCGCATGGAGTTTCGCACGAACCACTTCATTGAGCACACGGTTCCGCTGCTGGCGCAGGCGGCGCGCGGGCATGAGGTCACCCACATCGTCTCCTTTTCGGAGTCCCTTCCGCAGCGCTGGAAGTCCCGGCTGGAGGAGGCGGGGCAGCAGTATGACTTCCTGTGGCTCGATGAGCGCAAGGACGGCGAGCAGGCGTGGGACACCCCGCAGGCGGTCATCAGGGCTAGCGGTCACACTGGGGTCTATGGTTCCTACCGGCTGGATGATGATGACATGCTGGCAACGGGCTTCTTCGATGCGGCGCAGCCCTACCTTGCGGAACCGTTCGTGGGGATGTTTGTGAGCTTCCCCTTAGGGGTTGAGGCGATCTTTGACGGCACGCACTTCAGTAACTTCCGCCTGGCGCATGTGCCGATGAACTCCATGGGGTTGATGGCGCTGTGCTCGATTGACGCTGAGAAAAACATCCGTGCGCCCAAAGGGGGCCCGCACGATCTCACGGACCGGTATTCGCCGGTGATTCTTGATGCCCGCCACGTCAGCTATCTCCGGTCCCTGCATGATGGGCAGGACAATGCCATGCGGTACCAGGATGGCTCGGTCCTGGAGCGTTTGCTGCACGAGACGGGAAAGAACCCGCCGCTGCATGACTATGACCAGTTGGCCTCTGCATTTCCGACGGTCGCGGCAAGGATAGACCAGGGCGCACAGGAATTTGCCGTCGGTGAGGCAGTGGGCGAGGGGGTCGGCTTTGCACTCGCAGAGCAGGGAGCGCGAGGGGTAGCAGATGTCACGATCGTGTTGTCATTGAACAGTGAGGAACCCATCGGGCCGGAGCACTTCGTCGTGTACCTGCTCGTGGTGGATGCGCAGGGGCGAAAGCTTCCTCGACACCAGGCGGTGGCGGGCCTCAAATCTATTAAGCGCGGGCGCATTGGGCACTGCCACCTTATGCCGGTGAAGGAGGGGCAGTCGCGCGTTGTAGTGAGCCTGCACCTTGAACAGGGGCAGTCGCTGCAGGGCTTTTGCGTCAAGGGGCTGGAGCCCAAGGCGCAGAAGGTGTCGCTGGAGACGGTCAGCGTGGCTGCTGATGCTGCGTTCCACCCAGTCGGTGCCGCGCGGTTCGCCGCGCTGGTGGACCACACCCCGCTGCGCGTTCAGGACCGAGTCCACGATCTCCTCGTTGACCGCCGGGACTCGATTCGCGCCGTGGCTACCCGCGTGCTTGGGCAACAACGCGCCGAATGGGCTCTGGCAAAACTTCGGCTGTTATATCGCCGTATCCGGCGGCTGGCCTCCCGCTGATAAAGGCGTGCGGGTGCCGGAAAGGGCGCGGGGCTGGTGGGGAATTTAGCGCGTCGAAGTAGTATGATGGACGGAAACCGAAACGGTGGTCAGTGCGAAGGAGCCTAGTCGATCTGTGAAAATTCTCATCGTGTCGCAGTATTGGTATCCCGAAAATGGGGTGCCGCAGCGGAGGTGGATGTGGCTGACTAAAATTCTTGTCGATGCTGGCCATGAGGTGTCCGTGATTGCACCGCCCCCACACTATGAGCGCAAGATTCCCATCTCGCGGTGGCTGGCAACGGCCGCGTTGCGCTCGCACCGCACCACGGAGACGGGGCCGTCGCAGGAACGCATCATCCGCAGCGGTTATTTTCCAGCAGGTTCGTCCTTGACGCAGCGCGTGCTCAACCAAGCAGTGGTGGCTGCCTCGATGTTGGCGGTATCACTCAGCCCTTGGTCGGAGGCGGGGAAACTACGTCCCGATGTGGTCATTGGCACGGTTCCAGCCCTGCCCACAGCTACCGTCACCCAGCTCATAGCGCGGTTGAAGCGGGTTCCCTACGCCATCGACTTGCGTGACGCGTGGCCGGAGCTGTTGCACGAAAACCGGAACTGGAATGCGGCCACGGGCCGACGGTCGCTGCGGGAAAAACTGCTCCGGCGCGGGCCCTTGCAGGCAGTGACAGCCGTGACTGGGCGTGCGGTGACCTCAGCACTCAAACATGCCTCCGCCGTGCTGACCACCTCTGAGCAGCTTGCCCTGCAACTGCGCCAGCAAGAGAAAGGCTCAACTGGCAAGCGCACCCGAGACGTGGTCACCATCAGGAATGTCTTCCCGCCGCGGACGCCGCTGGACACCCAGCCGCCGAAAGCGCGAGAGCACGATGGGCTCAACGTTTTGTACGCCGGTACATTTGGGCGCGCCCAGCGGTTGGAAAATGCCTTGGTAGCCGCGCACCTGGCGCAGGAGATGGGCGTGAAGGTTAAGCTGCGTTTCGTCGGTGACGGGGTGTCGTGGACGATGTTGCGGGACAAGGCCGCCCAGCTTGGTCTGGACGTGGACTTCCATCACCGTATTCCCGCTGGTGAGCTGGAAAACTACTATTCCTGGGCTGACACCGCGATGGTGCACCTGACTGACTGGAAGCCGCTGGATTGGACGGTGCCGTCCAAGACCTTTGAGCTGATGGAGCTGGGGATTCACATCAGTGGCGTGTTAAGCGGTGAAGCTGCGGAGTTGATTACCCAGCTTGAGGCAGGAGACGTTGTTCCGCCCGAGCGCCCT
This sequence comes from Candidatus Corynebacterium faecipullorum, assembly GCA_019114925.1. Lineage (GTDB taxonomy): Bacteria > Actinomycetota > Actinomycetes > Mycobacteriales > Mycobacteriaceae > Corynebacterium > Corynebacterium faecipullorum. The sequence continues at coordinate 4,934 of DXEO01000225.1, read as the reverse complement.
GAGGAGCTAGCGCGGCTTTGGAAATCCCTCGCGGAGGACCGCACCAAGTTGCAGGTATCTGAGGACGGCCGGCAGTGGGTCAAGGAGCAGCGCGATAAGCATGCACCGCAGACTCTGCTCGATGTCCTAGGGCGCGCCGCGTCCCGTCAACCGTAGATAATCGCTGGTAGGTCACACATGCTCTTTGCCGATAAGCCTTATCCCGGGCATAGCCCCCAGGACGCCGTGTGCGTTGTCGTTGATTCAGCGGCAGTGGTCAGCATGGGGGACCTGGGCCGCAACGTCGTTTTTGCTACTGACCCGACGGGGACTCTGAGCTCCTATGATTCCGTGATTTTTGTGGACTATCCCGCAGAAACGGTGTGGGACTTCATCAGCGCCCACGGGGAATCGTCGGTGCAGACCGTGCCCAAGGTGTTTTACTGGGCATCGCTTGGTCCTGATAGCGCGCCGGAGCGGGCCTCGAATTTCCTGCGCGGGCCAGACAGCCTGACGGCCGGGGCGGTGAAGTGTGAGCCCGGCTGGGTCAAGATGTGGGTGCTGCCAACACGCGTGGTGGAGTCCGCGGACGGGGCGGGCCACCTGCGCAGCGCGGCGGACGTCAGCCTGGGGCTGTCGGCGCTGCAGTGCGTGGAACACCGTGATGCGGGGGCCGATGCCTTGCCGGAGCTGTCGACGCCGTCGGTACTGTCCGCCCTCCTGGACAGAGTGATTCTGGTGGTCAAGCCCGTGAAAAGGTATCTGCCCCAAGGCGTGATTATTCGTTTGTACAAGCTTTTGGCCCGGATGAAGTAGGGTGCGCATGAGTGAGAAATACACCGTGGGGATCTCGGTCATCGTCCCCAGCTTTGCAGGAAGAGCCAGGCTTCCGCGGCTGATCGAGTGCCTGAATCAGCAATCCCTCGACCCGCGCCTGTTTGAGGTGATCGTGGTTCTCAACGGGCCGGATGACAGCAGCGCGGCCTACCTGCGCGGGCTGACCACGGACTATGACCTGCGCATTATTAACACCACCGGTGTGGGTGCGGCGCATGCGCGCAACGTGGGGTTGGCCAGCGTGACGCGTGAATACCTCACGTTCGTCGATGATGACGACGCCCTCGAACCGGAGTTTCTGGCCATGGGCTTTCGCCTGAGCAAGCCGCAGGAGGCCGTCCTGCTTCCCATTCGCGACATCGGGGAAGACGGACGCCACCACGAAAGCGCGCTGTCGGCGCGGATTTCGCAGGGCGCCGGCCGCACGCAATTAGCCCGCGTCATCCCGTGGGCCTTGGGCTTTAATGCGTGCAAGATCCTCCCGAGCCACATCGCCACGCGGTACCGCTTCGATGAAGAGCTCAAGTCGGGCGAGGACGTGGCCTTCTTCGCCCAGTTGCTGACCATTCCGCACTTCGCGTTCACCGTCCCGGCTGACGCTCATGACGCCGCGTACCTGCGGTCGGTGCGGCAGGGGTCCGTCTCCCGCCAGAAAGCGAGCTTTCAGTTCTCTGTGGTGGAAAGGCTGCAGTGCATTGCCAAGATTCGAGCCCTTCGCGTCGATGAATCCTCCCGCCCGGCGCTGAAAAACCTCGAGGACGCGCAATTTACCTTTGTCCGTGACTACCTCTCTGGCGCACGCGACCAGGTTGAGGACGCAATTGCCTGCGCGGTCGACTTGGGCGTTGCTGGGTTGCCTTGGAGTGACCTGCGGCCGCAGCGCTCGAAGAAGCTCGTGGTGTCGTATTGCTTCCCGCCTTTTGCTGACCCTGCAGCCAACGTGATGGCCAAGACGCTGGCCAGCGACGGCGTGCAGGTGGACGTGATCTCCGCGGACATGCGGCGCATTCGCAAGCGGGATGAGTCGACCTACCTCATGGTCGAACCGGTCATCGGTGAGCACGTGCAGCTTAGAACTGAATGCTCCTTTTCTGCCTGGCCACTCATCGCACAATTTGGGCGTGACGCCCTGCGCGCGGCACGCAAACTCCAGAAAAAAGGAAGCGAGTACTCCGTCCTCTACACACGGGCCTTGTGGTCAGGCTCGCATGTAGCTGGCGCGCTTATCAAACTGGCCTATCCGCAGCTGCGGTGGGAGGCAGAGTTCTCTGACCCGCTCCGGGTTGGTGCTGATGGTCAGCCGCGCCGGGGCAAGCTCACTCCTGGCCCGGCGGCGTGGAAGCTCACCCGGGCGCTCAAGCGGCTGGGTGGGGCAGAGCTGGAGATTGCATCGCATTTCGATCTGACCGAGGCGGTAACCATTCTGCTGGCCGATAAGTTGCTGTTCACCAATGAGAATCAGCGCCACGTCATGCTCTCGCAGTACCCGGCACCGATTCGGTGCACCGCGGAGGCAAAGAGTGTGGTGCGCCCGCAGCCGACGCCGCCGAAGCACCTGTATCGCGGCATGAGCACGTACCAGACGGATGGAAAGAAGCTAAACATCGGCTACTTTGGCAGCTTCTACCGTGACCGGGGCCTCGGCCCGATTCTGGATGCGGCGATGGACCTGCCGCAGCACCTGCAGGAAAAGCTGGAGTTCCATGTCTTTTGTGATGATCCGCGGACGCTGCGCGCCTTTGCGGCAAGTAACGCGCCTGCCTTCGGCCTGCGCGTCAATGACTACGTGCCGTACCTGGAGTTTTTGGCCATCACCCACAAACTCGACGTCTTGTTGGTCAATGACATGACGTTGCAGCCGGGGTCTTTTACGGTCAATCCTTTCCTGCCGTCGAAGTACTCCGACTATGCGGGTTCGGGGGTCCCGGTGTGGGGCATCGTCACGCCAGGCTCCCCGTTGTCGGCACAAGTACTCGATTTCCGGTCGTCGGTTGGGGACGCCAACTCAATCCGGCAGGCACTTGTCGATATGATGGGAAAGCTACGATGAGTATTGTTCTTCCCTCGCTGTGGGAGACGATCGGACAGGATGGTCAATGACATGAGCCGACATAGAGAAGGGGCGAAGTCCTACAGCGTCGGTTTTCTCAAAGAGCTTTCGGGAAAACTAGGGGAGTCCACGTCACGTGTGCAAGTAGTGTCCAAAGGTGACTTGGTCCCGCTGAACCCACGTCCCAGCCTCGGTGGCTACATCAAGGAGCTGTGGGGGCGCCGGTTCTTCATCGGGGCAGAGGCGCGCTCGAAGGCGTTGCGCTCGACCCGTGATTACCGCCTGTGGAAGCTGTGGCTCGTGGTCTCCCCCATCCTGGACGTGGCATTTTATGGGCTGTTGTTCGGCCTGCTGTTTAAGACGGCGCGGGACGTGGACAACTTCGTGGGCTACCTGTTCATTGGCCTGATTTTCATGCGGATGCTCACCTCGATGTTGGGCTCCGGCAACGGGCTAATCTCCAGCTCGAAGGCGATGATTTCTGCGTTCCCGTTCCCTCGGGCGTCGCTGGTGTTTTCTCAGACGCTGCGCGCGGCGATCGATAATCTGCTGCCCGCCGGCGTGGCCCTCATTTTGGCGTTCGTGGCACAGTGGGGTGATTTTCCCACGTGGACAACCATTTTGGTGGTCCCGCTGTATGTGATGCTCCACCTTTTTGGCTGCGGGCTGATGCTGATTTTTGCTCGGCTGACCGCGGAAATCCCGGACGTGAAGGCGCTGGTGCCGATTATTACGCAGGCGTGGTTCTTCCTGTCCGGCGTTATGTTTACGATGGACCGTTTCTCCCACGTTCCCACCCTGCAGAAGATCATGGTGGAAAACCCCGCGTACGAGTTCCTGACAGCAATCCGTGACGTCACCATCTACGGCACCGTCCCGGCGCTGGATGTGTGGCTGATCCTGCTTGTCTGGACCGCGGGAACGTTTATCGTGGGATTCGTTTACTTTTGGGCTGCGGAGGAAAAATATGTCCGGCTTGCGTAAGACTGCCACTGAGGAAATCAACGAAGCGTCCATCATTGTTGATGGCGTATCCAAGCGGTATGTCATTAGTCAATCCCGTTCGGATGATGCCAACACCGTCCGCACGGGCCGCGGCAAGATGGTTGTTGATGCACTCAAGGACGTGTCTTTCGTTGTGCGGCCTTCGGAATCGATTGGACTAATTGGCCTCAATGGCTCCGGAAAATCCACTCTGCTTAACCTGATGGCCGGTGGTGAAAACCCCACGTCGGGTCAGATTCTGGTGCGTTCTCAACCGATGTTGATGGGGGTCAACGCCGCGTTGCAGCCTAACCTTCCGGGGGAAGCGAACATCTATTTAGGCTGCCTGGCGCTGGGGATGAGCCCGAAGGAAGCCCGGGAACAGATTCCGTTGCTGGCGGAATGGACGGAGCTAGGCGATGCTGTGAAGCGGCCGATGTCGACCTACTCAGCCGGCATGAAGGCCCGGTTGGTCTTTGCTATCTCGACGGCAGTCAAGCCGGAGATTCTGCTTATCGATGAGACGCTGTCGACCGGTGACGCGGCCTTTGGCGGCAAGGCCCGGGCCCGGATGAATGAGGTTATCGACAGGGCAGGCAACCTCTTCTTCGTGTCGCATTCCATCGATCAGGTGCAAGAGAACTGCGCCCGTGTGCTGTGGATTAACAACGGCGAACTCATCGCGGACGGCCCGTCGAAAGAGCTGTGCGGTCACTATTCTGAGTGGGCCCGTCTGGTGGGGCAGAGTGGTCGTGACTCTGCGGACGACTACCTGACGAAAATTCCGAAACAATACCTGCCGGCAGCAGTGCTCGTTTGCTAAGCTCTAGGGGTTTAAAAGGAAGCACATTGCCCCCTCGAAATGGGGTTGGCCGTCATGGCTCGCATTTCGTGGGACTAGTTGGTGCCTTGATTTTCCCGATCGTTGCAGAAAGGTCGCTCCATGCTCATTCTTGGTCACACGCGATTTAGCCTCTATTCCCCAGGTTCAGGCGCATGGAGGGCCACCAATGGCACGAAGTATCGCACGGAAGAGGAGTACATGGACTACCTCTACTCCGATGAACGGCTGGGGCCACGGACA
>DXEO01000224.1 GCA_019114925.1 Candidatus Corynebacterium faecipullorum | reverse complement strand
CCCACGTGTGTGCAAAGGAGATGAGGTCGAACATGATGTTGAGCGAGGAGCTATCCGCCGCGACGAGGTTCTCCGCCGGGATGCCCAGCAGCTTGCCCCACAGCTCACGAACCTCGCGGATGCCGTCCAGGTTGCCGTAGTTACGCAGGTCGTTGCCCGCAGCGTCGGTGTAGTTGTCCTCGCCCGGCAGGGACAGCAGGTCATTAGCCAGGTCCGACTGTGCCTTGGAGGGCTTGCCGCGCGTGAGGTTGAGCTGCAGGCCCTTGGCTTTGAGCTCCGCGTAGTCCTTGCGGATGCGCTCAGCGAGTTCCTTGAGCTGATCAGCATCGAGTGATAGCAGCGACATGGTGGCCTTCCCTAACGTGATGAACAAATTGCTATGCCGCACACAGTGTAGCCGACTCCCCGCCCCGAAAACGTTTAACGGACCCCGCGCACCCGCCAGAGCCTCCTGACCCTTGCTGCATTCCTGCCCTGGGGGAGTTCAGAGGATAAACGCCACGCGGAATCCTGCTGCCTACTTTAACCGCTGCCCCGCGTCCGTTCCAAACTAGGTTGCCCCAGCCTTCCGATGCCCCCTCCACCCCACCGCAGCCTTCCCTCCCCAAAGCTTCGCCTGAGCTGGCGATTTTGCGTGATTGCTACGGCCTGATAATGTTTCTCAGCGGAGGATTCGACTAGCGGCCTATGTCACACGCCTGGAACGCGTGCGGGAGTCACATCCCTCAGGGGTTCAAATCCCCTATCCTCCGCCAAAAGAAGTCCCGGCTCTTTAAGAGTCGGGATTTTTTGGATCTTAAACCAGCCCGAGCTTCTCGAAGGCGTGAGCCAAGCCATCCTCGTCGACGTCGTCGGTGACCATCGTGGCGGCAGCCTGGACGTCTGCTGGGGCGTTGCCCATGGCGACGGAGGCGCCGCACGCGGCGAACATGGTGAGGTCGATGGCGGCGTCGCCGAAGGCGGCGGCATCGGAAGGCTGGGCATGCAGGTGGTCCAGCACGGCGGCGACGGCAGAGTGCTTGCTCACGCCCGCCGGCGCGAGGTCGCCAAAAAGGGCGGTGGCGCCGGCGCCGCCCCACGTGTGATTCTCCAGCTCAGGGAAACGCTGCGCGGTCTCCTCGAAGTCCGCGTAGCTGCCCAGGATGTAGCTGATCTTATTGACGTCGTCGCGCGCCTGAAGACGCGCGAGCTGCTCGCCGAAGACCATGCCGTGGAAGGCAACGGTGACGGGCACCGGCTCACGCCCTTTGGCGGCCTGATACGCGGCCATGGGCCCCTGTGCGGCCTCCTCGAAGCCCGGGCTGGCAAAGAGCCCCGCGTTGCACTCGAGGTAGAACTCGCAGCCACGCGCGGTGAGCCAATCCACAATTTCTGCGGTCTGCTGCGCGCTGAGTGAATGCCGGTAGATTTCCGTCCCGTTGAGCTCCACGTAGCCACCATTCGCTCCCACGAGGCCATCCACGCCCAAGTCCCACAGGAACTGCGGAATCTCCGCGCGTGAGCGACCCGTGTTGAGCAGCACCTTATGCCCTTTCGCGCGGGCGGAACGCACGGCCGTCGCGGCCGACGGGGGAATCTCGTTGGAGTAGTTGACCAAGGTGCCATCGACGTCGAGGAAGATAATCATGGTGCCCAGGGTACGGATACAGACCAGTACGGTGCCGAACGTAAATCCTCGATCGATTACATGTTCGCCGAAGTAAAGTAGGAACGCATCCGCTCTGAGTTGCAGACGAGCCGACTAAAGCCGTAAACAAAGATTACTTCCGCCGCTCCAACGGCGTTACCGCAATATCTCCACCATCGTCGCCTGGGCCGGGAATCACGTCTACGACTCGACCGTCATCGCCGAAGACGAGTGCGCCTTCAGCCCAGACGCGTGTTGCTTGGGGGTAGCGCGGTAGAGCGTCACATCACAGGCGCATGCGCTCACGTCGTAGCCACTAACGCTGAGGTCTTTCTCGACATACTCCACGGAACTCATGGTGGCAGTCATGGTACATTTCTCTGCATCCACGACCTGCATCTCGCCTTTGTCCACCACGGCTTCAAGGTTCGCGACATGCTCAATGGCGTCCACGCCGTCTTTGAGCTCAACTTGGGCTAGGCCCAAGCCTTCACCTTCAATGAGGAGATTCTTCCCGCTGCTTCCCACGATTGCGCCGCCGACGGTCACCTCATCCCCTGTGCTGCCGCAGTGGCCTGCGCTAAAAGGGCCACTGCCCTCCACGATAGTGAGTGCACACACCGTTTTGCCCCGAGAAGTGTTGAAATCGATCCGGCCCTTTGAGCTCACCACGGCCACCACAGAGTCATGCGTGTTCTGCGCGTTGGGTAGCACCTCCTCCGTTTGGCTGCAGCTGGCTAGAAGTACGCTGCCAGCGCAAAAAAGGGCTAAGGAGCCGTAGCAGGAACGGCGCCAGCCGACGAGATGAAGTCAATCGTTCATGCCGCCTTACGCTAAGGCGGCATGTTCCACAGCCCTGGGATAACCACGTGATGAAATAAGGAGTCAACGCCGCAGTCTGGGGCAGGTACACAGAACACACTCGAACCTACTCGATAGTCGGAACCTCAGCCCCGTCCTCTTTAAACCACGCAATATGCGGTGGCGAGTCTAAGGACCACTCACGCAAGCGTAGACGCACCGCCTCAGCGGCATCAGCGTCACTAAAATCGTTGTCCGCGGCCCCATCGAGCACAAAGCGTAGGAAGCTGTTTTCACCGGTGTCTTTGAGCCACAGCCACACGAAGTCTTCGAGTGAATCTTCCGCAAGCAGATCTTCGAGCCCCTCTGGTACGAATTCCCGGTCCCGACGAACTCGATCAGCCAAGTCTTGGTCGAAGAAGTCATAGAGGTAATCCATTGCCCCTTCATCCGCGGCGAAGTCAATAGCAACAGCAAGTGAGTCTGCATCGGCATCCATGCCTGCCAGCCTAGTCACTCGTTGCTGGGCTGCGCTTCCCGATGCCTCGTCGCCCACGCACACTGCGCCACCTTACGGTCCGCACCCGGGGCCATTCAGCAGACTCGCGCGGCCACGGTGTAGGAAAGCACTCTCCTCCGCTAGAAGGTTTACATGCCTCAGCACCTTAGGGCATCGGTTCTTCCGCTCCGTACAGTGTGCACGTCCATATGGACGCGCACACACATAACAGACTATTCCTCACCATCACGACGGCGGCGCATAAGGAGGCCACCTAAGATGAACAACACGGCACCCATCCCGACAACCCCCAGTACGCTGGCGCCAGTGCGCGCAAGGCGCTCAATTCCTGACGGCTTATCGGGCTCTCCTGGAGTGAGGGGGGTGGACGGAACACCTGAAGTAACCACCGGCGGTACACCTGGTGGAGTTGTTAACGTTGGCGGCGGAGTTGTCGTCACCGTAACGCGATGCGGCGGTGGGAAATCAGGCGGAGTTACCGGCGTATGGGGGTGTTTCGGTGTAGTTGAAGGAGTTGAGCTTTCAGACTCTTCTTCCTTACCCGGATCCGGCAGATCCTTGGTGTAGACCTCTACGTCACAATCCCATACCGCTGGCTCAGTGTCAGCTGCGCGGCCCGCGGGGACGAACAACAGGAAGTCGCGTCCCGACCAATAACCTTCTGGCTTATTCTTGGGCCCATTCTCATGCACCAGGTAGAGGCCAATGTCGAGGTTGTTGAATTTTACCCGACCCGACGCATCGGTTGTCGCAGCAAAGACCGTCTTCGACAGCATCGACTTCGCGCTCGTTACAGACAACTTTTGTGCTCGCTTTAGTCCCTCTTCGGTACGGAGATCGACGCCCTCAACTCGGGTCATCGTGTAGTCGACGCCAGAGACCAAGCCCGCGGGTAACTCGTCAACCGGAGTATTTTCGTACTTCCCGTGCGGTTGCTTGATGATCGTAGCCGAAGCCCCGCCTTCACACGTCATATCCGACAAGGCAAGACCCTCAATGTCGCCTGACACAACGAGGGCCTGCGTCGGGACGTTGCTCAGGGCGAACAGGGCAGCGGTACCTGCAGCAGCAATGCGCCACGAAACACGGCGGCGCGGTGCGACAGTCGACGAGGATGAGAACATGCGAAAGACCATTTTAAGCAACGTCCTTTGTGGATTTCTTGAGTTTAGAGCGAATGAGCCATACAACAAGGGCAAGAGCAAGTAACAGGATGAACGCGACAACCGCAATGGCGAGTTTCATCCACCATTGCCACACAATGCCATCCCCGCCAAAGGCATCGACATCTTCTGCCGGGTCCATGGGAACTCGTTCTGCAGTCACGAGGAGGCGGTGAGTGTTGATGCCATAGGGAGTACAGGTAATAAGCGTGATGAGGTCTTTACCCTCTTCAGGCTGAATCTTCTCCAGCTCTGTGGGCAAAATGACCTGAATATCGCGCACTTCGTACTTGAGCGTCTCCCCGATATTGCGGACATAGATCGCGTCGCCCTTAGTGATCTTCTCCAGATTGTCGAAGAAGGTCGCGTCCGGAATCCCCGAGTGTGCGGTGAGAACGGAACGGTTTCCTTCGCCGCCGATAGGCAGCGGGGTGCCGTAAAGATGGCCCACGCCTTTCAGCAGAGTCGTGTCATCCGTGCCGTGATAGATGGGAAGATTAATGGACAGCGCTGGGATAGC
>DXEO01000223.1 GCA_019114925.1 Candidatus Corynebacterium faecipullorum | reverse complement strand
GCATCATGGAGAAAGTCCGTGCGCGAGATTTTGAGGAACTGGTGGATGCCTGGGGTAGGGGAGCAGGAAACCTCAACCCTGTGCGGTACGTGGATTCAGTGCTCAACACTGCAGAGCATTTTGTGCATCACGAAGATCTACGGCGGGCCAATGGGCGCAGCGAACCCCGTGACTTCTCGCTAGCGGTGCAGAAGGAGTTGCTCACACCGCTGAAGCTGGTGGGGTTAAGGCTGTTGGCGCATTCTCGCCTTCCGGTAGTTCTGGAGCCGGCTGGGTTTACGCCACTCGTCGCGGCTGATAAACATCGTGTGGCCGCGAAGGGGGACAATGTGGTGCGGGTGCGTTGCACCGTGGCCGAATTGCTCTTGTGGGCTTTCGGTCGTGAGGCAGCCTGCGTTGAGATTGAGGGCGATGCATCCGCCATCGTTAGGTCAAGTCTGTAGGCTGAACTGCGAAAATTCTTTAGCATGCGCGTGTGGCGCATGTGGTTAATGGTGCGTTTGCTACTAGAGTGGCAGGCATGTCTGTCAAGAACGCTCCGTCTCGCGCCTCAGGCCGAGGTCGCACCGCTAATCGGTCGCGGCCGTCGGGCCGCACAAGCTACTCGCTGACGTCTGCAACCCGCGCTGCCGAGACCTCCGAAGAGAGGACCGGCAGCGCCTTTCGTGCCGTTGGGCGCGGACTCGGCAGTGTTTTTGGCGCCACTGCCAAGGGCATGGGAAGCATGGCGCGGGGAGTCGGGCATGGCCTCGCTGGGCTCAAGCCAGCTGAAGCGGGAAGTCGGGATGAGGACCTCTACGATTCTGCTTATGATGCGCCCCATGACGAGGGGGCTTTTGATGATTACGACGAGTTGAGGGAGCCAGGGGAAATTTCTGGACGCGCGAATAATAGAAAAACTAGCAAGAGGGCAGAGGGCGCTGCTTCGTCGAAGAGGAAGGTGACCCGGGCCCATGATATCGACGGTGATATGCCGACGACCGTTATGGAGCGCCCCACTCGCATGGAGAAGAGCATTCGCGTCTCTAACCCAGATGCGGTCGCACTCGTGCTGATTGGCGTGGCCATCATCCTTGCCTGTGCAACGTGGTTCCAGGTCGCAGGCATCATCGGTGAATACCTCACCGATGCTGTTCGCTACGTTATTGGTGCAGGTGCCTATGTCCTTCCGGTGGCATTGATTGCGGTTGCCATCGCGCTCATGATGGACCTGTCCGGTCCGGCCGGACATTTTAAGCCACGCGCCGTGGGCGGCACCGCCCTCATCGTGGTGTGCATGCTCAGCCTCATCCACATTTTTGCTGGGCTCCCGAAGCTGACCTGGAAGGACAATGCCGCCGGAGAGGCCGGTGGTGGCATCGGGTATCTAGTTGGCGAGCTATTGGTAGCGGCCTTCTCCAGTTACGTGGCGGTGCCTCTGCTGTTCCTGCTCATTGTGTACGGAGCGCTCAATATCACCGGCATCACCCTGCGCGAAGCCTATGACTTCCTGGCGGCCCAGTTCTCCGCGCTCCTCGGCGGGCTCCGTGATCGGAAGAACCGCACAGATGAGGAGCTGCTTGACGACGCCCCCGCGGACGATTACGGCTACGCTAGCGAGGACATCGACGCCATCGCCGAAGGGCGTGAGCGTCCCGCACGCCCGGCGTATACTCCGCGCCCGCGCCCGAAGCGGACGCCACCGGCGGAGTTGTCGGATGAGAATGCCACGGTGTCCTTCGACTCCGCGGCGCAGCCTGTAAACCAGGAGCCGGTACAGCATGGCCGCCCAGGCTTTGATAGCCGTGTCGATGACACCGATGAGTTCCCTGTCGTGCCGGAACCGGAGCCCGCTCCGCAGCCGGAGCAGAAGGTGGCACCAAAGCCAGTACCGAAGCCCGCACCGAAGAAGCGTCCACGCGTGGACGTCGGCGGTGCCGCCGGTGCAGCACTGGGAGCGGCGGCTGCGGAGACGTCGGCAAGCGCAGCGTCGGCTGGCTCAGTGGGAGAGGACGTGGTCTCCGCCGCTCATTCCGAGGCAGTGCGCATGTTTCAGGAACGCTCCGGACGTGATGCGCGAACGGGTGCCAAGATTGAGGACGAGGCTCAGAGCGTAGCCGAAGAGACGCCCGCAGCTCCGAGCGGTGCGGAAGACACTGCCCTAGGCGGCGGCTACGATGTGCCGACGACGGACCTGCTCACCGCCGGCAAGCCTGCGAAGGCGCGCACGGAGGCCAACGATCGCATCATCGAGGCCATCACCGAGGTCTTTGAAGAGTTCAAGGTCGATGCCCAGGTCACCGGCTTTAGCCGTGGACCTACAGTGACCCGCTATGAGATCGAGCTGGGCCCAGGCGTCAAGGTCTCAAAGATTACGAACCTGCAGTCCAACCTGGCCTATGCCGTAGCAACGGATAACCTGCGCTTGCTTACCCCGATTCCGGGCAAGTCCGCAGTCGGCATTGAGGTACCCAATGCAGACCGCGAGATGGTTCGTTTGCGCGATGTCTTGGATTCCCCGGCACTGCGCGCTGACCACGACCCCATGCTGATTGGCTTGGGCAAGGATATCGAAGGCCAGTACACCTCCTTCTCCGTGAAGAAGATGCCGCACCTGCTCGTGGCCGGCGCAACCGGCTCCGGTAAGTCGGCGTTCGTAAACTCCATGCTGGTTTCGCTGTTGACCCGCGCGACGCCGGAAGACGTCCGCCTCATCCTCGTGGACCCGAAGATGGTGGAGCTCACGCCGTACGAAGGTATCCCGCACCTGATCACCCCGATCATTACGCAGCCAAAGAAGGCTGCGGCGGCCCTGCAGTGGCTGGTGGAGGAGATGGAGCAGCGCTACATGGACATGCAGGCTGCCCGCGTGCGCAAGATTGAGGACTTCAACCGTAAGGTTCGCAGCGGCGAATACCAGGCCCCTGCCGGCTCCCAGCGGGAGCTGCGTCCCTACCCGTACATCGTGTGTGTCGTGGACGAGCTCGCGGACCTCATGATGACGGCCCCGAAGGAGATCGAGGATTCCATCGTCCGTATTACCCAGAAGGCACGTGCAGCCGGTATTCACCTTGTGCTCGCAACGCAGCGCCCGTCCGTGGACGTGGTGACCGGTCTTATTAAGACCAACGTTCCTTCCCGTTTGGCTTTTGCGACGTCCTCGCTCACGGACTCCCGAGTCATCCTGGACCAGGGTGGTGCCGAGAAGCTCATCGGTATGGGTGATGGCCTCTTCATCCCGCAGGGCGGCCGCCCGGTGCGTATGCAGGGCGCGTTCGTCTCCGACGAAGAGGTGCAGGCGGTTGTCGACGCCGCGAAGGCACAGGGCTCGCCGAACTACACCGAAGGCGTGACGGACGATAAGGCTTCGGAGGCCAAGAAGGAGATCGACGAAGAGATCGGCAAGGATATGGACGACCTCTTGGAGGCCGTCGACCTTGTGGTCACCTCCCAGCTGGGCTCGACGTCGATGCTCCAGCGCAAGCTCCGCATCGGCTTTGCCAAGGCTGGCCGACTCATGGACCTCATGGAGTCGCGCGGTGTGGTCGGACCTTCCGAGGGCTCCAAAGCCCGTGAGGTATTGGTCAAGCCGGAGGAGCTCGACACGATCATCTGGATGATCAAGGGCGCCGACCCAGCCGAGGCCCCGAAGGAGGTTCAGGAAGCCGAAGGCACCGGCGGGGTGGGCGACGCGCCAGCCGATACCCGCACCGTAGAAATCTCCGCGAACCCCTCCACAGGTGCGTTCTAAGTTCCGTGTAGGATAGGACGAGTCTTGGAGGGGAGTACCCCAATCCACGGCGTCGATCGTCAACACGGCAACTGCGGTACAGTTCCCGGTCGCGCCGGCTAGCTGGACTTCTCATAGAGTTCGCTAGCGGGGGAGACCTCCGGTCTTTATTGTCTCGTCGACCGGAGGGATAACTCATTATGCATGTGCCACTTTGGGTCTGGGCCATCACCATCGCGGTGATCTTGGGCTTCTTTATTTTCGATTTCTATAGCCACGTCCGCTCACCCCACGAGCCCAGCATCAAGGAATCTGGTGGGTGGACACTGTTCTACATGGCCGTCGCCGTTGTCTTTGGCGGAGTTGTGTGGGTGCTGTGGGACAGCGAGCATGCTGCACAGTTCTACACCGGTTGGGTGACGGAACAGGCTTTGAGCGTGGATAACCTATTCGTGTTCTCGCTCATCATGGGCTCCTTCAAAATTCCCCGCAGGTATCAGCAGAAGGTACTGCTCATCGGTATCGTCCTAGCGCTGGTTTTCCGGCTCGTCTTCATCCTGATGGGTGCGGCCATTATTGCGGCATGGTCGGATGTCTTCTACCTATTTGCCATCTTCCTTATTTACACCGCAGTTAAGCTGCTCATCGATGAGATCAACGGGACGCCCGAGACGGATCCCAACGACATGCTGGTGGTCAAGTGGCTGCGCAGGGTGGTCCACGTGACCCCGCGCTACCACGGTGACAAACTCACCCACCGTGAGGAATCCGGTGAGAAGAAGGGAAAGTTCGCTCTGACTCCTCTTTTTGTTGCTTTGGCGGCAATCGGGCTGATCGACGTCATGTTTGCCTTCGACTCCATCCCAGCTATCTACGGTATTACCTCGGAGCCTTTCCTGGTCTTCACCACCAATGCCTTTGCTCTCATGGGTCTGCGCCAGATGTTCTTCCTCATCGATGGCCTGTTGGACCGCCTGGTCTACCTGCCCTATGGTCTGGGTATTATCTTGCTGTTTATTGGTGTCAAGCTGCTCTTCCATGCCCTGCATGAGAACAACTTGCCCTTCATCAACGGCGGTGAGAATGTCAGCGCGGTACCGGAAATTACCACCCTTGTGTCGCTACTGGTCATCGTCGGTGTCCTCCTGGTCACGGTGCTGCTGTCGGTGTGGAAGGACAAACGCGACCAAGCCCAGGGTGGCGTGGTGATTTCCCACAACCACTATGACTGGGATGATTTTGGCAACAAGATCGTTCGTAACAAGGAGGGCGAGCTCGTCGGCAAGGCGGACGAGCTTCCCAAGTCCGAGCTGCCCTAAACTCGGGCAGTGGGTTTTAGAAGGAATTAATAACGGGATTCCACTCACGGAAGGCGCGCCCAGTGACAGCGCCCTCGGTGTAGAAGGGATCCTGGTCCATGAGGGCGATGACATCAGCCACCTTTACGGACTCGTCCTCAAATTGCAGGACAATGAGCGCTCCACCCTTGGAATCGGTGTAGGGGCCAGAGCCACAGATCTGGCCCCTATCGTGGAGTGCGCCGATGAATTCGCGGTGCTTCGGGCGCACTTCAGCAATAACCGGGTTAGATGGATTGTATTCATAGGAAACTGCGAAATACTTCATACCGACCATGGTAGTGCTTGCCCGAGGGGCAGGGAGGCCACGGTAGGATGAAGAGCGTGAATGATTCTCAGGCTGCGCACAATCAATCTCAAACCGCGGATGTCAACCCCGAGGTCTCCAATTGGAACCTGCCCAACATCCTGACTAGTTTGCGCATCCTTTTTATTCCCCTGTTTGCCTGGCTGGTGCTTGCCGGTCATGAGTGGTGGGCTTTCCTCTGCTTCGCACTCTTGATGCTCACGGATAAGTTAGATGGCGATATTGCACGCGCGCGGGGACTCATCACTAACTTTGGCAAGATCGCGGACCCGATCGCGGATAAAGCCCTGATGGCCGCGGCTTTCGTGTGCCTTAATATCACCGGGGCTTTGTCTGTGTGGATTACCGTCCTCATTTTGTTCCGTGAGTTCGGCATTACCATTTGGCGCTTTTTCTTGTTGCGTCACGGGAAAGTGGTGCCGGCTTCCCAAGGCGGAAAGCTCAAGACAGCGTTGCAGACTGTGGCGGTGGCGTTGTACCTCTGCCCGTTGCCAGGGTGGATGGATATTCCGAGTTTGCTCGTGATGCTGGTCGCTGTCGTCGTCACCGTAGTGACCGGTATTCAGTACCTCATCGACGGCCGCAGGGAGAACCAGTGAGTATAGAGGTGCAACTTGTTTCCATGCTTCGCGCGCGCGGCGAGACTGTGGCCTTCTGTGAGTCTCTCACGGCTGGTCTGGCCGCTGCGACAGTGGCGAGTGTCCCCGGCGCTTCGACGGTATTGCGTGGTGGGTTGGTAACTTATGCGACCGAAGTGAAGGCACATTTCCTCAATACCACCGTAGATACTCTGGAGGCGCAGGGAGTGGTGTCGGCCGCGACGGCCGCGGAGATGGCTGAAGCGGCGGTCGTTGAAATGCGTGCGGATTGGGGAATCGGGCTGACCGGTGTCGCCGGGCCAGACCTCCAGGAAGGCAAACCCGCGGGAACCGTATACGTGGGGCTGTGCGGGAGGGGCGAAGAGGGCGTCGCCAAGCGCGGCGTTCTCTATGAGCTTCCGGCTGAAGGGCGTAACGCGATTCGCGCTGCTGCGGTTGAGGCGGCATTGAGCCTTCTCCTATCAACTCTTGAAGAAAAATAGTTGATTGTGGGAACAAGTGCGGGTGCTGAGCCGTTGTACGGAGTGATGAACACTTCAGTTGCACTACTCGATAAACCCACCCAGTCCCCGGCGCGGTCGACGCGGACTCCTGAGCCGCTGCTGCGCGAGGCTCTCGGATTGACGCTGCGCGCCTTCCGTGCTGATAAGGGAGTGACCCTCCGTGAACTCGCAAGTGTGGCGCGTGTTTCCCCGGGATATCTTTCGGAGCTGGAGCGCGGCCGCAAGGAGGTTTCTTCCGAGCTGCTGGCCTCTGTCTGCCATGCACTCGATGTCAGCGTCTCCGATGTCCTCATTGAGGCGGCCGGCTACATGGCGCTGCCGTCGATGGATGAGGAACTTGCGTCCACCGCGCCTGCTGCATCCGAGTTATAGAACTGCGGCGTAGCTCTACTTGCTTCGCTAATATTAGGCAGGCAGAGAATACTCTGATTACTCATTTATCCACACAACGAACTGCTGAGAAAGGCACCTTCTGTTATGGCGAATCCATTCGTAAAGGCCTGGAAGTACTTGATGGCTCTCTTTGACTCGAAAATCGAAGAGAACGCTGATCCGAAGGTACAGATCGAGCAGGCAATCGAGGAAGCGCAGCGCCAGCATCAGGAGCTATCGCAGCAGGCTGCAGCGGTGATTGGTAATCAGCGTCAGCTGGAGATGCAGCTCAACCGTCGTCTTAGCGAGATTGAAAAGCTGCAGCAAAACACCCGCAACGCTCTCAACTTGGCGGACAAGGCCCGTGCTGAGGGTGACGTGCAGAAGGCTACCGAGTATGAGAACGCAGCGGAAGCCTTTGCCGCCCAGCTGGTAACCGCGGAGGAGTCTGTCGAAGACACCAAGAAGCTGCACGATCAGGCACTGCAGCAGGCGGAGCAGGCTAAGAAGGCCGTCGAGCGCAATGGCATGGCCCTGCGTGAGAAGGTTAACGAGCGCTCGAAGCTGCTGTCCCAGCTCGAGCAAGCCAAGATGCAGGAGAAGGTTTCCGAGTCCCTTAACTCGATGAACGAGCTCACCGCGAATGGCAACACACCGTCCCTAGACGCTGTGCGCGATAAGATCGAGCGTCGCTACTCCAAGGCCTTGGGCCAGGCGGAGCTCGCGGAGAACTCTGTGTCGAATCGAATGCATGAGATTGAGCAGGCCGGTGTGCAGCTGGCTGGCCACTCCCGTCTTGAGCAGATTCGCGCCGAGATGAACAATCCGAAGGCTGTGGAGGGCAATTCCCAGCAGGCAATCGGCTCGGCAGAAGCTAAGGCGCAGCCGAACGTGCAGGATGATGCCGTTCAGGCTCGCCTGCGAGAGCTGCGCGGCGAATAAATTTTAGTCTCCGACGCCGCGCGCTTGCAGGGCCTCGCCCATGGCGCGCGCGCGACGGATTGAGCGAATGATAACCGGGGTGCCAAAGGCAGTCAGTGATGCCGTGGCACCCCGGGCTTTTCGTGCATCCAGCACCTCGATAACTGTCCCCAGCATCAGGGGAAGTAAACGAATGGTTAGGGACATCGCTAGCGTGATGTTCTCAACGGGGAACCCGAGGCGCTCCAGAGGAGCCAAGGCGCGATCCAGGGAGTCCATCATCTCTGCGACCTTTGTGGTGAGCGTTAGCAGCACCGCCGCGCTAATGGCCGCGTAGATAGTGAGGAACATGATGGCAGCCGCCGTCAAGTCTTTCTGCCACCACTGGAACGCGGCGAGCGCGACGAGAAGGTAGAGCGGCGGTGCGAGTTGGCCGAGCGCAACGCGGAAGGGAACTCGGGCAATGGGGAAGAGGACAAGGGGGAGTGCCAGGCTCACCGCTGCCCACGGGATTGTGTGCACCGCTAGCGACGTTAGGAGAATGAAGGCGATGAGTACTACGAACTTCACCGCGGCGGGGATGCGGTGGACGACGGTATCGGCGTCGACATAGAAACCGAGTGGGATGTTCTTGGGCATGAGTCAGAGCGGGCGGGATTCCATAAGGTTCGTGTAGAAGGGGATGACATCCTCGGGTGCTCCATCGGCAACGACGCTGTGGTTGTCTATGCACAGAACGCGATCGAAGTCGGAGAGGAAGTCTAGATCGTGAGTGACGACGATGAGCTGTTGTTCCAGCCGGGCGAACTCGCGGCGAATGCGGTCGCGGTTGCGCAGGTCTAGCAGGGTTGTTGGCTCGTCAGCGATGATGATGGTCGGTTCGATGACCAGTACT
This sequence comes from Candidatus Corynebacterium faecipullorum, assembly GCA_019114925.1. GTDB lineage: Bacteria > Actinomycetota > Actinomycetes > Mycobacteriales > Mycobacteriaceae > Corynebacterium > Corynebacterium faecipullorum. Next base: position 19,960 of record DXEO01000223.1, on the reverse strand, counting down.
GAGGCCAGCGCAAGGAGCTGTTTCTGCCCACCAGAGAGAGTATGCGGAGACTGCTCGGCCAAGGGGCTTAGGCCAAAGCGTTCGAGGGCGGCGTCGACACGCTTGGTACGTTCTTCGCGAGACAGCTTGAGTCGACGCAGAGAGAATTCCACGTCATCGCGTACCTGTGGCATGACGATCTGATTCTCGGCATCAGAAAAGACGAAACCCACGCGGCGTCGGATTTCCTTGCCGTGCTTGGCGACGTCCAGGTTGTCCACCGCTACCTGACCACTGGTGGGTTCACCGAGTCCGTTGATGAGTCGAACGAGCGTGGACTTGCCGCCACCATTGGCACCAATGATGCCGATGCGCTGTTCGCTCAAGCAGAGAGAAATGTCTTTAAGTACTGGGGTTTCGTCGAAAGCGACGGAAACATTGCGGAAATCGATCTGCGGCACGGGAGCTACTTCGCTTGAGCGCGTCGACCCATCAGATCGGGGAATGCTGCATGGACACCGACCGCGATGATGACCATGACGGCGACCTTGATGAGATCGGGGATGATGAATGGCCCTTGGGCAAGGATGGCAGCCCCGAAGGACATATCAGAGCGGAACATCAGGCCCAGGCTTCCGCAGAAATATTGCACAGCTAAGCCAACAAGACCAGCAATGGCGAGGACGGCGGTCATGCCGCCCTTGTCGCGCGGCGCGCGGTAAGCGATGAGCCCGGTGATGGCCGGAGCAACCACATATCCAACGATGTAGCCCACCGTAGGGCCGGCGATGGCGCTTAACGCGCTGCGCCCGCCAGCCAGGATGGGAAGACCAACGAGGCCAAGGGCTATGAAAAGCAGGCCCACGAAGAGGCCGCGCCGGCCGCCGAGAACCAGGCCGGCCAGGGTGATAACGGCATTTTGGAGAACGATGGGCACTCCCGCGGTGGGGGTGGGGATAGAGACGAAAGCAAAGACTATGATGAGCGCGGTAAAGACCGCGACGTACGCGATGTCAGTCGCGACGGAATTCTTTTTCATGGGCCAAAGTTTATCCAGCGGTGTAATGGTGCTGCAAATGGGCCCTTTTGAACACTGTTCAAGCACGGTCTTTGGTTCTGAAGGTCACCCCGAACGGGGTACCCTCAGGGCATGGCAGATAGGCAGGGGCAAGCTCGGTTTGGCAATGTGGTGCGCGGGGGAGTGGTGGCACTTCTCTCTGGCTTGGTGATAGGCGGTCTGACTGGATGTTCGTTGATTAATTCCGCGAATGTCATTGAAAATATCGATAAGGCAGCCGGAGTGAAGGAGGGGGAGCCTGGCCGCGTGGAGATGCCGATCGGTGACATCTTCGATTCCGACTATGAACGGGTGATTTTAATTTGTCCCGGCGTCACCGAACGTGATGTCCTAGCGGCAAGCGAAGGTACCTGGCTGGGCGGTAGTGATGAAGACGATGAGTGGGTGCCGCCTGCTGCCGGGCGGGTTGAGCTCTACCGTGACGTGCAAAGGCCCGGGTATTCCTCATTCATGAGCAGCAGGGCTGACCTTGATGAGCTAGACATGTGTGGTCAGCTAGGGGAGGACGTGGCCGTTCTTCCAGCTTCTGAGAAGGTGACTTTCTCTCGGCAGGAGCAGGGGGGCCCGTGGGTGCTCCAGTAATGGGCTTGGTATCTGGGACACGCATCATGGCAGAATAGCCAATCGAACACTTGTGTGTGTATTGTGGGGGCGTGGTCCGGTGAGCACGTTAGGGTGCTGTCGTGGCTTGTGGTGAGGGCGAAAGGCTAATTGAGTTAAAGCCTGGGAACCAAAGTCACGAGGCGGCAGTCTAACTAGGTGCCACCTTTAATTAAGACTCAAGCATTAACACGCAAGCATTAACTTGCAAGTATGCACAACAACTGACGCACGATAGTGAGGAAATGAATGGCTACGAAGAAGAAGTCCTCGGCGGCTAACAAGGGCGATGATCGTCAGAAAGCCCTCGATGCCGCAATGGCGATGATTGAGAAGGATTTTGGCAAGGGCGCCGTCATGCGTTTGGGCGATGATGACCGCCCGCCAATCCAGGCCATTTCCTCCGGTAACACGGCTATCGATATCGCGCTAGGCGTCGGCGGTTTCCCGCGTGGGCGCATCGTGGAGATTTATGGCCCGGAATCCTCGGGTAAGACCACCGTTGCGCTACATGCCATTGCATCGGCTCAGAAGACTGGCGGCATCGCTGCATTTATCGATGCTGAGCACGCTCTTGATCCGGAATATGCACGTCTGCTCGGCGTGGATACGGATAACCTGCTGGTCTCCCAGCCAGATACCGGCGAGCAGGCTTTGGAAATCGCCGATATGCTGGTGCGCTCCGGTGCCATTGATATTATTGTGATTGACTCGGTTGCGGCGCTGACACCGAAGGCTGAGATTGAGGGCGAGATGGGTGATAGTCACGTTGGCCTCCAGGCCCGCCTCATGTCCCAAGCGCTCCGCAAGATGACCGGCGCTTTGTACAACTCGGGCACTACCGCCATCTTCATCAACCAACTGCGTGAAAAGATCGGCGTAATGTTCGGCTCGCCGGAAACCACGACGGGCGGTAAGGCGCTGAAGTTCTACGCCTCTGTGCGCTGCGATATCCGTCGAATCCAGACTCTGAAGGATGGTCAGGATGCCATCGGTAACCGCACCAAGCTCAAAGTTGTGAAGAACAAGGTTTCCCCGCCGTTCAAGATCGCTGAGTTTGACATCATGTACGGCGAGGGCATTTCGCGCGAGTCTTCCATCATTGACTTGGGCGTCGAACACGGCTTCATCAAGAAGTCTGGCTCGTGGTTTACCTATGAGGGCGACCAGCTGGGCCAGGGCAAGGAGAAGGCCCGTAACTTCCTCAAGAACAATCCGGATCTCGCGGATGAGATTGAAAAGAAGATCTTCGTCAAACTGGGCGTTGGTGCCGCCGCTGCTGAAGCTGGCGAGGATGTAGCCATGGACGTGCCGGGCGCGGACGATCCGCTGACGGATTAGGCTGTGGATCTCGTACCGAACGTTGATTTTGACGACGACTAATTGGAATCAATGCCACAACCTTCACTAGAGAAGCTCAAAAAGCTGCGTCAAGCTCTCGAGGCCTATGAGTCGGGTGACGCCGGCGGGCAGCTCATTGATACGGAAGCGGAAGCGGTGAAGGCGCCCGTACGTTCCCGTGCGCTTGGCCTACTGGATCAACGGGCACGTTCTCGCAAGGAGCTGCGTGACCGGCTCGTCGCTGCGGACTTTGAGTCAGAGGTCGTTGACGCTGTCGTCGATGACTTAGCAGAAGCAGGGCTCGTTGATGATGAAGCCTTTGCCAAGGAGTGGGTGCGTCAGCGTCACGCTCGGCGAGGAAAATCGGCCCGGGCCCTCAACCTGGAGCTGAAGGAAAAGGGCGTTGAGGCTGCCGACCGTGCCACAGCTTTAGCGCAGATCACTGAGGAATCTGAAGAGGCTGTCGCCCGCCAGGTTGCTGAAAAGAAGGCGCGAACCCTCAAGAGGGTTCCTGCTGACCGGCATGAGAGGGACAAGCTCTTGCGCCGCATCGTTGGAACGCTCGCGCGGCGCGGCTATAATCAGGAACTCGTCATGCGTATCTCCATTGATGTCTTGGATGCACGCATTGCCGAACTTTCCTAACCTTTCCTGCCTGGTGTTTTCTACTCCGCTGGATTTCTGATTTCCGTGTAGTTTTCAGAATGCCAGTCAACGTTAACCTCGTCCTTGGTGTCTAGACCTTGGTCCGGTTGCTCCGGAACCTTAGCGATGATGTTCCTTCGAGCGCGGCCAGCGCGCAGCTGGGCTTCGATGCGCTCGGCCAGGAGGCCTAAGCCCCAGTTGATGAGAATCATGATGATCGCAACCACGATGAGCGATGCCAAGTAGTTCCTGTTGTAGGACGCCGACTGGATACCAGAGCGTACAACCTCCACATAGCCAATCTGGTAGCCCAACGCAGAGTCCTTGAGGGCGATGACCATCTGCGCAATAAGCGCCGGCAGCATGGCAGCAACGGCCTGGGGGAGCAGGATAGTGCGCATCGTTTGCCCATGCGACAGTCCCAGCGCTCGGGCGGCTTCGGTCTGTCCCTTGGGCAGTGACTTGATACCGGAGCGCAAAATTTCCGCGACGACTGAGCCGTTATAAAGAGTCAACGCAAAGACCACGGCGCTAAAGGCCAGCTGTTTGGAAGGAACCACGTCATAGATGGCGAAGAGCTGGTAGGCAAAGATCATCAGCAACAGCACGGGGATGGCGCGGAAGAATTCTACGACGACGCCACACAAGCCCCGCACGAAGACGTTTTCGCTCAACCGGCCGAGCCCAAAGATGATGCCGAAGACGATCGCTAGGACAATGGAAGCGGCGGCAGAGAGAATGGTGCCGCGCAGGCCGGGAAGCAAATAGGTGGTCCACGTCTGACTGTTTAGGAACGGTGCCCACAATGCTGAGTCGAGCTGTCCGCGTTCGCCCAAGGTCGACAGCACCCAGTACAGTACGGCCGCCGAGAGCACTACGGTGATGATGGTGTAGATGAGGTTGCGACGCTTGCCCTTGGGGCCGGGGGCGTCGTAAAGCACGGTTGCGCGTACAGCCATTATTTCTTCACCGCCAAAGTTTCGGAAAGCTTGCCCAAGCCCAAGCCCATGGGCAGAGTCAGGATGATGAAGCCTGCCGCGAAGATGAAGAAGATCATAAAGAGCTGGCTTGCGTGCATCTCAATGGTGGACTTCATAAGTAGGGAAGCCTCAGCCACACCGATTGCGGAAGCAATCGTGGTGTTCTTCGTCAACGCGATAAGCGTATTGCCAAGCGGGACAATTGCCGCGCGTACTGCTTGAGGGAAGATAATTGTGCTAAAGGTCTGTGAGAAGCTTAATCCCAGCGAACGAGCCGCCTCGGCCTGGCCGAAGTCAACGGTGTTGATGCCTGAGCGCAAGGATTCTGCCACGAAAGCAGAGGTATAGAGGACGAATCCGACGATGGCCAGGCGGAAGTTATTATCCACCAAGAATGTCGAGGAATCCTTGCTGGCCAGCGTGAGGCCAAGGTTCTGGTAAAGACCGAAAGAACAGAACAGGATGATGAGCGTCAGAGGAGTATTGCGCACGGTCGTGATGTACGTTGTGGCAATCCACCGCAGGATGCCCACAGGGGAGACGCGCATCGCGGTGAGGACGGTACCGAGGAGCATCGCACCGATGGCAGACCAGAAAGTCAATTGGATGGTGAGCCAGAAGGCAGGCCAGAGCTCCGGGCCAAGTGCGGCCCACATGGATTCCATAGAATACTCCTACTAGCGGGCCTGCGCCGGGGACGATAAATCCACGGCGCAAGCTAGGCGGGGAAATAGTGGACGATTAGGAGTCGAGGAAGGAGAGGTCACCAATCGTGGCCTTGTCGATGCCCTCGCCCTTGTCCAGGTTCTTGGATACCAGCTTGTCGAACTCACCGGAGGAGTGGAGCTCCTCGAGGGCCTTGTTGATAGCGTCGGTGGCTTCCTGATCATCCTTCTTCAAACCCACGCCGTAGTATTCATCGGTGAAGGGCTTTCCGTCCTTCTCTAGCTCAACCACTTGGAACTTGCCGGGGTTCTGTGCGGCGTAGCCGTTAAGGATGGTCGCGTCTGTGGTGATTGCGTCCACGTTGCCCTGGCTCAGGGCCTCCACGCAGGAGGAGTAGGTGTCATATTCCTGCAGCTGAACACTCGGCAGAGCTTCCTTTACCTTTTGTGCCGGAGTGGAGCCAGTGACGGAGCACAGGATCTTTCCGTCGAGTCCTTCCAGTCCGGTGATGTCCTTGTTGTCATTTTGCGTGAGCAGCGCCTGGTGAGTGATGAGATAGGGGCCGGCGAAGTTGACCTTTTCAGCGCGGGAAGAGTTGATGGAATAGGTTGCGGCGATGAGGTCTACTTCGCCGTTTTCGATCAAGGTTTCACGCTGCGCGGATGGGGTTTCGCGCCACTCAATCTCCGGCTCCTCCCAGCCTTTGTCCTTGGCAATGTGGTTGACCACGTAGGTGGCAACGTCAACGTCGAGGCCGGTCATGGAACCATTGCCTTCGCGCAGGCCCAGACCAGGCTGATCGAATTTCGTTCCTAGGGTGACGGAGCCGGATTCGATACTTGCGAGCAGGCCGTCACCTCCGCTGGCTGAGTCGGAGGAACCGCCACAAGCAACGAGCAGGGCGCTGGAGGCAGCGACGGTGGCAATGGTGGCGGTGATGCGGTGGAAAGTGCGGGACATGAGATTCTCCTTGAGTGAGGTGAGTGGAAGTTGAGTGGAAGAAAAGGCGGGCAGATGGCTGATTAATGCTGCAGGATCTTGCCCAAGAAATCCTTTGCTCGTTCTGATTGCGGGTTGGTGAAGAAGGACTCTGGGTCGGTGTCTTCGACGATGGAACCGTCATCCATGAAGAGGATGCGGTCGGCCGCACGGCGGGCAAAGCCCATCTCGTGGGTGACCACGACCATGGTCATGCCTTCCTCAGCGAGGTCCGTCATGACGTCGAGGACCTCGTTCACCATTTCCGGGTCTAGGGCCGAGGTAGGTTCGTCGAAAAGCATGACCTTGGGGCGCATTGCTAGAGCTCGTGCAATGGCCACGCGCTGTTGCTGGCCGCCTGAGAGCTGCGCTGGATACTTGTCTGCCTGATTAGCAATTCCGACGCGGTCGAGCAACTGCATTGCGCGCTCTTCGGCCTCGGACTTCTTCATCTTGCGTACCTTGATGGGACCCAAGGTGACGTTATCCTTGATGGTTTTGTGCGGGAACAGGTTGAACTGCTGGAACACCATGCCAACGTCTGCCCGCAACTTGGCGAGCTCGCGTCCCTCTTCAGGAAGGGACGTGCCGTCGATCGTGATGGAACCCTGATCGATAGTTTCCAGACGGTTGATGGTCCGGCATAGTGTGGACTTGCCTGAACCGGATGGACCGAGAACAACGACAACATCGCCGCGGCCGATCTCCAGGTTGATGTCGCGCAGTGCGTGGTAGTCGCCGAAGTACTTATTGACTCCGTCCATCTTGATCATAGGCCCGGAGGGGTCGCTCATATCACACCTCCCTAGCTAAAGTGACATACATTATGAATAGAAGGATAGGCGGTGGGCTGGGGGAGTCGAGGTTGTTGGTGTAACAAATCCATAACACTTAGATGCTGCTGAGGCATTATGAGTAGTTGGATGGGCCAGTTAGAATGTCCCCCCGTGAACTCCCCCGTAATTAATCCCCAGCCTCGCACCTATGAGGTGCGGACTTTCGGCTGCCAAATGAACGTTCATGATTCAGAGCGCATCTCCGGCCTGCTTGAGGAAGCCGGTTATTCGGCGGCGCCGGATGGCACTGAGCCTGACCTCATCGTTTTCAATACTTGCGCGGTGCGCGAGAATGCCGATAAGCGCCTGTACGGCACTTTGGGTGCGTTAAAGAAGACGAAAGAAAACCACCCGGGCATGCAAATCGCGGTGGGTGGCTGCTTGGCGCAGAAGGATAAGGACACAGTCCTTGACCACGCGCCGTGGGTAGACGCGGTTTTCGGAACCCACAACATGGCTGCCCTGCCGGCACTGCTGGAGCGTGCCCGCCACAACGACGAGGCCCAAGTCGAGATCGTCGACGCCCTGGAGGCCTTCCCGTCCGTGCTGCCGGCAAAGCGCGAGTCCGCTTATGCCGGGTGGGTATCGGTATCCGTGGGCTGTAATAACACCTGTACCTTCTGCATCGTTCCTTCGTTGCGAGGGAAGGAAGAAGACCGCCGCCCCGGCGATATCCTCGCAGAGGTTCAAGCACTAGTGGACCAGGGTGTATCCGAGGTGACCTTGTTGGGGCAAAACGTCAACGCCTATGGTGTCAACTTCGCCGACCCGGATCTGCCGCGGGACCGCTTCGCTTTCTCCAAGCTGCTGCGGGAAGTAGGCAAGATTGAGGGGCTTGAGCGCCTCCGCTTTACTTCCCCGCACCCTGCCGAGTTCACGTCCGATGTCATCGATGCCATGGCGGAGACCCCAGCGGTGTGCCCGCAGCTGCACATGCCGCTGCAGTCTGGTTCGGACAAGGTGCTCAAGGACATGCGCCGTTCCTATCGCACGAAGAAATTCCTGGGCATCCTCGATGAAGTGCGAGAGAAGATGCCGCATGCTGCCATCACGACGGATATCATCGTGGGCTTCCCCGGTGAGACGGAGGAAGACTTCGAGGCCACTCTAGAAGTGGTGCGCCGCGCTCGCTTCGCGTCCGCTTTCACCTTCCAGTACTCGCCGCGCCCAGGTACCCCGGCTGCGGAAATGGAGAATCAGATACCGAAGGAAGTCGTGCAAGAGCGCTTCGAGCGCTTGGTAGCGCTGCAAGACTCCATCCAGGCTGAGGAGAATGCAAAGCTCGTCGGCACCGATGTGGAGCTGCTGGTCCAGGCGGAAGGCGGCCGTAAGTCTGCCGAGACTCACCGCCTTACCGGCCGCGCCCGCGATGGTCGTCTCGTTCACTTTGCTCCCGTCGACCCTGCAGGCAAGGACATGTCCGCAGAGATTCGTCCCGGCGATGTTGTACACACCACCGTCACGGATGCGGGCTCTTTCTTCCTAGTTGCTGATTCCGGCGTCAGCGAGCACCGTCGCACGAAGGCCGGCGATATGTCGGCGGCGGGGCAGACGCCCACGACGGCGCCGATTGGTGTGGGGCTGGGGCTGCCGGGCCTCGGCAAGCCCAGCGCGCCGGCTGACTCCTGCGGCTGTTAGAAGGGAGTAGGCTCCGGTCCTATGAGTGATGACTTGAAGCAGGTGCGCGACGCGGTCGCGGCAGAGAAGCGTGCAGCGAGGACCATTGAACTGGGAAAGCACAAATACGCGCTCATCGTTTCCGTCGTGGCGTGGGTAGCGTACCTGGTGCTTCCTTATGCCGGTGCGGCTCGCGGATGGGAAGCGCTCTTCGTCGGAGGAACCGTCGAGGGTGTGCGCATCTCGCTGATGGAGACCGTCAGCGCGTGGCTAGCGCTGGGAGGCGTGGGTATTCTGACCACGGCCACGCTCCTCACGAGGCGGACATCTGTGGCTCTCGCTGCATGGATGATGGTGACCATCTCCTTCTTCGTCAACCTGTGGGGCTTCTGGTACCGCGGTGGTGCGGCAGAAGGAGCGTCCATTGGCATGTATGTGGGAGCCTTCTCTACGTTGGTGGCGTTCTTGGTGTACTGCCAAGTAGCGTTGCGCCGCAGCCCCGAGCAACGCGCCGCTGCCGAGCGGGTGCGAGAAGTCTCTGGGCAGCTTGACCACGTGGGAGTTCTGCAAACAGAAGCCGCGACTGAGCTGCCGGCGGAGCAGAATCCGCTGCTTATCGACGATCGCCGCGCACGCGCCGCCTCACGCTACCGCAGTCAGCAGGACGAGGAATAAGCGCTACGAGATTCGTGTTGTGGAGTGCATGACTACACTCTTCGACTCACTCGAATTGGGACGACTAAGCCTGCCAAACCGCGTGACCATGGCAGCTTTGACCCGATCACGCGCAGACCGTGACGGTGTCCCCACGCATCTGCACGAGACGTACTACACGCAGCGCGCTTCCATGGGGCTTATCGTGACCGAGGGCGTATTCCCCGCGGTGACAAGCCGCGCATTTCCTGGCCAGCCCGGTATCGAAACTCCAGAACAGATTGCCGGGTGGCGTCGCGTGACGGAGTCCGTCCATGGGGCCGGCGGACGCATTTTCATGCAGATAATGAATGGCGGGCGTCTGTCTCATGCCAGCCTCCTCGAAGGGACACAGCCGGTAGCACCCTCCGCAGTGGCCTCTGGGACCGCGGTCAGAGATTTTGAGTCCCGCAAAGAGTGCCCAGTTCCCCGAGCCCTCGGTGTTGAAGAGCTGCCTCGCATCATCGGAGAGTTCCGTCAGGCTGCCCGCAACGCGATCGACGCAGGGATGGATGGCGTAGAGATCCATGGCGCCAATGGCTACCTTCTGCATCAATTCCTTTCCCCGAGCTCCAATCACCGAGAGGATGCTTATGGTGGAAGCCCACAAAATCGCTACCGCCTTGTGGAAGAAATCCTCCGTGCTGTGGCCGAGGAGATCGGCGCAGACCGTCTCGCACTGCGGCTGTCGCCGCAACACAATATTCAGGGCATCGAGGAAACCGACGCCGTGGATGTGCTTGCCACGTATGGAGGGCTGCTCCGCGCAATCGAAGACCTCGGTCTGGCCTATGTTTCCTTCCTCCACGCAGAGCCCACCGGTGAGCTCATTACTGAGCTGAGCACCCTTGCACGCGCTAACGGGCGCACCCGCGTCATCCTGAATTCGGGATTTGGCCAGGTGACCCAGCGTGTTGAAGCCGAAGAGCTGGTTCAGCATGGTGATGCGGTGGCCGTGGGCCGGTTGGCCATCTCGAACCCGGACCTCGTTCGCCGCTGGCAGGAGCAGCTTCCAATCACCGCGCCGGATGAAGGTACGTTTTATACAGGTGGGGAGCGTGGCTACACCGACTACTCGCTCTACACGGTGAGCTCGTAGGCGCTGCTGGCGGAGATGACTCGCGCTCCGAGGCGCGCATAGAGCGCGTTCATTGCTGGATCAGCTTGGGCCACGGAGCAGTACGCCCGGCGAACAGTGGGCCAGTGGTGCGTCACCGCGTACTGAGCATGCTGCTTGGCGCGTGTGGCGAATCCGCGGCGTCGGTAGGCGCGGTCGGTGACCGTGAGGGTCCACTCGCAGACTTCGGGGTCTGCATCGCCGTGGCGCGACAGCTCTGTGAGCGCGACAACTCGACCGTGCTCGAGAATGCCTATGAGCAAAGTGTGGGCCTTCCGGGAGCGTAGCCGGGCGTGAGCTTCGTTGAGACGCTGCCGCGTCCACACGATGGGCTCAACACTCAAGTCACCGTACACGGCGTCGGCGGAGGCAATGGTGAGCAGACGCAGGACATCATCCAGCAGCTCTTCCGGAATGTCATAGTCTGGCCACACCTGCGCACCGAGCACCGGGGAAGTGGGCTGGATATCGACGTACATCTGACGCTCGGCGTGCTTGTGGTGAAACCCCAGCTCGAGATAAGCCTGCGACATCGGATCGTAGGTATGGTCCGCGTCCGGCGGATACAGCATGCCAACCTGGGCATTCTTGCGGCCTAGTTGACGGGTAAGCCGGAGTGCCTCGCGGGCGAGGGCTCGGGTAACGCCGAGAGCCTCTGGCTCTAGTTCCTCTCCAGGCAAGGGCAAGAGATCCGCGGCGAGGACACATTCGATATCGGCGTTGTCCGTTTCCTCCAAGAGAGGAAGTGAGATGTGGATGAAGCCGTCGAAATCGATTTCCGGGCTGGGCTCGGCTGCTGAAATGACCGGCAGTCCCAGTTCTCCCACCGTGCCCATAGCAGTGGTAGTGAGCCCGAAAAGGTAAGTCACGGACTCTGCGGAGCCTTGCAAACGCTGGAGCACGCGGCGTGGAGAGCCACTGGCTGCGGGATCACCGCTGGCTTCCTGTGCGGCGAGGTTAGCGTCGAAGACAAAGCTGCGGAGACAATCCGCCGGCTCAGCGTGCGCCGAGCCCGGCGGGGCGACGATCTGAACGAACACTCAGACTGTGAGCCGCTACTTATCGTTGACAGCAGCCGCGGCGGCATCAGCGAACTCCTGCCATTGGCGCGCCTGGGCGCGCAATTCTTCTGCCTTCTTGGTATTGCCCTTGGTTTCTGCGGCCTCCGCCTGTGCGGTGAATTCATCCACCTTGGCTTGGAACTGGGCCACGCGGGCTTGGGCCTCTGGGTCCGTCCGGCGCCACTGTGAATCCTCGGCGTCGCTCACGCGCTTTTCCAAAGCCGAGATCTTAGCCTCGTACTCGCGCACCTGGTTGCGCGGGACGAAACCAATCTCTTCCCACTTTTCCTGCAGCTCCCGCAGCTTGGCTTTTGCAGTGTCGATGGACTTGGACGGATCAATCTGGGAGTCATATTCCGCAATGAGCGCGTCCTTGGCAGCGGCGTTTTCTGCGAATTGCTTATCCCGTTCATCGTTGACCGCGTTGCGGGCGTTGAAGAAGTGGTCCTGCGCGGCACGGAAGCGGGCCCAAAGCTTATCGTCGATCTCGCGGAAAGCGCGGCCAGCGGCCTTCCACTCCGTCATGAGGTCACGGTAAGCACGCGCCGTTTCACCCCAGTTGGTGGATTCCTTAATAGCCTCCGCGCGCTCCACTAGCTCTTCCTTCTTGGCGCGGGCTGCAGCGCGGTTGCGATCGAGCTCGGCGAAATGTGAGCCCCGACGACGGTTGAAGGAATCGCGGGCGCGGGAGTAGCGCTTCCACAGCGCATCATCCGTCTGACGGTCGATGCCGCGAATCTGCTTCCATTCCTCGAGGATGGCGCGAATACGGTCGCCGGCGGCCTTCCACTCCGTCGAGTTGGCGGCGATGTCCTCGGCCTCGGCCGCCAACTTTTCCTTCTTGGCGATTGCCTCTTCGCGGCGGCGAGCCTTGTCAGCCTGCGCCTGCTCTCCGGCCTCCACGGAATGCTCAATGACGGTGCTCAGGCGCTTGTCTAAGGCGGCAATATCACCAATCACCGCCTGCGTGGGCAGGGATTCCCGAAGCTCTGCTGCGGTTGCCTTGATCGACGCTGCATCGTCCGGATGCGCCTGCAGGCGGGATTCCAACAGCTCGATTTCGGTAGACAGATCGTCGTAGCGGGCGCCAAAGTGCGCTAGGCCTTCTTCCGGGGTGCCGGCCTGCCACTCGCCGATTTTGCGTTCGCCTTCGGGGGCCTTGACGAATACCGACCCATCAGCATCCACGCGGCCCCATTTGGCGGGATCATTCTTTGCGGGCTGCACCGGGCGTGCGGCGGGGGCGGAAGCCGACGGGCCGGGACGAGCACCCTTGCGGGGCATGGATCCAGGAGAAGGAATAGCGGACATGGTAGGAAACCACCTTCGGTACTATCGCGCCGCGCGACACGGCTGCCAAAACTTATGTGACACAACACTACCGTTTCCGCCGTGCAGCCGCGTGTTAACCCCGAAAAACTAACCTTATAGGATGGGAGTTGATGCAGAATCTCATGGTTATGCCAGCCTCCCCAGCTCTGGCGGAAGAACTCTCGCCCGGCGATGACGCCTCGCGCGCGCTGCTTGCTGCTGCCTGCGAACTCGCTCGTGATGCCGCACGCATAAGCGGTTCAGGCCCTCTCAAGGTAGACATCGTAGGATCGCGTGATACCCGGTGGCGCACCGAGCACACAGGAAGTTTGCGAGCATGGGGAGCGTCGCAGGTCGACGTCGGTGGAGGCAACTTCCTGCCAGAAATCATGGCCCGCTATGTGCTGTGCCGAGCGCTTGCCCAAGCACCCGATGAACCAGGCTTCGTGGTCGAGGATTCCCGCGCAGAACTCGGTGAGGTCCGCCCCGGCCACCTGACAGTAGTTTGCGTAGATGGCTCGGCAGGGCTGACCGAACGCGCGCCGCTAGCCCTCGTCGACGGCGCACGGGATGCCCACTTGTGGTGCGAAAGCGTCTTAGTAGGCGGGGAAGTGCACTGTGACGAGGAACGTCTTCGTTCCGCCGGTGTGCTCGAGACGAGCCTCTGGGCGCAGCTGGCGGGCGTACACCCACGGCACGCGGAGCTTCGGGCAGCGGATTCGACCCTCGGGGTAGGGCGCTATGTGGCGGGGTGGCAGTGCTGATGGCTCATACGCACCCTCATGCCCCAACCCCCATCGCAGTGGTGGGCCCGACGGCTTCCGGAAAGTCGGCGCTCGGTGTAGCTCTTGCACACGAGCTTGACGGGGAAGTTGTCAACGTTGATTCGATGCAGCTCTACCGGGGCATGGACATCGGCACCGCCAAGCTAACGATGGAGGAACGCGAAGGTATCCCGCACCATCAGCTCGATGTGTGGGAGGTGACGGAAACGGCGTCGGTAGCGCGCTATCAGTCCTCTGCCATCGCGGATATCGAGAGCATTCGAGCGCGCGGCAAGACCCCGATCTTGGTGGGCGGGTCCATGCTCTATGTCCAATCACTCGTGGATGATTGGCAATTCCCGCCCACTGATCCGCAGGTGCGCGCTCGCTGGGAGGCCCGGCGCCAAGAGATCGGTACCGATGCCTTGCACGCAGAGCTTGCCCACGTGGACCCTGTAGCCGCGGAGATCATCGAGGATAAAGACCCACGCCGCACAGTACGCGCACTGGAAGTCATCGAGCTTACGGGCAAGCCTTTCAAAGCCAGCCAGCCGCCGAAGAACGCCCCGCCCCGGTGGGGCACGAGAATCCTCGGGCTGCGCACGGAAGCCAACTGGCTGAACCCGCGCATCGAGCTGCGTAGCCGCCTCATGTTCGACAAGGGGCTGGTGGAAGAAGTTGAGAGGCTCCAAATGCGCGGTTTGAAGGCTGAGTCTACGGCCGGGCGGGCTATCGGCTATGCCCAGGTTCTCCAGGCCCAGCGCGGAGAGCTGACATGGGAGGAGGCTGTGGAGCGCACCATCACCGGAACCCGCCGCTATGTGCGCCGCCAGCGCGCCTGGTTCAACCGCGATAAACGGATCCACTGGTTGGATGCTGCGGCTGATACGACCACGCAAGCTTTGCGTGTCCTCGAAGGACGTTAGACTCTACAGCTATGAAGTTTGCTAAAGGCCATGGAACTGAGAACGACTTCGTCATTGTGGAAGGAACCGAGCCGTTACCGCCGGAAAAGGTAGTGGCACTGTGTGACCGTCGAGCGGGAATCGGCGCCGACGGTGTACTGCGCGTTATCCGCGCCGGTGAGCTGCTTACCAGCGGGGAAGTCGATGAGCTCGCGCCGGGTATTAACGCCGATGACTGGTTCATGGACTACCGCAACGCGGATGGCTCCGTGGCGGAAATGTGTGGCAACGGCACCCGCGTCTTCGCGCACTGGGTCCGCTCCCGTGGGTTGGTGGAAGAAGAGACCTTCACCGTAGGCACGCGCGCCGGCGCCAAGCAGGTTACCGTGCACTCTTTCAACGAGACTGAGGCCGAAGTCAGCGTGGAGATGGGGCCAGCACAAGTACTCGGTGTCTCCACGGCCTCGATGGCGGGGGAGAGCTTCGCCGGTCTGGGAGTGGACATGGGAAATCCCCATTTGGCGGCCGTTATCCCGGGGCTTAACGCAGAGGAACTGGCGGCTAAGTGCCTTGAGCAGCCTGTCTTTGACACCGATTTCTTCCCGGCAGGCGTCAACGTCGAGCTGGTGACACCTTTGCGCGATGGTGTGATTCACATGCGCGTCTTCGAGCGCGGCTCGGGGGAGACTCGCTCGTGCGGCACCGGAACAGTGGCGGCAGCCTGCGCCGCGCTTGCCGACGCCTCCCAGATCACCGGCCACGTCCGCGTCATTGTTCCGGGCGGCGAGGTAGAGGTGGAAATCACCGAAGACGGATCCACGCTGACGGGGCCTTCGCGCATCGTGGCAACTGGTGATACCTCACTATAGGGCTTTTCGGGACGGCGTTTAGAGTCCGTCCTCCTTTTTGTAATTGGTGCCCAAGGCTAAGGCGGCGCGGCGGGCAGCGAGCCAGGCTTCTTTGAGTTCGGCGGCGCGCTCATCGGCTACTTTAAGCAGGGATTCCAACTCACCGGTTTCAGCGTGCGGTGAGTTTACCCGCGCATCGAGGCGGCGTAAGAAGCGTTGCGCACCATGCATCTCGTAGTGAAAAGCCTCGATGGTGGGGTTTGCGCAGTCGACGTCGACAAGCGCGGGGCGGTGCAATGTTCTATCGGCTAAGGACTCCGCGTCATCGCTCGTAGCAAACGTGGCGTAGTCCTCGAGGACACCCCTGATGTCCTCCACCGTGAGCGCAATGGAAGCCCGCAGTGCCGCATGCTCCGAGGCGTTGGGGCGGGCATCGGCGAAAAGCCACAGCGCGCCGCAGACGAACGCAGCGAGTATGACTCCCGGCAGCTTCAGCGTCAGAATCAACACCGCAGCGGTAACTACGGCGAGGAGCAGCGCGAGGCCGCGACGCTGAGGTACGGAAAAACTCATGCTTAAGACTCTACGGGGCCTTAGTGGCCGCCGCAGCCTCCGGAGCCACAGGCGCAGCCGCCTTCGCCGCCACAACCGCCGGTGGGCAGCGCAATCGAGGCGGTCAACATCGCCGAACCCGCAAGCACGGAATCCTTTGGCGGCAGCTCACCAAAGCTTTCCGGCAGGCACAGATCGAAGGGGAAGGTGCCATCCATGACTAGGTGCATGAAGCGTTCACCCGTGAGCTGGTTGTGGCGCCACTCGGACTCCATAACCCGAGCGGAAAAAGTGCAGCCCGGGGTGGGGGATTCGGAACCGGAACCGGCCGCAACAATTGCCGCGCCAGTGGATTCAAACGTGGCTGGGTAGGAGCCCTTCTCAGCTTCGTAAGCATCTGCGCTGTCGAAGGCGGTGACATCGAGGCCCATCGCAGTAAGCTCTACTTGCTGCCACTGCTGGGTGTCCTCATCGGCCAAGAGCGGGCCCTGCGCCAGGTTCGCCGTCGCCTGTGCGAGAACGTTTCCAAAAGGATCGATGATGTCCAGGTAAGCCAGGACATCGTTGATCATAGAGACGTGAGCGAAGCCTTGGGTGACGCCCTCAAATCCAATGAAGGTGGCGAAAGGTTCGACGGCAAGGATATTGAGTTGCGCACCGGAAGGATCCGTGAACTGAATGAGCTGTCCGCCGCGAACCTCCCCGGTGACTGCCAGCTGGTTGGTGGAAATGGCTGCTTCGACGGCGTCCTGCCAGCGCTCGTAGTTGAGGCCAATGGCCTGCATCTCTGGGTGGGTGGTCTCTTTGACGGTCATGCGGCCCATTGTATCTGGCACCGGGGGGAGTCAAAACCTCGCTGGTGAGTCACTGCCGCGCTATTTCTGTGGGCCAGGGAACCAGAGATTCCCTGTTGAGCGGGGTGCCGTGCAAGAATAGGGAGCATATGACAAAAGAAACCCATGATGATCTCCTCGCGCAGGCTTTTGGTGAGCCCGCGCCTACCTCACAGGAGCCGACTACCGGTGATCTCGACCTAGCTGAGCGCAACGCCTTCCGCCGGGTAAACCGCGAGACCACCATTCGCGCAGAAGACACCACCGACGGTTACGAAGTGGAGTACCGCAAGCTGCGCCTTGAACAAGTAGTCCTCGTGGGGGTGTGGACTGAGGGCACCGTGGCCGAGGTTGAGGCCACGATGTCGGAGCTCGCGGCGCTCACGGAAACCGCGGGAGCCGAAGTAGTAGAAGCCCTGTATCAAAAGCGAGATAAGCCGGACCCGGGCACCTATATCGGTTCCGGCAAAGTAAACGAGCTCAAGGACATCGTGGCTGCCACTGGTGCAGATACCGTGGTGTGCGATGGTGAATTAACCCCCGGCCAGCTTTCTGCCTTGGAGCGCGCTCTCAACACCAAAGTTATCGACCGCACCATGCTCATCTTGGATATTTTTGCGCAGCACGCTAAGTCCAAGGAAGGCAAAGCCCAAGTCTCGCTCGCGCAGTTGGAATACCTTTATACGCATACCCGTGGTTGGGGCGGCAACCTCTCGCGCCAGGCGGGCGGCCGTGCTGGTTCCAATGGAGGCGTTGGTTTGCGTGGCCCCGGTGAAACCAAGATTGAGACGGACCGCCGACGCATCAGCACGCAGATGGCGCTGCTGCGTAAGGAGCTTAAGGCGATGAAGACGGCGCGTGAGATTAAGCGCTCGCGCCGTGCGTCATCGACGATCCCGCAGATCGCGATCGCCGGCTACACCAACGCTGGTAAGTCTTCGCTCATCAACGCGATGACGGGTGCTGGTGTGCTGGTAGAGGACGCACTGTTCGCTACCTTGGACCCCACCACCCGCCGCGCCGAGCTTGCTGATGGCCGCCAAGTCGTCTTCACCGATACCGTTGGTTTCGTCCGCCACCTTCCCACACAGTTGGTGGAGGCCTTCAAGTCCACCTTGGAGGAGGTCCTCGCAGCAGACTTGATGCTGCACGTCGTGGACGGTTCTGATCCTTTCCCGCTGAAGCAAATTGAGGCGGTCAATGAGGTCATCTATGACATCGTGAAAGAAACCGGCGAGGACGCCCCGCCGGAGATTATCGTCATCAACAAGATCGACCAGGCCGATCCGCTGGTGCTGGCAGAGTTGCGCCACGCCCTCGACCGCGACAACGTGGTTTATGTCTCCGCCAAGACGGGGGAGGGCATCGACGAGCTCACCACACGCGTGGAGCTCTTCCTCAATTCCCAGGACGAGCATGTGCAGTTGCTTATTCCATTTACCCGCGGGGACGTGGTCGATCGCATCCATACCCAGGGCACCGTGCGCAGCGAGGAGTACACGGGGGAGGGCACGCTAGTCGACGTCCGGCTGCCCGCCTCCATTGCCGCTGAACTCAGTGAATTTCGCGTGGCTGGTGAGGACGCTTAGGTTTCGGTGCTCGCGTGAGCCATAATTATGGTTCGTGAGTGATTTTGGCTGGGCCGTCCACGGGGACGGAAAGACGATTAAGCCGGGCGCGGTTGTCGCACCCGAAGAACGATTGAGCTGGGGCCGCACCATCGGCATCGGCATGCAGCACGTGGTGGCCATGTTCGGTGCGACGTTGCTGGTGCCCACCCTGACCGGATTCCCGGTCAACACGACGCTGCTTTTTTCAGGCTTGGGAACAATCCTGTTCCTCCTGATTACCCGCAACCGCCTGCCTTCCTACCTGGGCTCCTCCTTCGCGTTCATCGCACCACTGAGTGCCTCCCAGCAGTACGGCATTGGCGCACAGGCAGGTTCCGTCTTAGTGACCGGCCTGGTCTTGGTGGCGATTGGTTTCGCGGTGAAGGCGGCGGGCCGCAAGGTTCTTGATGCCGTCATGCCGCCGGCCGTGACCGGCGCCATCGTGGCACTGATCGGCCTTAACTTGGCGCCTAATGCTGCCACCAACTATTCGAGCCAGCCTCTGGTTGCCACGGTGACGCTGGCGGTCATCATCCTGGCCACCGTGGCCGGTCGCGGCATGGTTTCGCGTCTGTCGATTCTTATCGGCGTCGTCGCCGGCTGGGCTTTTGCGGCTGCTACGGGCAACCTTGGCGAAGGCGCTGTGGAGTCCATCCGTGAAGCAGCCTGGATTGGCCTCCCGCAGTTCCATGCGCCGGAGTTCCACGTCTCCGCCATCGCGGCAGCGCTGCCGGTGCTGGTTGTGCTGATTGCGGAGAACGTCGGCCACGTCAAGGCGGTCTCGGAGATGACCAAACGCGATCTCGATGATTTGGCCGGTGACGCTCTCATTGCCGATGGCCTGGCTACCTCCTTAGCCGGTGGTTTCGGCGGCTCCGGTACAACAACCTATGCGGAGAATATCGGCGTTATGGCCGCGACCCGCGTCTACTCCACGGCCGCTTACTGGGTAGCTGCTATCACCGCCATCGCTCTGGCCTTCATCCCGAAGTTCGGCGCGCTCATCTTCACCATTCCTACTGGCGTGCTGGGTGGTGCTTGCATCGTCCTCTACGGCCTCATCGGCATGCTGGGTGTGCGCATCTGGATGGACAACAAGGTCAACTTCAATAACCCGGTGAACCTCACCGCTGCGGCGGTGGCGCTTATCGCGGGTATTGGCAACCTCACCCTCGACGTCTTTGGCGTGACGCTCGAAGGCATTGCCTGGGGCTCCGTCGGCATCATCGTGCTCTACCCAGTGATGAAGAAACTCTACGACACCATTGGTGAGGGCCGCGGCGCAAAGTACTAGACACATTCGCGCCTCAAGGGACCGGAGTAAAGGCACCATCTGGAGGCTTTGATTTAGAAAACCCCAGGTGAATGTGTGCAGAAGTCTGCATAAGGTGCTTTTACTTCGGTCCCTTTAAAGCTCTCCCCACGAACTCATCATTCAGCCAGACATCATCACTGTCGGAATGGGCCTGTGCGTAGTCCAGCAGCTCTCGTACCGTGTGTATGTATACCTCGTCGTCGGTATGAGTTGGCCACGAAATGGTTTCGG
>DXEO01000222.1 GCA_019114925.1 Candidatus Corynebacterium faecipullorum | reverse complement strand
GCGTGGCCAGAATCATGTGGAAACCAAAGGAAGCGAAGACGGACATGGCCGTGCGGGTAAATGTGGGATCGGCACGGTCAAAGGCCTCATCCAAGATGATGGAGCCATAGGTAGGTACATCCTGGTCCGGTTCCGCCAGGCGGAAGCGCAGTGCTGCTGCCAAGCAGAAGAAGACGAGTTTTTGTGCCTGGCCGCCGGAGAGCGAGGCGGAATCCTGAAAGGTATTGGCCGTGGTGCCATCGGGGTAGCATTCGCGGCCGATGAAGCTGACGTGGCGGCGGGTATCCAAGACCACGTTGCGCCAGCGGATATCTTCCGGGTGGCTGGAGCCCAGTCGGCTCAAGATCTTGTCCAGGGCGTGGTAGCGCCGTAGGGCGGCATCGTGCTTATCCTCGCTGATTTCGGCCAGGCTGTGTGAGGTGGCGGCATCCAGGTCCCGTTGGAAGTCGTGGACCACCTGGCCGCGGGCATCCTTGACGTCAATGCGCAAGGTGCGCTCACCGTTGAAGGGGGAGCGCTCCAGGGACTTGTTGATGAACTCCATACGCGTTTCGATATCGCTGCGCGCATGGCGCAGAGAGGAAGCCAGGTGGGAAAGGTTTTGGACGGTCTGGCCGTTGAGCAACTCCAGGAAGCGGGCGCGGAAATCCGCCAGGCGGTCGGCCCGGAGGTACTTCAGCTTCTCAATACCTTCGCCAGCGAAGCTGGCCTGCGGTTCCAGGTCGGCGGCTTCTGCCGGCCACTGGGACAGGTAAGCGTGGAGGACGGAGACGATCGTGTCGTTGGTCTCCTCAATGCGGCGCGCGGCTGCGCGGGCAGCATCTTGTAGCTCGGCCTGGACTTCATCGCGCCGGGTATCGATGTTATCGATGGTCAGCGTGCGCTTGCCCTTGTGCAAGGCCTCTTCGACGGCCTTTGCGATGTCCTTATTCGCGATCTCCGGCACGGTGCCGATGACGCGGCGGCGCTCGACGGAGCGTTTCAGCTCGCCTTCGACGTCGCCGAGGCGCTTCTGCGCCTGGTTGAGCTGAGCGCGGGTGGCGTCCAGTTTTTCTTTGGCGTGCTGATGGGAGGCGGCCAAGGCTTGGGCCTCCGGAGAGGATGCCAGGGAATCGTATTGTTCTTGAAGAACCTGCTTGCGTGCCTTCGCGGAAGCGGTGTCAATGTCCTGGAATTTCGTGTCCAGCACCTGCTGGGCTTTATCGCGCTGGGTGCGCAGGATGTCCATCTTCCGGCTGAGATCGTGGACCTGCCTGGCCGTGGCGCTGGCGGTGGCTTTGGCCTGCGTTAACTGGGAGCGCAGCAGCTCAATCTTGGCAGTATTGGTGGAACCCACCCGGTACCATGCGGTACCGGCAAAGCGCCTGCGGTCATCCTTGATGAAACGCGTGGAGCCATCCTTGTCCTTGGGGCGGCTTTCCAGGCCATCGCGGGTAACAGCCGGAGTTGTGGTGACCTTGTCCAGTTCCGCGACTGATTCCACGCATTCATAGTTGAAGCGGTGGGAAATGTGCTGGCGTACCCATGCCGTCATGGGGTGATCCTGGAACTCCAGCTTGTGGATGAGCTGCCGTGGGCTGCGCGCGGAGGCTGGCGCTGACGTGAACTCCGGGATGGTGCGGTATTCCAGGCGGGTGCCCACGTTGCGGGAGTTGACCCACTGGTTAATGGCTTTCCGGGCTTCCTCCGGTACCAGCAGCGTGGCTGCAAAGCCGTGCAGCAGCTTTTGGATGACCGGCTCCCAGTCCGCCTGCAGCGGACTTATGTCGATGAGTTCGCCAGCGAAGGGAAGCTCGGATTCGGCATAGCCGGTATCGCGGGCGAGTTGGGAGCGCAGCTCCACTAAGGCCTTGTCGATGTTGGTGCGCCGCGAGCTGAAAGAGCGCAGCTCGCTATCCAGGCGCGCGCAGGCGGTGGCCGCATCGCGGGCTGCTACGCCGGCTTCCTGCTGCTGGTTCGTCAGATCGGCGGAGTCGGTCTCAAAGTCGGAGAGTCGCAGCTGGGCATTGGCCTGCAGCTCAGCGAAACCTTGCGGGCTGAGCTCATAGTGCTCAGTCCACTGGCCCGCGGCAGCAGCAAGGCGTTGGAATTCTTTGGAGCGGTGCGCAATCTCTATGTCGGCAGTCTCCATCTTGGCGCGCAGGGCATCGAGCTCGCCGGCGCTGAGCTGGGAGACGGCCATCGCGGCGCGGCGCTCCGCATCATCGAGGTGCGCGACATCGGCCTCAAGGGATTCCACTTCCGACTGAGCCTCTACCTGCTGGGCGTTCAGCGCGCGGATGCGAGAGTCCAGCTCCTCTGCCACCAGGCGGGCGCGCACGGCCGGCAGCGCCTCGCTCATGGCTTCAGCCTTGTGCTTATCTGCCTCCGCGGTCGCGCGCTGGGCATGCAGCTGGGGCAGGGGAGCAAGCGTATCAATCTGGGCTTTGACGTCCTCGACCCGCAGGTACGCTTGGCGCAGATCCTCAAATTGTTCTACGGCTTCCTCCGCCCTGGAGAAGGTCGAGGGCCGGTCGAGCATGTAGTCCCTAAAGAGCTGATCCAGGCTGGATAGCGACTTCGCGGACTGCGTGCGGTGGAGCAGCAGCTGGCCCTCCACGTTCTTGATGCCTAGGCGTTTGCGGAAACGATCCGCAAACGTGGCATACGTCGGCGTAAAGGACGCGCCGGGTCCCTTGTACAGGGCTTTGATCTTGCGGGTGTCCAGGCTCCGGGACAACAAGGGGCTGAGCTTATCGACGTCCTCATCACCCGGCACCAACCCATACAACTTCTTGATCTGGCCTACTGAGTTTTCACCACCGTTGAGGCGGAAGATAGCGATGAGGGTGTGTTGCTTGCCCGCGCCGTTATCGTAGGTCAGTGCTACGACCGAGTTGGTGGCGCCCTCCCGCAGGTACTCCGGGGCGATTTCACCGGTCTGCGCGTTTTCCTGCTGCCGCCACGCGCCGCGCACGTAGGAGACCAGGCTGCGCCCGTTGTGCCGGCCGAGGTCCTGCTGCGAAGCTGCGTTGAACTTCAGGTGGTTCTGCGGAACCAAGACCGCCGACATCGCATCCAGCAGCGTGGACTTGCCGGAGCCCGAACCACCGGTGATGAGGAAACCTTTGCGCGCCACAGGGATGGAAAAGTAGCCGTGGAAGGTACCCCAGTTAATTAGCTGAATGCGGCTGATGCGGAACTGGCCAGGGTACAGGCTGGTGTTGCTAGTCATCGGAAGTCTCCCCCTTCTCCTCGTCTGCCTGCTCTTCCTCGGCCTGCGCCAAACGGGCGTATTCGTCGCGGATGGCGGTGACGGTGGAGGCGTCGAAAAGCTGGCGGAGCACCGGTGAGACCTCGAAGCGCCCTTCGGTCTCGGTAGCGCTCAGCAGTGAATAGTCGTTCTGAATACGCTTGATGGCGGCGTTGAAGCGGCGGTTGAAACCGGCTTCATCGCGGTTGTCCACCGCGCGGACGTAACCGATTCCCTCCCGGAGGTCCTCGATGTCCACGATGACCCGCTCGCCGGGCAGCGCAAGCCCCAGTTCTTGGCGCAGGTTCAGCAGGATGGCGGTGTCGATGTGCTTGAGCTTGTCCGTGCGCAGCACCTGCGGGATGGCCAAGCTGTCTTCCTCCACCATCCGGGTAAACGCGAAGCCCTCGGTCTCGTCCACGACGAGTTCCAAGAACACCTCGTGCAGCCGGGCGCGGAGGTTCTCCTCATCCGAGATGATGGCGGCCCACAGCACCGGTTCCTTCTGCGCGCGAATGAGCGGGCCTTGCAAAAGCTGCACTAACGCGCGCCGCGAGTGGTAGGTCAGCGAGCCTTTATCGTGTTCCCACAGCGGTGGTTCGTGGGCGGAATCGACGCGGGGAGTGTGTGCGGCGGTCACTGTAGCTCCTTAACGGTGGTGTGATCGAAATACAGAGTAGGGATATGGGCGGAGCGCACCGTGCCGTCTTCCTCGGTCCATGTGACCTTCTCGCGCGAGTGACGCAGCACGGGCACCGGGTGTTGGTCTGCGATGTGCACCAACCCCACGACGCTGGCAAGGCCCTGGGTAGGGGGATGGGCGTGCAGCACCTGGCCAACCGTGCAGGGGCCGGACCGGGCGACGGCCGAGCGTATCGCCTCGTGCAATTCTTCGAAATCAATCTCCGATTCGCGCACCAGTTCATACAAGGTTTGCGGGTCTTCCGAGTCCGGCTGGTATGCCACTGGGGTTTCCTCCACGACTTCTCGTCCCGGGTTGGCCAGGCGGATACGGGAGACCGAATGAATCGACATGCCGATGCGCTGCAGTGGTGTTTCCATCCGGTGAAAGGCTTTGAGCTCGGAGTACTGCGCGGCATCGATAGCCATGCCGCGGGCCTCCCGCAGCAGCTCAATCATGCGCCGGTCCTCCGCGAACTGCTCGGAGGAAACATAGTTGCGCAGGCTGCGTGCTAGCCCCGTCATGGTCTGGTTGACCTCGAAGCTGGTGTCCTCCATATCGCGGAAGAGCCTGCGCAGCTGCTGCCTTCTATCTGAGGGCAGTGCTTGTCCGGCCTCGCTTTCCAGTACCTCCTTGATCCATTGATCCAGCCAGGCGCTGCGCTCCCTATCCATCAGGAGGGAATAGAAGCCACGGAAACTGCGCCCGGCGTCCGATTCCGCGATGTGGTCCACGCCGTTGAAGATCTCTTCTAGCACCTCGCCCCGATAGCCCTCCGGATCCAAAAGCTGGCGGCGCAGCTGGTGGTTAAGGGCTTCGAGCTCGTGGCGCACCCGGGCGAAATCGCTCGGCACGGCCATGGCCATGTTCAGCACGTCTTGGACGCGTTCTTCTGCCTCCGCGGCGGTGAGCCTTTCGAACTGCCCGCTGCGGGCTTTTTCAATCTCACGGTCGATGCGGGCGCGCTCTTCTTCTAAGCTGGCCACGCGGCTGGCAATGTCCTCGTTCGTATCTCGAGCTAGTCTCTGCAGCGCGGAGCTAATCGATTCCACGCGTGACGCTGTTACCGTGGTCACCGGCGCTTCCCAGCGCTCAATGGCTTCGAGGGCGGACAAGGCCTCCTCGCTGGGTTCAAGCGTTTCACCATGGGAGCTCTTACCGGATTTTCGGATGAGCCACCCGGCCTTGACCCAATCATTGCAGTAATTCTGCGGTGTGCGAGGCATGGAAAACTCACTGGCCAGCACCTCAAAATCGGTGACCATGAGCTCATATAATTCCGCCGCTGGGCGCGCCCTGGTGCCCCGCGGGAAGTATTCCGCGATCAACGCCAAAATCACGGGCGCGTTATCCGCAGCCAGTAGCCGGATCGCGGCGGAATCGCGCATCAAACGCCGCAGCGATAGGGCGCGTGCTTCAACAGACATGCCTTGATTCTGACAGGTGTGCCGGACATGCGCAGCGAAGACTGGCTCAAATATTCGAAGCCTACTATCTGCCATACGACCTGCAGAGTGCAGGTCGAAATAATCACGCCCATGGAGGCGGGGCCATGAGTGAAGCTTTAGGCCGCTTCCACCTGGTCGTCTTGTACCTCAACGCGGCCCATGAAGTACCGTGAATGCGACTTTTTCAAGGATTCCAGGGAAGGCGCTGAAATATGGGCGATCTCAATATCAGGATCGTCGATCGCTGCTTCGCGGCGGAGGCGTTCCTTGAGCGCTTGAGTCGAGTCCGAGAATTGTTTGATGAAAGACTCGCCTGAGCGACGTTTGTAAGTG
>DXEO01000017.1 GCA_019114925.1 Candidatus Corynebacterium faecipullorum | reverse complement strand
AGATCTTGGTGGGCGAGCTCTCCCTGGCTAAGCCGGTTGATGAGAAGAAGGCTGACACCATGATGGAGGAGATTAACGCCACCATCGAGCGCCACCGCGCCGCTGGCCTGGTGGAGGACAAGTCCATTACCACCGACATTGACAATGACGTCGATCTCGATGACCTCTCCTTCGACGACGAAGACTAATCAACGCTCCACCGGCCGCGTCATTGCCCTCGTCGCGGCTGCTGGTCAGGGAACGCGCCTCGGGGCCGAAGTCCCGAAGGCCTACGTTCAGCTGCGCGGGAGCACCTTGTTGGAGCGTTCTGTCCGGGCAATGATCACCTCAGAATTCGTCGATGAGATCATCGTTCTGGTCAGTCCCGCGATGGAGGGCTACGCCGCCAGTATCCTCGACCGCATCGATTCTGATGTTCCCGTGCGCATCGTCCACGGCGGGGGTGAGCGCGCTGATTCCGTCTGGGCGGGCCTGCAAGCCATCCCGGATGAGGATGCCGTGGTGCTGATCCACGACGCTGCCCGAGCATTGACGCCGCCGGGGATGATCGCGCGCGTCGCCAAGCGCGTGCTCGACGGTGCCACCGCAGTTATCCCGGTCCTTCCCGTCGCGGACACCATCAAAGAAGTCGAGGGGACCGCGGTGCTGTGTACGCCGGACCGTTCCCGCTTGCGTGCCGTGCAGACGCCGCAAGGTTTTAACCTGGCCGCGCTGCGCCGCGCCAACCTAGACTATTGGGCGCAGGACCCTGACTTTGTCGCCACGGATGACGCCAGCCTCATGGAATGGCACGGTGAGCGCGTGGAGACCGTGCAGGGAGATACCTTCGCGTTTAAAATCACCACCCCCATCGACCTCGTCCTGGCGAAGGCCGTGACGGATGAGGCCGAACCGACCATTTTTGAGGTGCCTAGTGACTAACCCCATCATCCCCCGCGTGGGAATCGCCACCGATGCCCACCAGATCGAGCCCGGAAAACCCTGCTGGATCGCAGGTCTCCTCTTCGAGGACGTGGATGGGTGCGAGGGCCACTCCGATGGGGACGTGGTGAGCCACGCGCTTGTCGACGCTTTGCTCTCCGCCTCCAACCTCGGCGATTTGGGCTCTTTCGTGGGCGTGGGCCGGCCTGAGTACGACGGGGTTTCCGGCGCCCAGCTGCTGCGCGAGTGCCGCGAGCTGCTGGAAAAAGAAGGCTTCATCATCGGCAACGCCGCCGCACAATTGGTTGCTCAGAGCCCCAAGATGGGCCCGCGGCGGAAGGAAGCCGAGGCCGTGCTGAGTGACATCCTTGGTGCCCCAGTGTCCGTCTCTGCGACGACGACGGATCACCTTGGCTTCACCGGCCGCAAGGAGGGCCGGGCTGCCGTGGCTACCGCCGTGGTCTGGCGCGCCTAAGCCGTCCCGCGCTAGCCGCCGTACGCGAGTCAATTAGACTAGGCCAGGTGAGTACTTTGCGCATTTTTGATACCGCCACCCGCAGCCAACGTGAGTTCGAGCCGGTTCGGCCCGGCCACGCGTCGATCTACCTGTGCGGTGCCACCCCGCAGTCCCAGCCGCACATCGGGCATCTGCGCTCCGGCGTCGCCTTCGACATCCTGCGCCGCTGGTTGCTCGCGCAGGGCTATGACGTGGCCTTGGTGCGCAATGTCACCGATATTGATGACAAGATCCTCACCAAGGCCGCTGAGAATAACCGCCCCTGGTGGGAGTGGGTAGCCACCTACGAGCGCGAGTTCACCAAGGCCTATAACACCCTGGGCGTTCTACCCCCTTCCGTGGAGCCGCGCGCGACGGGCTTTGTCACCCAGATGGTGGAGTACATGCAGCGGCTTATCGACGCCGGTTTTGCTTATGCCGTGCCTAACGGCACGGCGGGGGAAGAGGACGATTCCGGTTCCGTCTACTTCGATGTCGCGGCGTGGAATGCCACGGAAGGCTCGGACTACGGTTCGCTGTCCGGCAACCGCGTCGAGGAGATGGAACAGGGCGAAACAGATAACGCTGGCAAGCGCAGTCCCCAGGACTTTGCGCTGTGGAAGGCAGCCAAGCCGGGCGAGCCGTCTTGGCCCACCCCGTGGGGCCGTGGCCGTCCGGGCTGGCACTTGGAGTGCTCCGCCATGTCTACCTACTACCTCGGCAGCGAGTTCGATATCCACTGCGGTGGCTTGGACCTGCAGTTCCCGCACCACGAAAATGAGATCGCGCAGTCCCATGCGGCGGGCGACAAGTTCGCCAACTACTGGATGCACAACCACTGGGTCACCATGGCCGGTGAGAAGATGTCGAAGTCCTTGGGCAACGTGCTCTCCATCGCCAACATGCTGGAGATCGTCCGCCCGGTGGAGCTGCGCTACTACCTAGGCTCCGCGCACTACCGCTCGGTGCTCGAATACTCCGAGGCAGCGCTGACCGAGGCCGCGGCCGGCTATCGCCGCATCGAGGACTTCGTGGGCAAGTTCGAAAACGTAGAGAAGGGCGAGTGGACCCCGGCCTTCGAAGAGGCGATGAATGATGACATCGCTGTGCCGAAGGCACTAGCGGAAATCCACACCACCGTGCGCGCGGGCAATAAGGCGCTCAGTGAAGGCAACCGTGAGGAGGCTGAGCGCCTCGCCGGGGCGGTGCGCGCCATGGCCGCGGTTCTTGGCTTTGATCCACTCGATGAACAGTGGAAAGATAGTGGCGAAGAAAGCGGCGCTGAAGCGGCCCTGGACGTCCTCGTCCGAGCCGAATTGGAGCGTCGCACCACCGCCCGCGCAGAAAAGGATTGGGCTACTGCGGACGCCGTGCGCGACCGCCTTGCAGCCGCGGGTATCACCATCACCGACACCGCCGACGGCCCCACCTGGTCCCTGGCGGATTAACCGTCCTTGGCAAAGGCCAAGGACAGCACAGAAGTCGAGGACAACAAAGGAGAAGAATTATGGCACGTACCCATGGCCGCGGCGGCGCAGGTATCCGCAAGACGAATAAGAAGGGCGCCACCAAGGGCTCTGGTGGCCAGCGCCGCAAGGGATTGGCTGGCAAGGGCCCCACGCCCAAGGCTGAGGACCGCGTCTATCACGCTAAGCACAAGGCGAAGCTGGAGCGCGAGCGCCGCAATTCGGGCCGTCACCAGAAGGAGACCGCGGAGATGGTCGTTGGCCGCAACCCGGTCATCGAGTGCCTGCACGCCAAGGTGCCTGCTACCTCCCTCTACATCGTGCAGGGCACGCGTAATGATGCCCGCCTCTCCGAGGCGGTAGCCATGTGCAATACCCGCAATATCCCGATTCTGGAGGTCCAGCGCCACGAGATGGATCGCATGACCGGCAACGGTATGCACCAGGGTATTGGCCTGCAGATCCCGCCGTACAAGTACGCCGACGTGCATGACCTGATGGATCGGGCGCGCGATGCCCAGGAACCGGGCATGTTTGTCATCCTCGATAACATCACCGATCCACGCAACCTCGGCGCAGTTATCCGCTCCGTCGCGGCCTTCGGCGGCCACGGCGTTATCATCCCGGAGCGCCGGTCCGCCTCCGTCACCGCGGTGGCCTGGCGTACCTCCGCCGGCACTGCCGCGCGCCTGCCAGTAGCGCGCGTGACCAACGTGACCCGCACGGTTCAGGACTTCCAGAAGGCCGGTTACCAGGTCGTCGGCCTCGATGCGGGAGGCGAGCACACCCTCGATACTTATAACGGTGGCACCGACCCCGTTGTCATCGTCATTGGCTCTGAGGGCAAGGGCATTTCGCGCCTCGTCCGCGAGAACTGCGATGCCATCATGTCCATCCCCATGACGGACTGGGTCGAATCACTCAACGCCTCCGTGGCAGCGGGCGCGGTTCTTTCGGAGTTCGCTCGCCAGCGCCGCGCACAGTAGCGCGCGACAGGACTGATGATTTACGCGCCGCGTCCACACGGCACTGGCCTACCTGCCAAACTTCTCCGCCCTGACTCAAGATCTGGCCAGAACTTTGGCAACAAGGGCAGTTGTGGCCGTGCTTGGACTCTGCAGTACGTAGAGAATTAAGAAACGCGGGCGAAGAAGTCCTCGACCACGTCCGCTGCCTGAAAGGCGTCGGTGTTGGGGCCTAGGCGTGCATCGAGCTGGTTGCCGGATGGGATGACATGCCCAGTGCCCTCCATCGTCCATAGCTCTACGGGGTTCTCACCCGGCCATGTTTGCGTGCTCACTGACTCGTAGGGGCGGGCCAGCTCCGGTTCCCCAGATAAGCCATTGAGCTGTGCCAAGCGTGCGGCCGTCCACGGCGCCGAGGTGACCTTTCCGCGCGTGCGCGTCGCATCCAGCCCGGCAACACCGCCCTCATAGGGCGCGAGTGGATCGGCAGTGCCATGCATGAGCATCACCGGGGTAGGCAGGTAGGCCGCATCCGGGTTGCTCGGCGAGTGGTTGGAACCAGAACCGAGGGTGGAGGCGAAGATACAGGCGGCGTCGAGGAGCCCGGGGGCGTCGAAAAGCAGGCGCAGCACCATCTGCCCACCATTGGAGTAGCCACAGGCAAACGTGCGCTGTGTGCCGTAGCGCTGCTGGGCCAGCTCCGCCAAAGCGCGGGCAAAGGCGACGTCATCGACGCCGAGCTCCCGAGCCTTGACCGGCAACGTGCCGCGGGCATCGTTGAAGTGGCGGTCCACGCCCTCCGGATAGATGATGACGCGGCCGGTGCGCTGGGCCATCTCATCGAAAGTATTGGCCGTAAACCTCCGCAGAACGCTGCCCGATTGCAGCGAGCCGTGGAAGAAAAGGATCATATCCCCGCCTGGCTCAGGGGGCTCCACGGTGATGAAAGTGCGGGTGCGGCCATCGAGTTCCAGGGTTTCTTTCACGGGCAGACAGTTTAGTCGGTGTGCGCGCAGTTCTCGTCGTGGGGGCTTGTGTGGTGTTCTTCGCCGACGGATTTGTGATTGCGGTGGAAGCGCGCGGCAGCGATATCATCGCGCACCGCAGTCCGCCCGCGCAGCCAGCCGATGAAGCGGCAGGCTAGGTAGATGATGAAGGAAATCGTGGTCACGAACACCGATACCGGCAGGCCGGGTGCTAGGGAGAGCAGGAAGCCACCCACGGCGGAGACCTCCGCGAAGATGGTGGACCACATCACCGCGCGCAGTGGGGAGGAAGTGATCTGCACCGCCGCAGCGCCGGGCGTGATGAGCAGCGCCATGACGAGCAGAGAACCGACGATTTGCACGGATTGCGCGGCCGTCAGGCCCACGAGGATGGCAAAACATACAGCAAGAGACTTCACCGGAACGCCGGCGGCTTGGGCCATGACGGGGTCCGCGGAAGCGAAAAGCAGCGGGCGCCAGAAGAGCGCCACCACGGCGCCGATGATGGCGGTCGTGGCAGCGAGCAGCCACACCGACGCGGAGGAGACACCGACGATTTGTCCTGTTAGCAGCGTCATCGCGGTCTTGGCGTTGCCGGGGTAGAGGTGCAGGAACAGCACCGAGAGGCCTAGACCGAAACTCATGACCACGCCGATAGCGCTGTCCTGTTGTCCCTTGAGCCCCAGAACCGCCAGGATGATGGCCGCGACGATGGCGCCGGCAATCGCACCGAAGCCGATGTTGAGACCGAACAGCAAAGCTGCGGCCGCGCCCATGAGCGCGAGCTCAGAGGTGGCGTGCACGGAGAAGGACATTTGGCGCAGAACGATGAGCGAGGTCATCACTCCGGAAAGGATTCCGAGCAGGGCGCAGGCGATGAGCGAGGATTGCACGAAATCAACGCCCAGCAGGTACTGGGTATCTTCGATGAACTTAGACAACGATGAGCCTCCCATCGACGTTGAGGACGGTCACGGAGGATCCATAAAGCTCCGAAAGCACCTCAGAGCGCATGACTTCATCGACCGTGCCGAAGATGTGGCCATTGGGCGCGAGGTAGAGCACCTTATCCACCACGCCGAGCACTGGGTTAATGCCGTGGGTAACGAAGAGTACGGAGGTGCCGCGCTCGTGGCGCCAGGCATCGAGCTTGGCGACGGTCGCCTGCTGCCGCGCCGGGTCCAAAGACAACAGCGGCTCGTCCGCGAGGATGAGCTCCGGGTTATTAGCCAGGGCCTGGGCTTGGCGGATGAGCTGTTGCTGCCCACCGGAGAGCTGGCCCACGCGGCGATCAGCGATGCCGGTGGCGCCAACTTCAGCGAGGAGCTCGTCGACGCGGCCCCGAGCAGGCCGTCGATTGCGCAGGGCGCCGTGTGCAAGGGAGAGCGACACGAGATCCCGAGCGCGCAGGGGTAGGTCCTGGGGGAACATTCTTTGCTGCGGGATAAAACCCACGCGGCACGTGACGTCCACGCTGCCCGCGGTGAGC
>DXEO01000221.1 GCA_019114925.1 Candidatus Corynebacterium faecipullorum | reverse complement strand
ATAGAGATGGCATCTTCCTTGGAATAGGCGTTCAGGTCACCCATGACGAAGGTGGCCTTCTCTTGCCATTTCGGCTGCTTCGCTAATCCATCGAGGACCGCCTGGGCATGGGCATTGCGCACGTTTGGGTTATTGCCCTGGCCATCGCCAGTATCGCCATCACCGTTAGCCACCGAACCCTTGGACTTGAAATGGTTGGTCACCACCACGAAGGAATCAGGGCCCTCAACAGCACACCTGTCGGAGACAGGCTGGAACTCCGCGGCGAGAGGGGTGCGGGCGGTGCCTTTGAAGCGCTCATCCTCAAGCAGAGTGGCTTCACCAACCGGCTCCACGCGGTCCTTCTTGTAGATGATCGCGGTGCGGATGACGTCCGTATCGGCAGACGCGTTCGCCGGGGCCTTGACGTAATCCCACTTCTCAGAACCCGCACGAGAGTTGAGCTCACCCACGAGGTACTTCACAGCATCGTCGTAGGAGCCACCCACGGTATTCGCGGCGTTCTCAATCTCCGACAGGCCAATGACATCGGCATCAAGGCCCTCCAACGCGGTGAGGATCTTGCCCTTCTGGTCGTTGAATGCGGACTCGGACCATGCCCCGCGGAAGGTGGGGCTGTCGGAGCCAACACCGTTGCCGAAGCGGTCCTGGTAGGACTTCGCGCCGTTGTCTTCGCCTAGGTTAATGAAGAAGTTCAACACGTTAAACGCCGCTACGGTGTAATCGCCATCCACCTGCGGGGCCTCCGGACGGGCTGGGTCCCATGTAATCGGTAGGTCCGCGGTGACGGAGTCACCCGTAATCATCGTGGTGGGCTGGAAGCGCCACTGCTCGTGGCCGTAGCCCAGGATCACGCCGGAGTCCGCAAACTCTACCTGGTTCGTCGTGCGGATCGTCTTGACCTCCGAGCCGTTCTGCATGATGTAGGGCAGCTTCGTGGATGCACCATCGCGGGAGAAGTCGCGCGTGGAACCATCATCCAGAATGATGTACTTCGCAGCGTTTGATTCCTCCAGCGCGTGCATCTCCGGGGAGTCGGGCGCGAACTTGTCGGTGGGCTGGCGCAGCGCCTCAGTGCCTGGAGCGAGGCCGAGCTCACCATAGCGGTTGAGGCCGTAGTTATCTGTCACCGTGTGCACGCCGGGCTTGAGCAGCATGGACTCGAGCTTCTCGCGGGCCTCGTCGCCCTCAGGCAGGGCATCGATGGCAAGCGGGGTGACGGGGTCGAGTGCAGTCTCGAGGACGGAGCCCGAGGCGAGGACCACCTGGGTCTGGCCGTAGTACTCATCGACGGAGCCGGTGACCTCGACGGAATCCCCAATTTCTGGGTAGAAGCCGGTTCCACCTGTGTAGACGAAAACAGCCTCAGAAGCCTCGGATGGGGCGCTCTTTCCCGTGCCCGGGGTCTGGATAGTGAAACCGTTGAGGGACTTTTTGCCCTGCCACACGGCGGTGACGATACCCTGGGTGGTCACGTTCTGGCCCTTGAGCGGGGATTCAGCGCCGGTGCCCTGAATTTCCGGGATGGTGACGGTAGCGCCCGGCTCAACCGGGTCCGGATCGGGCTCGGGGTTGGTGGGATCCTCGCCCGGGCCACCGGCAGACTTTGGCGTTGGTGCCGCGTTGGTGAAGTCTGCGGCGTTGTCGTCGGTGTCGGTGCCGGCTGCGTCGCGCTGAGCGGAGGTCGTGTTGCTCAGGCTGGGGGCGGGGGAGCTTTCGCTTATCGACGCCGCGCCATAACCCACCACGTCAATCTCGGCCCCGGAGGCATCGTAGAGCTTGACCGAGCCCTTGGAGCCGGACATGTTCAGGCCGCCCTCGGCATCCGGAGCGGGCAGGGGCTCACCGGCGTCGCCGCCTCCGCCTTGGATGAGGTAGTAGCCGCCAGCCGGGATAGACCCGGACAACGAGGTTTTTCCACCGGAGTTACCTTTGGACGAGAAATACTCCACGGACCAGCCCGTCACATCAATGGGGGAGTCCGTTGGGTTGTAGAGCTCGATGAAGTCATTGGTGAAGTGGGCGCCCTTGTTGCCGCCGCCACCGTAGACCTCAGAGATAACGGCGTTGGAGCCGTCCACCGCCGCACTGGACTGGGGGACAACAATACAGGTAGAGACAAGGGCAGCGATGGCGAGTGAGCCTATGCGTGTGAGATCCATGAGAGGTTCCTTGAGTTGGTGAAAAGGACAGCACATCTGGTTCTACCTGGGTTTCGGGGCACGTGATACCGGAGCGCAGAGGGTGAGCTGGGGGTTAAGGTGGGATTCCCCAAGAATTCTTCAACCGTTTGTTTTGAATTCATCACCCCCAAAGATTCCGAATCTTTCTCGCCGGCGGGATAGACTGGCGGGGCACCTATACTCACGCACAGTAAGGCAAAATTTTCATGGCTCGTGTAGTTGTCAATGTCATGCCCAAGGCCGAGATTTTGGACCCGCAAGGTCAGGCCGTCGTCCGCGCGCTGGGCCGCCTGGGAGTTGCTGGTGTCAGCGACGTGCGCCAGGGCAAGCGCTTTGAGATTGAAGTTGATGATTCGGTCAGCGCCGAGGAACTCGAGAAGATGGCTTCCACCCTGCTGGCCAACACCGTGATCGAGGATTACGAGGTCATCCAGTAATGAAGATCGGCGTTATTACCTTCCCTGGCACGCTTGACGACGTCGACGCGGCCCGCGCCGCCCGCACCGCCGGCGCCGAAGTCGTGTCTCTGTGGCATGCGGATGAGGACCTCCGAGGAGTGGACGCCGTCGTTGTGCCCGGTGGCTTTTCCTACGGTGACTACCTGCGTTCCGGCGCGATTTCGGCGCTGGCCCCGGTGATGCGCGCGGTGGTAGAGGCAGCGAATAAGGGCATGCCGGTGCTCGGCATCTGCAACGGCTTCCAGATTTTGACGGAAGCCGGCCTGCTGCCCGGCGCCCTGACTCGCAACCAGGGCCTGCATTTCCACTGTGTGGATACCTACCTCGAGGTGGAGAACGCGCAGACCTCCTGGACCAGCGAGTTTGAGCAGGGCCAGCGAATCCTCATTCCGGCGAAGCACGGCGAGGGCCGCTTCCAGGCGGATGCGGAGACCGTGGAACGCTTGGAGGGCGAGGGCCGCGTGGTCTTCCGCTATACCGATAACTTCAACGGCTCCATCAACGGCATTGCCGGTATCACCAATGAGGCCGGCAACGTAGTGGGGCTGATGCCGCACCCAGAGCATGCCATCGATCTTCTCACCGGCCCGTCCACTGACGGTCTGGGTTTGTTTGTGTCCGCCCTCAAGGTCGTCGCTTAACCCGCGCCGACGGTTATAAGGAGAAACAATGACCGTACACAACGACACCGTCGAGCAGGCGGCCGCGCAGCCTGAGCTGGAGCAGCCCTACCGCGAATTGGGCCTGAAGGATGATGAATACGCGCACATCCGCGAAATCCTGGGCCGCCGCCCCACCGACGCCGAGCTGACCATGTACTCGGTGATGTGGTCGGAGCACTGTTCTTATAAGTCCTCCAAGACGCACCTGCGCTACTTCGGCGAAACCATGACCGAGGAAATGGGCTCCAAGATCCTCGCCGGCATCGGTGAGAACGCCGGCGTGGTGGATATCGGAGACGGCAACGCGGTGACCTTCCGCGTGGAGTCCCACAACCACCCCTCCTATGTGGAGCCGCACCAGGGCGCCGCGACGGGCGTGGGCGGCATCGTCCGTGACATCATGGCCATGGGCGCGCGCCCGATTGCCGTGATGGACCAGCTGCGCTTCGGCCCGGCTGATGCCCCCGATACCAAGCGCGTTTTGCCGGGCGTGGTCGGCGGTATTTCGCACTATGGCAACTGCTTGGGTCTGCCCAACATTGGCGGCGAAACTGTTTTTGATGAATCTTATGCCGGCAACCCGCTGGTCAACGCGCTGTGCGTGGGCACGCTGAAGGTGGAGGACCTCAAGCTGGCCTTCGCTTCCGGTACCGGAAACAAGGTCATGCTCTTCGGCTCGCGTACCGGCCTCGATGGCATTGGTGGCGTGTCCGTGCTGGCTTCTGACACCTTCGAGGACGGCGCGGAGCGCAAGCTACCGGCCGTTCAGGTGGGTGACCCGTTCGCGGAGAAGGTCCTCATCGAGTGCTGCCTGGAGCTGTACAAGTCCGGCATCGTCGTGGGCATCCAGGACCTGGGCGGCGCGGGCCTGGCCTGCGCCACCTCCGAGCTGGCCGCCGCCGGCGATGGCGGCATGGAGATCAACCTGGATAACGTCCCGCTGCGCGCTAAGGACATGACTGCCGCAGAGATCCTCGCCTCCGAGTCTCAGGAGCGCATGTGCGCCGTGGTGACCCCGGAGAATGTGGAGAAGTTCAAGGAGATCTGCGCGCGGTGGGATGTCACCTGCGCCGAAATCGGTGAGGTCACCACTGGTGAGCACCTCATCATTCGCCACCAGGGCGAGATCGTCGTGGATGCCCCGGCCGGCACCATCGCGGACGAGGCCCCGGTCTACGACCGCCCCTATGCCCGCCCGGAGTGGCAGGATGCGCTGCAGGAGTTCAAGGGTGTGGAGAAGCAGGACCTCACCGTGGCGCTGAAGAAGCTCGTGGCCTCCCCGGCGCTGTGCTCGCGTGATTTCATCACCGAGCAATATGACCGCTACGTGCGCGGCAACACCGTGCAGTCCCACCATGCGAACGCTGGTGTGCTGCGCATCGAC
Organism: Candidatus Corynebacterium faecipullorum; assembly: GCA_019114925.1. Classification (GTDB taxonomy): domain Bacteria; phylum Actinomycetota; class Actinomycetes; order Mycobacteriales; family Mycobacteriaceae; genus Corynebacterium; species Corynebacterium faecipullorum. The sequence continues at coordinate 3,558 of DXEO01000221.1, read as the reverse complement.
GAGGAGACCGGTCGCGGTATCTCGGTATCGGCCGATGCCTCCGGGCGCTACACCAAGCTGGATCCGAACATGGGCACCCGCCTGGCGTTGGCGGAGGCCTACCGCAACGTCGCTGTGACTGGTGCCCGTCCGGTCGCCATTACCAACTGCCTCAACTACGGCTCCCCGGAAAACCCGGACGTGATGTGGCAGTTCCGCGAGTCCGTGCATGGGCTTGCCGACGGCGCCGTGGAACTCGGCATCCCCGTGTCCGGCGGCAACGTCTCCTTCTACAACCAAACCGGTGAGGAGCCGATCTTGCCGACGCCCGTCGTAGGCGTCCTGGGCGTTATCGATGACGTCCACAAGTCCATCGGCAACGAGCTCGGGCGCGTAGAGGAGCCGGAGGTCCTCGTTCTGCTTGGTGAGACCAAGGATGAGTTCGGTGGTTCCATCTGGCAGCAGGTCAGTGCTCGTGAGCAAGGTCATGAGTCGGAGAATGGTTTGAATGGTCTGCCGCCGCAGGTGGACCTGGCAAACGAACAGCGCCTCGCGGACTTCTTCGTGGGGAACGAGGGCTTAACCGCAGCTCACGACCTCTCTGAGGGCGGCCTTGCCGTCACCGCATTCGAGATGGCCAAGCGCAGCGGCGTAGGCCTGAGTCTGGACCTGTCTAAGGTTCACGAGGATGCCTTCGTGGCAGCCTTCTCTGAGTCCGCCTCCCGCGTGCTGGTAGCAACGACCGCTGACCGCGTCGACATGCTGCTGCAGCGAGCCGAGGAGTGCGGTGTTCCAGCCGTCGTCGTGGGCCAGACCACCGACAACGGTGAGCTGGAGCTCGGTGGCGAATCCATCGCCGTTTCTGAGCTGCGAGAGGCTTGGGCAGCAACCCTGCCGGACCTCTTCGGCCACGCGGTCGGTGCCAACTCCGTCGTGGAGTAGGCCACACTCACGCTGCTTGTCCCGCAATTTCTAGAAGAAAAGCCCAGCTTCGGCTGGGCTTTTCTGGTTTTTAGGGCAGGCGGTTAGTGAAACTTAGGGGGCTTCTTGACGCGGTATACCCCAGGGGGTATATTCCTTCCTGTGTTCACAATACCCTAGGGGGTATATAGCGAAATGAAGGAGGACCGGCATGTGCCGTGCTGTGAAATGTAAAAACTGCGGAAAGACCACCTGGGCAGGGTGTGGGAACCACGTTGCTGAGGTCAAGGCTAAGGTTCCGGCCGGCCAGTGGTGTGCCTGTAGGTCTGATAAAGCCCGCCAGGAAAAGCCGGTTAAGGGTCTATTTGCCCGGCTCTTTGGGTAGACCCCAGCGCTTGTCTTGTTCCACCCCTGACTAGGGCCTGCGGCGCAGGCCCACCCACCCAACGATTACGGAGAATCCAACCATGTCCCACATCCCCACCACGGTGATTATCGGCGGTGTTGCCGGTGGTATGTCCACCGCTACACGCCTGCGCCGTAACGACGAACACCGCACCATCATTATCCTTGAGGCCTCGGGCCACGTTTCCTTTGCAAATTGTGGCTTGCCCTACTATGTGGGCGGCGTAATCCCAGAGCGATCTTCACTATTGCTTCAGACTCCAGAGGCACTCAAGAAGCGCTTCAATCTCGATGTTCGCGTCAACACCCGGGTGGTAAGTATTGACCGCGATGCCAAGACTGTTGCTACCGAAGCCGGCGAAGTGATTAGGTACGACGAGCTTGTCCTTTCGCCCGGCGCCACGCCCTTCCTTCCACCCATCGCAGGGATCGAGCGTGCCCTGACGCTGCGCACCGTTGAAGATGTCGACAGGATTGCTGCCGCCGTCGAAGACAAGAAGAAGGCTGTGATCATTGGCGGTGGTTTCATTGGTCTGGAGATGGCGGAAAACCTTTACCACCGTGGCCTCGAAGTCACGCTCGTGGAAGCAGCGCCACAGATTATGGGGCCACTGGATGTGGAGATGGCGGGGATAGTCGCCAAGCACGTGCGCGCCAACGGAGTGAGGGTTCTCACCAACGCGCAAGCTATGGAAATCTCTGAAGCTGGTGTGGTGCTGCAGGACGGGCAGGAGCTTGAGGCGGACATCGTCATCGCTGCAATTGGTGTGCGCCCGGCTAGTGAGCTGGCACAGGCTGCCGGGTTAGAGATCTCGGAACGTGGTGGCATTGTCGTCGACGTCCAACAGCGCACCAGTGATCCTCACATTTACGCTCTCGGAGACGCCGCCACGAAGAAAGATTTTCACAGTGGTGCAGACTCCCTCGTTCCGCTAGCGCAGACCGCTAACCGTCATGGTCGCCTCGTTGCGGATATCATCTCGGGGCGCGATACTGCCTCTTTGCCGGTGCTAGGCACCGCGATCGTGGGGCTTTTTGGACTAGCTGCGGCGGCCACAGGGTGGAATGAACGCCGCGCACGGGCGGAAGGTAAGAGTGTACGAGTGATTCATCTGCATCCGGCCAATCATGCGGGTTACTACCCCGGTGCGGCACAACTGCACATGAAGCTCGTTGTCGATGCCGAAAATGACGCGATCTTGGGCGCGCAAATTGTGGGTGAGGAAGGCGTGGATAAGCGCATCGACGTCATTGCCACCGCCATGCGCGCAGGCTTGAGTGCCACCGACTTGGCTGATCTAGAGCTGGCGTACGCGCCGCAGTTTGGCTCAGCTAAGGACCCCATCAACTTTGCGGGCTTTATCAATGACAACATTGTGCGCGGAGAACGTACGGTGCAATGGCATGAACTTGAGGGTCGCTTGGACGCCGGAGCATTGCTCGTCGATGTGCGTAGTCCGCAAGAGTTTGCTGCCGGTGCCATCCCTGGTGCGGTGAACATCCCTCTGGATGAGCTGCGCGAGCGCCATGGTGAGATAGCCAATCACGAAGATGTCATCGTGCACTGCCAAGTAGGATTGCGTGGTCATAACGCAACGAGCTTATTGAATAACTTGGGCTATGACGTAGCTAACTTGGATGGCGGCTACCTGACATGGGTGAATGGACAGGAGGAATAATGAACCTTGATCCGCAGGAAGTTAAGCCCTCGATTACTCGCTTGAAGCGGGCACGCGGCCAAATTGATGCGGTGATCCGCATGCTAGAAGCAGGCGAAGAATGTGAATCCGCTATCACACAGCTGGCCGCAGCCGCGAAGGCGATTGATCGTGCGGGATACTCCATCATCGCTACCGGGCTAAAACAGTGTTATCGCGAGGAAGGCGCAGACGGTATCGACGCTGAGAAGATGGAAAAACTCTTCCTGTCTCTGTCCTAAGCGCCGATGGTGCGGGCGATGGTCTGGTCCCAACTCAGCTTCATCTGGTGAGAGGAGAGGCCGAAGGTGTGCGAACCTTGGGGGCTGAAGTAACGGTTCGCACGCACCCCGGCGTTGCGGGCGTTGCGGGTGAATTCCTCCGAGCACTGGTCGGCCACCATCTCTACTGCGCGGGGGCCGAGCCGCTGGGCGGGGCTGTTGGTGCCATCGATGGGGCCCGGGGGTGCGGGAGGCCGAGCCGACGAAGACTTCGACGTCGCGTAGGCGACCGGGGTTGGCGTTGGGGTCGTGCTCGAACCACTGCGGGGAGCCTG
>DXEO01000220.1 GCA_019114925.1 Candidatus Corynebacterium faecipullorum | reverse complement strand
ACGGACTCCGTCGCACATCAGCGTAAACAGGGCAAGGATAAACCGTACTTTTTCGGGATAGCATGACGCTAACCCGCGGTAACCCGAAGAGAATGCTATCAGTTCGTCCTCAAGTTTTCGCACGTGGGGGCACCGTTGCGGGCCTAAGGACACAACCCAGCGCTAGAAAGCCCCATAAAAGCCCCGCATTCTGCCAAAACCCTATTGAGTGTATTTGGTCACATACCCACGTTTTCCCACCTTGACGGGGGTAATGAGCAGACTGGAGAGCACCATTTCACTACACAAAAAGCCACCCTCCCAGGGTCACCGGGAGGGTGGCTTTTGATGAACATCTCGCCGCGCTAGGACACGTAGGTCACGTTAGAGGTAATCACGCCCCACACCTCGGTTCCCAGCGTTACCGCCAGCGCTAGCAGCACGGTCACGAAGAGCGCCATCGTGTCATAGAACTCCAAGTCCTTAATCAGCAACAGCACCATGATGAGGATGACCACCTTGAGCAACCAGCCACCCAGAACCACAGCCATCGTGGTCGAGGGGGTAGTCCGCGCGGTAAGGAGCACCGACACTGCAGTAAAGAGCACGAAGCCGCCTCCGATAGCGGCGCCGACAAGCACTCCCCAGATTCCAGGCAGTCCGCGGACTCCGCCCCAGATGGCCAGGGAGGCGATGGTCACTACGACGAGGCCAATGCCCCCGAGGCGCAGGGCGCGCTTGAGGGGACGACGATGATCGTCATAGGGCGATAGCTCTTCGGTAGTCGTTGAATCAGTCACAGCCCCATACCCTACCTCAGGAGGGATCTGTTTCCAGCACCACGCTAGTAGAACGCGGCCGGCGCCCAATCTTGCCCTGGCGCAGCGGAATCAAGGTCACGCCAAAGGCTACGAGGAGCGCGAAAACAGCAAGCACCGCCGCGACGGGAGCCGGAACGATGGAGAAGGAAACCGCCCCGAAAGCCACCGCGGAGACCCACAGGTAGAGCACCAGCACGGTGCGGCGGTGCGTATGCCCCAGCGACAGCAGCCGGTGGTGAATGTGAGCCTTATCGGCGGCGAAGGGCGAGCGCCCCTGCGAAACACGCCGAATGACCGCCCAGACAAGGTCCAGGACTGGAATAAAGACCGCAGCGACGACGACGATGACGGGCGACATCAGCGCTACGATGTCCACGGTGCCGTAGAGGGACATGTTGATCTTGCCGGATGCTGAGGTCGACGCCGCTGCAAGCAACAAACCAATCAGCATCGCTCCGCTATCCCCCATGAAGATGCGGGAGGGCTCGAAATTATGCGGAAGGAATCCGGCACACACACCAACAAGCGCCGCCGCAATAATCGCGGGCGGGTAGGCCGATACCGTACCGCCCTGGTCATGTAAAACAGTCAAGGAGAACACCAGGATGGCTCCGCCGGCAATCATGCCCAGCCCAGCCGCCAAGCCGTCGAGGCCGTCAACGAAGTTGATGGCATTAATAAGCAACACCGTAAAGAAAGTGGTCAAGAGTGTGCCCTGGACCTGGTCCAGGATGACCGTGGTTCCATCACCAAAAGGCAAAAAGAGAAGCGTCCAGGTCAAGCCCAATCCACTCATGATGGCCGCGGCTACGAGCTGCCCGATGAGCTTGACCAAAGCGCTCAGCTCCAACAGGTCATCCACCACGCCAACAACCACGATGGCGGCAGCGGACCAGAGCACAGCATTCATCTCTGGCGTGACGGGCATAAACCCGCGAGTCAAGGCTGGAAGCTGGCCGGCGAGGTACACGGCGGCGGCGAAACCCGTAAACATCGCCACTCCGCCAAGCTGCGGGGTGGGCTGGGAGTGACTATCTCGCAGGCGGATCTCCGCCACCTGGCCACTGCGCACCAGAAAGGTGCGCACCAGTCCGGTGGTGAGGTAGGTAAACGCCGCGGCGACGAAGATCACCAACGCCAGCTCGCGCAGCGGCACTCCGGTTCCAGCCACTGATGTCTCCTTAAGAGGATTGGGAGCCCGGGCGGGTGCGCAGGGACTCTGCAGACACTCCGATGACCTCGCCGATCTGCTCAGCGCTCAATGCACCTTCGCGCAGCAGATACGGGTGTGGGCCGGACAGGTCAACGATGGTGGAGGGCTTGCCCACCTCAGCTTCTCCCCCGTCCAGGTAGACCGTGACGGCCTTTCCCAACTGCTGCTTGGCAGCAATCGCAGTGGTGGGCGGAGTCTGTCCAGAGATATTCGCGGAGGACACCGCCATCGGGCCGACCTCGCGCAAAAGCTCAATAGCAATCGGGTGCAGCGGCATGCGCAGCATCACCGTGCCGCGCGTATCGCCCAGGTTCCACGGAAGCGAAGGCGCTTGCGGGACCACGATGGACAAACCACCCGGCCAGAAGGCCTCGATAAGCGTTTGTGCGGTGTCATCCAAAGAGGCGACAAGGCCTTTCACGGTGTCCCAGGATCCCACGAGGACCGGCACCGGCATGTCCGGGCCGCGGTGCTTGGTGGCCAGCAAGCTGGCCACGGCGTCATTATCGAAGGCATCGCAGCCCAACCCGTACAACGTATCGGTGGGCATGACGACGAGCCGCCCTGACTTGGCCGCCTTGACGGCAAGGGCCATTCCTTCTTCGCGTTCTGCCGCGTCTGCACAGTTATAAATCTGTCCCTGCATTGGTCTCTCCTTAATCCCGTTCCTATCGGCTTGTCGACCAATCTTCGACCAATCTACTGTACTCCCCGCTCGGCCGTGACAAAGCGGGCGGTGCCAGTCAGATCCCTGAGTACATCGATGTGCGTGAACCCGCCATGCGCGCGCAGGGCTTCTTGCACCAGCTCGGAGGTGTCATCATCGTGTTCAATGCCTACCCGTCCGCCGGGACGCAGCAGCGCAGCGATGGTCGGAATCATCGAGGTGATGGTCTCCATGCCGTCTTCTCCCCCAAACACCGCCTCGTGGGGGTCCTGGTAGACCTCCGGATCCAAGTCCGGGGTCTCGGGGACATAGGGTGGGTTGGTCAGCACGAGGTCCACCGTGCCGTGCAGCTCCGGCAAGAGCTCAGAGTCGGTGACGTCGCCCTGGACCAGCTGCAGATCAGGGGCGTGACGTGTAACGTTGCGCCGGGTATATGCCAGCGCGGCGTCGGCAAGCTCCACTGCCCATACCTCGGCCTGCGGCACGTAGTGGGCGACGTACAACGCCAGCGCACCGGATCCGGCGCACAAATCCACGACGCGGGGAGGTTGCGAGCTAAGTTTCGTCGCCCCTAACGAGTTAAATTTCTCCATCTCCCACGAGTTAAATTTCCTCTGCTCCCACGAGTTAAATTTCTTCAGAAATTTAACTCCCCAGTCGGCAAGCACCTCCGTCTCCGGGCGCGGGATGAACACGCCGGGGCCGACCTCGAGTTCGAGGGGTCCGAACCACGCCATCCCCAGGATGTGCTGGAGAGGCTCGCGTGCTTCACGACGCCCCACCAACGCCCCATATGCCACGTCAAAGCCGGGGACCGGAGCCTCATTAAGCGGAATATCCATGTGTCCGCAGTGAATGAGGTGGGCAGCCAGCAGCCGCGCATCCCACTCGGGTGAGGGCACCCCGGCAGCGCGAAGGCGCTCCGTGGCATCACGAAGCGCCTCCTTATAGGTGTGAAAAGTCACCGTATCTAACCGTGCCTTAGTCTTCTAGCCTTCGGCCTCAAGGCGCTCGGCGCGCTCCTGGGCTTGCAGAGCCTCAATGAGATCCTGCATATCGCCGTCGAGCACGGAGTCAAGGTTGTTGGCCTTGTAACCAATGCGGTGATCGGTGATGCGGTTCTCCGGCCAGTTATAGGTGCGGATGCGCTCCGAGCGGTCCATGGTGCGCACCTGGGAGGCACGCTGCTCGCCAGCCTCGGCCTCGCGGGCCTCGCGCTCCATTTGGTCCAGACGAGCCTGCAGCACCTGCAGGGCACGCGCCTTGTTCTGAATCTGCGAGCGCTCCTTCTGACAGGTCACCACCAGGCCAGTGGGCAGGTGGGTAATACGCACAGCGGAGTCAGTGGTGTTCACGCCCTGACCACCCTTACCGGAGGAACGGTACACGTCGACGCGGATGTCCTTGTCATCGATGTTGACGGAGTCGATCTCCTCCGGCTCCGGGTAGACCAGCACACCAACGGCAGAGGTCTGGATGCGGCCCTGGGACTCGGTCACCGGCACGCGCTGTACACGGTGGACGCCGCCTTCAAATTTGAACACGCTCCACGCGCCATCGCGCGAGGGGGTCTTGGACTTGAAGGAGATGGACATATCCTTCACGCCTCCAAGGTCGGACTCATTGAGGCCCAGGACCTCCCACTGGAAGCCTGCCTTGTCGGCGAAGCGCTCGTACATGCGGGCCAGGTCGCCGGCGAAGAGCGCTGCCTCTTCGCCACCGGCACCGGCCTTGATCTCCATGATGATGTCCTCGGAGTCATGCTCATCGCGCGGGGCTAGCAGGTCCGCGAGTTGCTCCTCCAGCTGAACCACGAGGGGCTCGAGGCGGTCAACCTCAGACTGGAACTCGTGATCCTCGTAGGCCATCTCCTTGGCGTCTGCCAGGTCCTGGCGGGCCTGGACCAGCTCTTCGTTGACGGCAACGATGGGGCGCAGCTCAGCGTAGCGCTTGGACAGCTTGCGGAATTGCGACTGATCCCCGGCTACTTCCGGGTCAGCCATCTGCATTTCAATGCCTTGGTACTCGGAGATGATGTCATCAACGAGGGAAACCTGATTAGACATTACTTGTAATCCTCCTCGTCCGTGTCTGCCGCCATGGGCGCGGACGAAGCAACCTGCATGAGGAACTCGCCGTTGGAGCGGGTCTTCTTGAGCTGCTTGATGAGCAGGTCAATGGCGGCGAAGGAGTCCAGGCCGGAGAGGATGCGGCGCAGCTTAGTCATGATGCGTGCTTCTTCCGGAACGAGCAGGAGCTCATCCTTGCGGGTACCGGAGGGGTTGACGTCCACAGCCGGGAAGATGCGGCGCTCGGAGATGGCGCGGTCGAGCTTGAGCTCGGCGTTGCCGGTGCCCTTGAACTCCTCGAAGATGACGGTGTCACCGGTGGAGCCGGTCTCCACCATCGCGGTAGCGATGATGGTCAGTGAGCCCCCGTCTTCGATGTTGCGGGCAGCGCCCAAGAAGCGCTTCGGCGGGTACAGGGCGTTGGAGTCCACACCACCGGACAGGATGCGGCCCGACGCCGGGGAGGAGTTGTTGTAGGCGCGGCCTAGGCGGGTGATGGAGTCGAGCAAAACGACGACGTCCTTGCCCTGCTCCACCAGGCGCTTGGCGCGCTCGATAGCCAGCTCCGCCACGGAGGTGTGCTCTGACGGCGGGCGGTCGAAGGTGGAGGCAATGACCTCACCGTTGACGCTGCGCTGCATGTCCGTGACCTCTTCGGGGCGCTCGTCCACGAGGACCACCATGAGGTAGCACTCCGGGTTATTCGTGGCGATGGCGTTGGCGATGTTCTGCAGGATCGTCGTCTTACCAGCCTTCGGCGGGGAGACGATGAGCGCGCGCTGGCCCTTACCAATCGGCATGATGAGGTCAATGACGCGAGTGGTGAGGATCTTCGGGTCCGTCTCCAGGCGCAGGCGCTGGTTCGGGTACAGCGGGGTGAGCTTGGCGAAGTCCGGGCGCTCCTTCGCGGTGGACGGATCCAGGCCGTTGACGGTGTCAACCTCCACCAGCTGGTTGTACTTGCGGCGGTTGCG
>DXEO01000219.1 GCA_019114925.1 Candidatus Corynebacterium faecipullorum | reverse complement strand
AGCACCGCGATACGGCGTACGGAGGAGTCGTGGGTCTCCAGGTTGCCCATGAGCCAGCCGCCGCCGTGCATGTAGAGCACCGCCGGGGTTTCCTGCCCGCGCTCCGCCTCCGGGCGGGGGTCGTAGAGGCGAACTTGGAACTGGTCGACCTGGAAATCCGTGGTCGCGGGGTTGTTCTCCTCGTGGAGCGGGTTGGCGTGGGCCGAGGCTACGTAGTTCTCACGCACCTGCGGGATGGGAAAGTTATGGAAGGACTTCGCCCCACCATCGCGGAATGGCTTCAGGGCCTTCCACGCATCCTCAGCGACGGGACGCCCGGAAAATTCGTCGTGCAGAGTGTGCATTGTGAACTACCTCCTAGACCAGCTCGTAGTCGTTGAGCTCGAGATTGTCGGTGAGCTCGTAGTACTCGGCGACGTTGCCGGACCAGTTGTTGATGACGCGGCCTTCCTCGTTTTTGTACCAGGAGGAGCAGTCAGCGGAGAAGGCGGAAGCCTCGAGCTCCTTCTGGATGCGGGTGTTGAACTCGTCGATGACGTTCTTCTTCACGTCGAGGGCTGCCTCCGGGTTCTCGCGCAGGTAAGCAACGGCCTGGGAGATGTAGCGGTCCTGTGCCTCGAGCATGGCCACAACGGAGTGGTGGTTGAGGTTGGTGTTCGGGCCGTAGAGCATGAAGAAGTTCGGGAAGCCGTCCACGGTCATGCCCAGGTATGCCTCCGGGGAGTTACCCCAGCGCTCGCGCAGGTCGACGCCGTCGCGGCCCGCAATCGGCAAATCCCCCTGGAACTCCTGGGAGTAGAAGCCGGTGGCGTAGATGACGACGTCAAAGTCGTGCTCGGCACCGTCCTCGGTGCGGATGCCGGTCTCGGTGAACTTCTCGATGCCAGCGGTGATGAGCTCTACGTTGTCACGGTTGAAGGTGGGGTAGAAGTCATCGGAGCGCAGAATACGCTTGCAGCCGAAGGCGAAGGTCGGGGTGAGCTTCTCCACCAGCTCCGGGTCGTTGACCTGGGAGCGCAGGTGCTCCATGGCCTGCTCGACACCCTCGGCGGCGGAATCGGTGCCCTTGCGGGTGCGGTCGAAGCCCTCCTCGCGAACTTCGTGGATCTCCTGGCGGATGGCGCGGTAGGAATCCGGGTTCTCCTGGAACTCCTTAAGCTCCTCATCGGTGAAGATGACCTGGTTGCGCGGCAGGATGTAGTTAGCGGAGCGCTGGAACACGGAGAGCTTCTCCGCCACCTTTGCTACTTCCGGAACCAGCTGGACCGCGGAAGCCGCGTTGCCGATGACGGCGACCTTCTTGCCGGCCAGGTCAACGTCGTGGTTCCACTCAGCGGAGTGGAACTGCACGCCCTGGAATGCCTCGCGGTTCGGGAAGTTCGGGATCTTCGGCTTGGAGAGCTGGCCCCATGCGCCGACGAAGACGCGGCCGTAGTAGGTCTCACCGTTGGCCTCGATCTCCCATGCCTTGAGGTCTTCCTTCCACTCGGCGTTGGTGATGCGGTGGTTGAACTTGATGTGGTCGTAGAGGTTGAATTCCTCAGCGAGAGCCTTGAGGTAGCCCTGCATTTCGTCCTGACCGGCGAACATGCGGGAGACGCCGAGGTTGAGGAAGTAGGAGTAGCAGTAGATCAGAGCCTGGGTATCGCAGGCAGCACCCGGGTAGGTATTGTCGCGCCAGACGCCGCCGACCTCATCGGCAGCCTCGAGGATGAGGAAGTCCTTCTGCTCGTCGCGGACCAGCTGGGCGCCCATGCCCAGTCCGCCGTAGCCGGTGCCGAGGATGATGCAATCGTAGATTTTCATAGTGGTGTGTCTCCTTTAAGACGGTGGTGGTGTGGATTAGTTTGCGCGGATGGCTTCGGCTAGGACCTGGAGGCCGTCGCGCAGGGTGGACTCGTTGATGACCAGCGGGGGCAGGAGGCGGATGACGTTGCCATCGAGGCCGCAGGTGAGGATGAGCACGCCCTGCTCGCGGCAGGTCTTGGCCACCTTGGCGGTGAGGTCAGCGTTCGGCTGGTTGTTGTCGTCGACCAGCTCGATGGCGATCATGGCCCCGCGGCCGCGGACCTCGGCGACGGTGGTGAGCTCGAGCAGTGGCTCCAGCTCCTCGCGGATGATGGCCTCGATCTCACGGGCGCGGGAAGCCAGATCCAGCTCCTCCATCTCCTCGAAAGCTGCCAGGGAAGCAGCACAGGCCACCGGGTTGCCGGCGTAGGTGCCACCCAGGGAGCCCGGGTCCGGGGCATCCATGATCTCGGCGCGGCCGGTCACAGCGGACAGCGGCATGCCGCCGCCCACGCCCTTGGCGGTGGTGATGAGGTCTGGGATGATGCCCTCATTGTCGCAGGCGAACCAGGAGCCAGTGCGGCAGATGCCGGCCTGAATTTCATCGGCGATAAAGACAACGCCGTTGTCGGTGCACCATTCCTGCAGTGCCGGGAGGAAGCCTTTGGCAGGCTCGACGAAGCCACCCTCGCCCTGAACTGGCTCGATAATGACGGCAGCCAGCTCTTCGGTGCCGACGTACTGCTCAATGTAGCGCAGGGTGCGCGCTGCAGCCTGCTTGCCGTCGAGGCCGTCACGCAGCGGGTAGGACATCGGCGCGCGGTAGATATCAGCGGCCAGGGTGCCAAAGCCCTGCTTGTAGGGCTTGTTCTTAGCGGTCATGGTCATGGTGAGGTTGGTGCGGCCGTGGAAGGCTCCGTCGAAGACCACAACGCGGTTCTTGCCGGTGTAGCGGCGAGCGATCTTGATGGCATTCTCCACTGCCTCCGCACCGGTGGAGAAGAGACAGGTCTTCTTCTCGTGGGTGCCCGGGGTCAGCTCGTTGAGCTTCTTGGACACCTGGATAAAGCCCTCGTAGGGAGCGTTGAGGAAGCAGGTGTGGGTCAGGTGGCTGGCGGCTTCGGCGACGGCCTTAGCAACGCGCTGGTTGGAAGCACCGACGGAAGTCACGGCGATGCCGGAGGCGAAGTCGACGATGGTGTTGCCGTCGACGTCGACAAGCACGCCACCGTCACCATCGGTGATGTAGGAGGGGTAGCCCGGGATAACGCCAGCGGCGACGTCTGCTTCACGGGCGGCATTCAGCTCCTGGCTGCGGGGGCCAGGAATTGCGGTGGAGACATTCCGCTCCTGGGGGAGGCGGTGCTTGAGGTCCTGCATGCTGTCTGCTCCTTAATACTCGGAATTTTTTATGACGTGGGTCATTCTGGCGGCTAAACTTCATGAAGGCCATAGACGACTGGGTGAAAGAATGGTGAGAAATTGTCCACATTGGATACGGGGGTAGCGGTCGGGCTGGAAGAGGGAAGCGTTTCCCTGAGATGGTTGGCTAATCAACCCGATCTGGGGATAGAAATTCTGCACGATTGTGGGCGCCCTTTTTCCGTAATGCACCCGTGTGAGCTGCGCGATCCCCGTGAGTTTGTGGGCTCTGGGGTGGTTATCCTGCTTACCGGCATGGCCTTTGAAGGAAAGCCAGAGGAGCTGGCGGAGTACATCCACAGGGTGGCCGAAGGCGGGGTAGCGGGGGTGGGCTTCGGCGTTGGCCTTGCCTTTGCCGAGGTTCCGCCCGCCATGGTGGAGGCCGCTCGGGAATGCGATATTTCGCTCTTCACGGTGGCGCTGCGCGTTCCGTTTGTCTCGGTGCTTGCGCGTCTTCACGACGAGCTTCAGCGTCAGCGTGAGGAAGGCTTGGAGCTCTTCATCGCGCAGCAGGGCGCGCTTAACGACGCCGCTATCGCCGGCCTCGACGCCCTCGTGGATAAGACCGGACGCCTGTTGGGGGCGCACTGCTGCCTCGTGGATAAGGATGGACGGGTCTTCGCGCAGTCGAGTCACCCCGGCCTGCCCCCAGTGGAGTGGGGTCCGGTAATTGCCGATACCCGCGCTCAGAACTTCTACGCCGCACGCCGGGTGGGAGGATGGAATGTCTTGGCCCAGCGTTTGGCCGACCACGGTGCGCGCTCCTTCGGGCTGCTGGCGGTGGCGCGTGAGAGTTTCGGTGTGAATGAGCGCGCGCTGCTCAAACAGGCTGCAGGTCTAGCGGAGCTCACGGTGAAGCGCCCGCAGGAGCTGCGGCGCACCCAAAATGAACTCAACTCCATGGCCATGGCTATTCAGTTGGGCATGGATCAGCCGGAAGATCCCATGCGCCGCATCTTCCACATGGTGGGTGATGCGCAGGGGCGGGTGCGTCCTGTGCTGGTGAAATCAGAAGGCGAGCGCGCCCACCAGCGCTTCATTCAGGCGTTGGATGCCCGCCTGCAGGATCACGGGCGCTTGCTTTTCGAGTACGTGCTGGATAAATCCTCCAGCCTCCTGCTTTTTAGGGGAAGCCGTTCGATGAAGAACTTGCAAGACTTGTTGCGCGATATTCGCGGAAGCAAGCGTATCGTCGTGGGGCAACCCATGCCATGGGCCGAGCTGGGAGTAGGAGTTGTCCGTGAATTGGAATCCTTCGCCTTTGGGTTGCAGCCAGGAATGTTGGCGGGACCAGAATCGCGGACGCTGAGCTGGACCAGGGATCCCAGGGTCAAGGGGGCGGTGCACAATCGCGCCGAAGAAACCTGGGGCAAGGTGCGCGCGTACGACGCGGAGCACGGTACCGAATTGGCGGAAACCCTGGAGGTCTACCTGCGCGCGGGTGGGCACGTGAGCCGCACCGCTGAGGAGCTGCAATCGCATCGGCATACCGTGCGCAAGCGCATAGCGGACTTGGAGGATCTCCTCGAGGTCGACCTCAAGGATCCTCTCGTGGCGGCGGAGCTGCTCATCCTCGGAGTCAGCGTTCCGGATTGAGGCCATAAAAGTCAGCTAAGAGTCAATACTGAGTAAGAGAAGCTCCGCGCGGGTTACAGGGTTGGCCAAGTCCACGCCACAGAGTTGCTCCACTTTATCCAACCGAGCACGCACGGTGTGCCGGTGAACCCCAAGCTCTGCAGCGGCAGTGGCCAGGTTGGCGTTGCCCACGAGGAAGGCACGCAAAGTAGCGAGCAACTCCGTATTGTGCTGCGCATCGTGCTCGGTAAGAAGTCTGACTGTGGCCGCGCGCCGGGCAGCGAGGGCCTCGGGTACTCCGGGTTCTGCCAACCACGTGGGTGCGGCGGAATCGAAAGGCGCCACCGTGCCGAGTGGCAGGCTGCGCGCGTGGCTCTGGAGAGAGGACAAGAGCGCCGGTGTCAACGCCTGCCAATGGATGCGCTGCAGGATGGATGTGCGGAGGTAGCGAGTGTGTTTCCCGCTTAAACCTGGGTGCGCGGTGCCCGGGGGAAGTGCGATAAGCGCCGAATCGTGTTCCGGGCGGATGAGGTTGAGAGGCTCGGCTTTTCCGATCTTGCTCAAAGCCCGCGCGAGGCGGGAGGGGGAAACTGCCGTGAGAAACAGGACATCGATGAGGTCATGGCTATCGACCATATGAAAAGCCGCCTGCAGGGCGGGGGAGTCAACGCCGGCCAGTTGGGCATCAAGCGCCAACGCTCCGAGGATCGTGTGCGCAGTGGTGTCGGGATGATCTAAGAGCAGGCTGGCCAGGCCCGCGAGGTGCCGGATGAGCGCGCGGGAGTAGGAATCGAACTTCTCTGCACGCGTTACCGCGATGGCCCAGCGTCGTCCCGCCGAACCGAAGATGCTGGTGATGGTGGCGCCTGTGCTTGTCGACGTCCCCGTTCCCCGCCCCGTCTGCTCCGCGGCCTCCACCGCGGAGTCGGCCGCGCTGAGCCGGCCGCGATCGCTGCGACTGACCACCGCTCCGGAGGAACTGGCTATTGCTACCGCGGCGCCGAGTTCCTTGCCTGCCTGTGCGATGAGTGCGCCGATGCTCGTGGCCGCCGCCTGGTTGAGGCGCTCCTGCTGGCGGTGGAGTGCAAAGTGCGCGTTGTTGTCCAAGCGAGCCTGTTCTTGAGCCACGGCCGTGGTGATGGATACGAAGCGGGTGGCGCGTGGGATTTCAAAGAGGGTGAGATTGTGCTGGGAGCAGGCGCGGATAAGTTCTTTGGGGACCTCACCGAAGGCCAGCCCGGTACCGAAGCCGATGCCCTGCACGCCGGCCGCGGCCAGAGCCGCGCCATAGCGCTCGAAGCCCTCCGGTTCTTCCTGAAAAGCAAGCCCCAGAGTGAGCATGAGCGCGCCGGGGGAGGTGAACTCGCTGGGGTCCGCGAGCTCGGAGGCGTGGATAGTGTTGAACGTAGCGCTACCGGTGACGATGTTTCGCAGGTTTAAAGAGCGCTGGTTGAGCAGCCAGCGGAAGGAGATCTCACGCATGGTGGACAGAGTACACAGCTATAGACAGAAAATTTATACACCCTGTCCATAGTGGCGCCGGGGTGGTAGGGGCCACACTAAGTGGCATCCTATTCATCCGAACACAAAAGGAAGACCATGCAGGAACTTCAGTACCACATTGAGCAGTCTCGCCACCTGGGCCAACAGGTCCCGGGCCCGAAGAGCGCCGCCCTGGATGAGCGCCGCAAGAATGCCCTCCCCGCAGGCATGGCGCCCTCGCTTCCGGGCTACGTGGTGGATGCGGATGGCGGCATTCTTGCCGACGCCGACGGCAACCGCTTCATCGATCTCGCTTCCGGCATCGCCGTGACTTCTGCCGGCGCTTCTAACCCGGCCGTCGTAGCCGCGGTGCAGGAAGCTGTCGCACACTTCACCCACACCTCCTTCACCATTTCCCCGTACGAGTCCTACGTGGCCGTGGCGGAAAAGCTCAACGAGGTCACCCCGGGTGATCACCTGAAGAAGACCGCACTGTTCAACTCCGGCGCAGAGGCCGTGGAGAACGCAGTGAAGATCGCCCGTAACTACACCGGCAAGCGCGGTGTCGTGGTCATGGACCGTGCCTTCCACGGTCGCACCAACCTGACCATGGCGATGACCGCCAAGCAGTCGCCCTACAAGAATGGCTTCGGCCCCTTCGCGCCGGAGATCTACCGCGCGCCGATGTCCTACCCGCTGCGTGACGGCCTGAGCGGCGCCGAGGCAGCCCAGAAGACTATCACCATGATTGAGCAGGAAGTCGGCGCAGCCAACTTGGCCTGCGTTGTTGCTGAGCCGATTCAGGGCGAGGGCGGCTTCGTCGTCCCGGCCGAGGGCTACCTTGCAGCAATCCAGAAGTGGTGCAACGAGAACGACGTGGTCTTCATCGTCGACGAGATCCAGGCAGGCATGATGCGCACCGGTACCTGGTTCGCCTCCGACCATGAGGGCATCGTTCCGGACATGGTGACCATTGCGAAGGGCATTGCCTCCGGTATGCCGCTGTCCGCGGTGACCGGCCGTGCGGAAATCATGGATGCGCCGCAGCCAGGTGGCCTGGGCGGCACCTACACCGGTAACCCGGTGGCCTGTGCTGCTGCACTGGCCACCTTCAAGGAATTCGAAGAGAAGGACTTCGGTGCGCGTGCCCAGAACCTAGAGAAGGTCGCCCGCGAGGAGCTGGAACCCATCCTGGGCGATGAGCGCGTGGCCGAGTTCCGCGGCCGCGGCGCCATGCTTGCCCTCGAATTCGTCACCGCTGAGGGTGAGCCGGACTCCGAGCTGGTGCACAAGATTGCCGACGCCGCCAAGGCTGAGGGCGTCCTGCTGCTGACCTGCGGCCTCGACCACAACGTCATCCGCTTCCTGCCTTCCCTGGCCATCCCCGAAGATCTGTGGCGTGAAGCGCTGCAGGTCGTCGTGAAGCAGTTCAACGAATACAAGTAGTTCATTTTTCCTCACCCGGATCTTTCCGGGTGAGCTCCTGTTTTATTAGTCCTTAGTTATCGGAGAAGTCCTTGTCCAACAACACTTCCGTGCCGCAGAAGGATGAGTCCACGGCGGAATTCAAACCCGCGCTGTCCTTCGTGCAGGGCATTGCCCTTATCTTCGGCACCAACATCGGTGCTGGTGTCCTCTCCATTCCTTATGCCGCCCGCAACGGTGGATTCCTCGCGCTCGTCATCGCCCTGCTCGTGGCCGGTACGCTCACGACGATTTCTATGCTGTATGTGGCGGAGTCAGCCATGCGCACCAAGGCGCCGCTGCAGGTTTCCGGATTGGCGGAGCATTACCTGGGGCAGTGGGGCCGGTGGCTGGTTTTCGTGGCTATCATAGTCAACGGCATCGGCGCGCTTATCGCCTATGCCGCTGGTTCGGGCGATCTGATCAACAATATTTTCGAGTTGCCGCCGCTCCTCGGCACGTTGATCTTTTTTGGCTTCGGTTCCTGGGTGATGTACCGCGGGCTGCACACCACGGGTAAGACTGAAGGAGCCATCACCGCAGGCATGGCCATCATTATCGCTGTCCTCTGTGGCTGGACGATTCTGGGCCCAGGCATCAAAGTAGAAAACCTCTTGGTTCTTCACCCCTTCTTCATCGTTCCGATTCTGAACCTGGCGGTGTTTTCTTTCTTGGCACAGTATGTGGTTCCGGAGCTGGTCCAAGGCATGGACCCGGCCAAGCCGCAGCAGACCGCGCGGGCAATCGTTATGGGCATGGTCATCACGGGCTTTACCCTGGCGCTGGTTCCTTTTGCCGCGCTTGGTCTGCTCGGCATGGAGGTCACCGAAGTGGTGACCATTGCCTGGGGTGAGGCGCTTGGCCCGGTGGCTTACTACCTGGCCAATATCTTTGCCCTGGCGGCCATGCTGACCTCTTTCCTGGCCATTGGTTTTACCACCATGCGTAACGTCCTAGACATCTTCCACTGGGAAGGCCTGAAGGAACAGCGCATTGTGGCAGTGGCGCTGACGGTTGTTCCGCCACTGGTGATTTCCATCGCTGGTCTCGGTGGCTTCGTTGCGGCGTTGTCCTATGCTGGTGGTTTCGCGGGCGCCATCATGTCCGTCATTCCGGTGATGCTGTTGCATGCCTCCCGAAAGAAGGGCGACCGCGACCCAGGCTGGAACGTGGGCGGACTCGCGCACCCGGTCATTCAGGGCACGATCATTGTGGTCTACGTTCTGGCCTTCATTTACTCGATCATTTCGATTCTCGGTTTAGTGCCGGCGGGTTGGGCTTAGAGCGAGCGACGAGCGTTGAGCTAACGAACTGGAACCGAGACGGGGCTAGAAATCCTAGTGGGCGGTGATGACGATACTGTACGAATCGTCATCACCGCCTTCGTCGTCCCTGTCGAACCATTGCTGCGGACTGTGTGCATTTGTGACGTAATTGCCTTGCAGGATGTGTGCCGCACACGAGCCTCACTAGTGGCCTAGTCGTTTACTGTTGCAGGCACGGGAGTGGTCCGCGAAGGAGAGGTTTCCTTGCCCTGTGCCGTATGTTCAGTGGGCGAGTGGCCTGAACCGATGTTGCTGTAAATCTGGGGGTGAGACCGCTTGAGCAGCTCGCCCCGGACAAAACCAGCTACACCACACAAGAGGATGATGGTTGGAATAACAAAGACCAAGTACCATAATTCGGCATCTCCAATGAGATTCTCGAAATTGGCCAAGATTAGGACGAACATTGTTCCGAATCCGATAATGGCAATGGTCGGAGCAATCTTTGTGACGAAGACGGGGTACAGGCCAGTGTGCTTTCTGAAATAGAAGTAGACCGATACTGAAGTGATCAAGAGCAAGAAAACGAGTCCGAAACCGCCAGCATTGCTCATCCAAGAGAACACGATTGCTGATGGGAAACTGTCGTCATAGCCCGAAAGTATCTGTGCGACTAGGGCTGCGGACAGAGCGATAAAACCGAAGCACGATTGGAAAAGGGACGCCGTAACAGGGGCGCCATTTTCGCTGACAGCGCCGAGATTCTTCCAAATAACCCATTCTCGTCCTAGAGCCATGAGGTAACGGGATATCGAATTATGGAAGGCAGTAACTGCTGCGAAGAGGGACGTAACCAAGAGAAGCTGAATTAGTGGAACGATGGATTGGTATCCTTGGCTCGCAATAAAATTGAAGAATAGGTCTGATCCTGATTCTTGCGCTGCCCTGACTACCTGAGACTCTCCAGTGCTTTGGGCGATTGACCATGATGAAAATCCATAGAAGGCAGAGATAACCAAGATCGATATGAGGGTTGCCTTTGGAATTGTTTTCTCTGGATTGACCGCTTCTTCGGCATACATAGCGCTGCTCTCAATGCCCATGAACCCAGCAATGGTGAAAGCAAGTAGCGTGCCTGTTCCAGCACCAATCAGTGCTGTTGGGGAAAGCGTGTCAACTGAAAGGCCGTCCACAGGGTTGCGAATTGCGAGAACGCAGAAGAATGCTATAGCGCAAGACTCTAGAAGAAGAAGAACTCCGAGAATCCTCGATGTCGCATCGGCAGATTTAATGCCTAGAAATGCCACCAGAGCTAATGCAATGAAGGACCATACTGCCCAGTGAATAGAGATGCCGAAAAGTGAATCTATAAGGCTGGATGCTGTGTATCCAAGAAGACAGTATAGAGCGATTTGCATGGCAGTGTACGAGACGACGGCCAGCGACGATGCTGCTAAACCGTGACTTTTCCCAAGGCCAGCTGATACATAGGAGAAGAACGCAGCTGTATTGGGAATTTGCTTAGCCATAGCGCAGAAGCCAACCGAAAAGAAAGCAACGAGTGCTCCGCACAGCAGATAGCCCAGTGGAACTCCTGCCATCCCTGACGTAGCGTAAGCCGCTGTCACGCCGGCGGACACAACGGTTAAAGGCGCGGCGGCAGCGATTACAAGGAAGACGATGTTGTGTGTCTTAAGTGTACGGATTTGGTCGCTCATACGGCACCATCGTTAGTTGTTGCAACGAGAGCGTTTAAAGCCGGGCTGCTGTCGTTAAAGTGCGATGTATAGGCCTTCTGAAGATAGGCGATTTGTTCCTGAGTGAAGGTCTTTCGGATTTGGCCATCCACAATGTCGGCATACTCATCCTTAAAACCAGAGCTTTCACCAGTTAGGCTTTCCAGGACGGCTAGACCACAGAAGGGAACGTAGTATTGGCAGTATCCTCCTTCTTGAACCACGACAAGGTTTCCTTCAGAAAGAGTGTCTGCCGTGGCTGCGAGCGCCTTTGTCATGTTGTAGTACCCAGAGGTTGTCACCATCATGCGGCCCAGCGGGTCCATCAGCGCAGCGTCGTAGCCGGTGCTTAGGATGATCAATTCTGGTTTGAAATCCTCAAGTGCTGGAATGACAATCTCAGCTAGCGCAGTTTCGTACACGAGATCTCCGCTTCCCGGAGGCAGAGGAATATTTAGGTTGAAATTCTCGCCCTTTCCGGCGCCTTTTTCTTCGACGAAGCCACTGTCGACTGGGAAGTTTCTATCTTGGTGAATA
>DXEO01000218.1 GCA_019114925.1 Candidatus Corynebacterium faecipullorum | reverse complement strand
CCTCGGAGACCATCGTCGTGGTCAACCAGGACCAGGACGAGCCCTTCTTCCAGATCGCCGACCTCGGCGTCGTGGGCGACCTCCACGAGATCGCCCCGGCCCTGGCCAAGGAGCTCGAGGCCCGCAAGGGGGCCGGCAACTAATGCCTCGCTACCTCGATTACGCAGCCACCCAGCCCATGCGCCAAAGCGCTATTGACGCTTGGGTCAATGCCTCCGGGGCCCTGAACCCGGGCTCGGCCTATGGCTCCGGGCGAAAGGCACGCTCCGTGCTGGACGACGCCCGCGAGACCGTCGCCGAGCTGCTGGGCTGCGAACCCATCGAGGTAGTCTTCACCTCCTCCGGCACGGAAGCGGACAACATCGCTATTCAGGGCCTCTTTCGCGCTGCACAAAGTGCAGCACCGGGGGCGGAGAAACGCATCGTTTCGACCCCCATCGAGCACCCCGCCGTCCTCGAGACTGTGGAGAAGCTCCGCGCTGAGCACGGTGCTACCGTTGACCTGCTTCCGGTTGATTCCACCGGCCACGTCAGCGACCTCGCAGCCCTGGATACCCCGGCCGCGGTGGCGACCTGCATGTGGGCCAACAACGAAACAGGTGCCATCCAGCCGGTCGCCGAAATCACTCAGCGCGCCGCTGCGCAGAACACCCCGGTGCACATCGATGCCGTGCAGGTCGCCGGCAAACTGCCCATCAACTTCCATGAGTTGGGCGCCACCACACTCGCGGCCAGCGCCCACAAGTTCGGCGGCCCGCGCGGCATCGGCCTGCTGCTCGCACGCCGCACACCAGCGCCACTGCCACTGGCCTTCGGCGGCGGCCAAGAGCGCGGCATCCGCCCCGGCACCGTCGACGTCGCTAGTGCGAGCGCACTCGCCGCGGCCCTGCGCGAGTCCGTCGCGGAAATGGAGCAGGAAGACACCCGCCTGTCCGCACTTCGCAACAAGCTCAAGGCCGGCATCGAGACCAGCATCGACAACGTCATCATCAACTCCGCCGAGCCCACCTTGGCTTCTCACCTGCACGTGTCCTTCCCGGGCACGGACGGTGACAGCCTCATCATGCTGCTCGACGCCGCCGGCATCGAAGCCTCCGCCGGTTCCGCCTGCCATGCGGGAGTTAACCGCATGTCCCACGTGCTCGAAGCCATGGGCATTGACGAAGAACACGGCCGCGGCAGCCTGCGCTTCAGCCTGGGACGAATGACCACTGAAGAAGACATCGACGTGGTTATCAACGAACTTCCGGAGATTATCCGCCGCGCCCGTTCGGTGTAGACACAACAGCTCCCGGCCAGTACCGGTGCCTAAAGACAAAGGCGAGCACACTTTTCACAATCTTCGGTGTTGTGCCACGGAGCCGATAGCCCGTCAGGCACAATGTTGTCATGTCGAAGTTCTCTGAGGTCCTAGAACAGCTGCGTGAAAACCAACCAAAGGCAAAGTACGGCATTGCCTTTGAGAAGCTGATGGTCAACTATTTCAAGACTGACCCGACCTTGAAGAATCAATTCGATGAGGTCTGCCGTTGGACGGATTGGCGCTACAACGGTGGTAAGGCAGATACCGGCATTGACCTGGTAGCTCGCCGCGTGGATGACGGCACGTGGACCGCCATCCAGTGCAAGTTCTATGACTCCAAGGCGCGCATCCAGAAGTCGCACCTAGATTCCTTCTTTGAGGCTTCCGGGCATTCTTTTGAAACCGAAGATGGCCGCCAGCACTTTGGCAGCCGCTTGATTATCTCCACCACGGATCACTGGTCCTCCCACGCGGAGGAAGCCCTGGCCAACCAGATCATTCCAACCAGCCGTATTGGCATCTCCGCGATTGCGGAGTCACCCATCAACTGGGATGTGGCGTTCCCTGGCTCGGAAGTCCGCGATAAGACCATCCAAATCAACCTCTCCCAACGTGAGACTTTTGAGCCCCGCCCGCACCAGCAGGCGGCGATCGACAAAGCCATCGAAGGGTTTAAGACCCATGACCGCGGCAAGCTCATCATGGCGTGCGGTACCGGCAAAACCTTTACCGCCCTGCGCCTTGCGGAACGCGTCGCTGAGGACAACGGCGGCAAGGCCCGCATCCTCTTCCTCGTGCCGTCTATTTCCTTGCTCTCCCAAACCCTCAAGGAGTGGACCGCCCAGGGCCGCCTCGACATGCGCGCTTTCGCGGTCTGCTCCGATAGCAAGGTCTCCAAGAAGGCCGAGGACATCGCTGTTTATGACCTTGAGGTCCCAGTCTCCACTGAAGGCAAGGACATCACCACACGCTTTGAATCCGGTAAGCGCGCCAAGGGCCTCAACATCGTCTTCTCCACCTACCAGTCCATCCAGGCAGTGCATGAGGCCCAGCAGGTGGGCCTCGATGATTTCGACCTCGTCATCTGCGATGAAGCTCACCGCACCACCGGCATCACCTTGGCCGGTGAGGACGCCAGCAACTTCGTCCGCGTCCACGATGCCGACTACATCAAGGCTTCCAAGCGCCTTTACATGACGGCCACCCCGCGCCTCTACGACGAAGCCGTCAAGGGCAAAGCCGAAGAACACTCCGCGGAACTGGCCTCCATGGATGATGAAGCCATCTACGGCCCAGAGTTTTACCGCCTTGGCTTCGGTGAGGCCGTGGACAAGGGTCTGCTCACGGACTACAAGGTGCTTGTCATGACCGTGGATGAATCCGTGGCTGCCCAAGCCATGGCTCACAGTGAGAACAACCAGGTCAACCTATCTCTGGCGTCTGCCATGATTGGCGCCTGGAACGGCCTGGCCAAGCGCTCCGGCGAATTGCAGGGCAAGAAGGGCGGCTTCGACGAGGACGCCCAGCCCATGCAGCGCTCGGTGGCCTTTGCCAAGGACATTAAGACCTCCCAACTCATTGCGGAGACCTACCCCTCCCTCATTGGTCCCCACCAAGAGCTGCTCAAAGAAAAGGCAGTGCTTAACGACGTCTCCCTGACCAATATCGACCTTAACGTCGCCGCCCAGCACGTCGACGGCGGCATGAACGCCATGGAGCGCGGCACGAGGCTGTCCTGGCTGGAATCCCCAGCAGGGGAGCACGAGTCTCGCATGCTCACCAACGCGCGCTGCCTTTCTGAGGGCGTAGACGTCCCAGCCCTGGATGCCGTCATCTTCTTCAACCCTCGCAACTCCATGGTGGACGTGGTCCAGTCCGTGGGCCGCGTCATGCGCAAGTCCGAGGGCAAGGACTACGGCTACATCATCCTGCCCGTCGCCGTAGCCAGCAATGTCTCCCCAGCAGAAGCACTCAACGACAACCAACGCTTCAAAGTGGTCTGGCAGATTCTCAACGCGCTGCGCGCCCACGATGACCGCTTCAACGCGAAGATTAACTCCATCGCCCTCAACGGCACGACTGGACAGGAAGACTTGCCCATCGACGTCGTCCATGTCCCAGGGGACGACGAGAAGAGCGCCGCTGAGAAACTTAGGGAAGCGGATGAAACCAAATCCCCAGAACCGCTGGCTGATAATTCGACAGTAACCCAGCAGATTGCCTTGTTCTCACTGGAGCAGTGGCAAGAAGCCATCTACACCAAGCTGGTGGACAAAGTTGGCACCCGCACCTACTGGGAGGACTGGGCAGACGACGTCGCCACCATTGCAGAGAACCAAATCACCCGCATTAAGGCGCTTCTCGACGGCGCCGATGGAACCCTCCGCACAGAATTCGACACCTTCGTGGAAGGCCTGCGCAACAACCTCAACGATGGCATCAGCGAAGAAGACGCCATTTCAATGCTCTCGCAGCACCTGATTACGGCACCGGTCTTCAACGCGCTCTTTGAGAACCATGACTTCATCACCCACAACCCGGTGGCGCAAGTCATGGAGAAGATGGTCAAAGCCCTAACCAAAGCCAACCTTGATACCGAAACCGAGTCCCTGGAGAAGTTCTACGAGTCTGTTCGCGTTCGCGCCTCTGAGGTGAACTCTGCCTCCGGCAAGCAGCAAGTTATCAAGGAACTGTACGAGCGCTTCTTCCGCAAGGCATTTAAGAAGCAATCCGAAGCCCTCGGCATCGTCTACACCCCGGTCGAAATCGTCGACTTCATCCTGCGCGCCGCCGATGACGTATCCAAGAAGCACTTCGGTAAGGGGCTTACCGACGAGGGCGTGTGCATCCTTGATCCTTTTGCCGGCACCTCCACCTTCACGGTTCGCCTCCTACAGTCCGGCCTCATCAAGCCGGAGGACCTCGCCCGTAAGTACGCCAATGAACTCTTCGCCACCGAGATCATGTTGCTTGCGTACTACGTTTCAGCGGTGAATATTGAGACCACTTACAACGCCCTGCGCGAAGAAGCAGCTCTCCGCAATGGCGAACCCGCACCCGAGTACGTCCCATTCACTAACATCGCGCTTGCCGACACCTTCCAAATCCACGAGGAAGGCGACATCCCGGACCTCAACATCTTCCGCGAGAACAACGAGACCATCGAGCGCCAGAAGAAGGCACCCATCAACGTGGTGATTGGTAACCCGCCGTATTCAGTGGGGGAGAAATCAGCTAATGATTTGAATCAAAATTTAAAGTATCCAAGTCTCGATTCGCGGTTGGCGCAAACATATGTTGCAAGATCAACAGGCGTTCGTAAAGCCCAACTCTATGACTCTTATCTCAGAGCGTTTCGTTGGGCTACCGACCGCATTGGTGACCGAGGCGTCGTCGCCTTTGTTTCTAATGGAGGTTGGATCGATGGAAACACAGGCGACGGCGTCCGCTTATCGATGGCCGAGGACTTCACCGACCTCTATGTGTTTAACCTTCGCGGCAATATGCGCAACTCCAACTGGCGAGAGGAAGGAGGTCAGATTTTCGGTGCAGGATCGCAGACTACTATTGCAGTGTTTATCGGAGTAAAGGACCCGA
>DXEO01000217.1 GCA_019114925.1 Candidatus Corynebacterium faecipullorum | reverse complement strand
CACTGAACTCAAGCCCGGTCGAGATAGAAAAATAGCCCGCAACCAGCAACAACACCGGTCAATGGGCCAGAAAAATTAGCTTCCCCACCAGGACTCGAACCTAGAATGACGGTACCAAAAACCGTAGTGTTGCCGATTACACCATGGGGAAACTGCGCACATATTATGAGCGCTGGAGGACATATTACATGACAGGTGTGGGCCAAACCTAAACAGGTGCCCGAGACTTTCGGGCGCGTGGTTAACGGCCGACTTTTAGCTGGTGCGGGCCGTGTCCAGTGGGGGAGATACAGTAGAAGGCATGGTTCGACAAAGGATGACCGGGCGTGAGCGCCGTGAGCAGTTGATCTCCATTGGGCGCGCGGCCTTCGCGGAACGCGGCTTCGATGGTGCCAGCGTCGAGGACATTGCAGCACGCGCTGGTGTGTCCAAACCGGTGGTCTATGAGCACTTTGGAGGCAAAGAAGGCCTCTATGCTGTCGTCATTGACCGTGAGCTTGTCGCGTTAGAGAAGGTTGTGACGGATTCACTGCAGACAGGCTCGTGGCGCCAGCGCATTGAGCAGGGGGTCGTCGCCTTGCTTACCTACGTGGAGGAGGAGACAGATGGTTTCTTGATCCTCGTGCGTGATTCCAAGCCGGGGAAGGAGCGTAGTTTCTCCACGTTGTTGAACACGGCGGTAAATCAGATTGCGCATATCCTCGGTGAGGCCTTTGAACACCGCGGTCTCGACCCCGAGCTGGCGGTGCTCTACGGCCAGGCGCTCGTCGGCATGGTGGCCACCACGGCACAGTGGTGGTTGGACGTGCGCGAACCTTCGCGGGAGACCGTCGCAGCACACATCGTTAACTTGTGCTGGAATGGTCTTTCCGGCATGGAAGCAGCACCGAAGTTGAAGGGAGCTAAGTAGGTGGCAACGCCGATGCTGGGCGGGCTTTTAAAGGTAGCCGCCTCAGATCCAAAACTTAAAGGCCTCGCCTCCCAAGTAGGGGAAGACTCATTGCACATTACTGGCATTGACCAGGCGCGCCCGTGGGCAATTGGTACGCTGGCGCACCATGCGCCTGTGCTGGTGGTGACTGCCTCCGGGCGTGAGGCGGAGGACCTCACCGCGGAGCTGGCAGCCATGCTGGGGGATAAGGTCGTTTATTTCCCAGCGTGGGAGACGCTACCGCATGAGAGGCTGTCGCCGGCCCCGGATATCGTCGGCAAGCGCGCGCGTGTACTCGACCTGGTAGGGGCAGGCAAAGCCCAGGTCGTGGTGACCTCTGCCCGCGGATATTGCCAGCCCATCCTGAGCAAGGTGGAGGGGCGTGCGCCCATCTTCCTGAAAGAAGAAGATGAGCACGAGCTTTCTCATATCCTGTCGGAACTAGAATTTCGAGCTTATAAGCACGTGGATATGGTGGCCAAGCGCGGTGAATATGCCACGCGCGGCGGCATTCTCGATGTTTTCCCCACCACCTCCGATTACCCGGTGCGCGTCGAGTTTTGGGGCGATGAGATTACGGATATCCGTCAGTTCTCCGTGGCGGACCAGCGTGCCATCCCGGAGATTGAGGTCGGTGAGGTCGCAATCTATCCCGCTCGGGAGCTGCCGATCACTAATGAGGTCGCCGCGCGCGCCCGCGAGCTAGCGCAGAAGTTTGGGGGCAACGCAGCGCTGGCAGAGCTTCTGACCAAGGTAGGGGAGCACATTCCGGCTGAAGGAATGGAAGCTGTGCTGGCCGTGCTTGCCGACGAACCCTTTATCACCCTCCCCGAACTCCTTGCGGCGGGCACCCACGTGTTGCTTGTGGCACCGGAAAAGATCCGCACGCGCATTGCAGACTTGGAATCCACCGATGCGGAGTTCTTGGCTGCTGGCTGGGAGGCTGCCGCGATGGGTGCGGATGGTCCGTTGGCTGCCGAGGGCTTGGATACCTCGGCGTCGAGTTATCGCTCCTATGAGTCGCTGGAGGCGACGTGCCGGAATATCGAGGCCCCGCTGTGGACTTTCGCCCCTCCGGGGATGTTTGCGGCGGCCGAATCTGAGACCCTGCCGCTGGACTTTGAGCCCGGACCTACCCCGCGCGGTGATATCCCCGAGATTGATGCCATGATGGCGCAGCTTCTGGCGCACACCACCGCCGGCGGGCGTGCCGCCTTCATTGCCCCTGCACAGGGCGCGATCAAACGCATGGTGGAGCGCTTCGCGGAAAAGGGCATTCCCACCAAGGTGGCCACTCCTGGGTGGGAGCCTAGCCCCGGTGAGGTCACCCTCTACCAGGCCTTGTCCCATGCGGGTCTGGTGTTCCCGAAGGTGCGCAAGCTGAAGGATGCTGAGGCGCTGCCGCTCGTTGTCATCACGGAAACCGATCTGACGGGTAACCGTGTGGGCGATATTGCGGGGGCGAAGCGTCGCCCAGCAAAGCGCCGCAACCGCGTGGATCCTCTCGCCTTGAAACAGGGGGATTACGTGGTGCATGAGACCCATGGCATCGGCAAGTTCCTCAAGATGGCCGAGCGCACCGTCCAATCCGGTGATGAGACCTCCCGCCGCGAGTACATCGTGCTGGAGTATGCGGCGTCCAAGCGCGGCCAGCCGGCCGACCAGCTGTGGGTGCCCATGGACTCGCTAGATTTGCTGAGCAAATACACCGGCGGTGAGGCGCCGACGCTGTCCAAGATGGGCGGCTCGGATTGGAAGAACACCAAGAAGAAGGCGCGCGCCGCAGTGCGCGAGATCGCTGGTGAGTTGGTGGAGCTTTATGCCAAGCGCCAGGCCGCACCCGGTCACCAATTTGCCCCCGATACCCCGTGGCAGGCGGAGATGGAGGATAACTTCCCCTTTGTCGAGACTGAGGACCAGATGCTGGCCATCGATGCCGTCAAGGAAGACATGGAATCCACGGTGCCGATGGACCGCGTGGTCGTCGGTGATGTGGGCTATGGCAAGACCGAGGTGGCCGTGCGCGCAGCCTTCAAGGCGGTGCAGGATGGTAAGCAGGTGGCGGTCCTCGTGCCCACGACTCTGCTGGCGCAACAGCACGCCGATACCTTCCGCGAGCGCATGCAGGGCTTCCCGGTGGATATCGAGGTGCTCTCACGCTTTACCTCGGCCAAGGAATCCAAGGAGATTCTCGCCGGTTTGGCGGATGGCTCCGTGGATATCGTCATCGGTACGCACCGCCTGCTGCAAACAGGCGTGCACTGGAAGAATCTGGGCCTCATCGTGGTGGATGAGGAACAGCGTTTTGGTGTGGAGCACAAGGAGCACATCAAGGCACTCAAGGCCAGCGTGGATGTGCTCACCATGTCCGCGACACCGATTCCGCGCACCTTGGAGATGTCCATGGCGGGCATCCGTGAAATGTCTACGATTTTGACGCCACCGGAGGATCGCCACCCGGTCCTGACCTATGTGGGTGCGTATGAGGATAAGCAGGTGGCCGCGGCCATCCGCCGTGAGCTGCTTCGCGACGGTCAAGTTTTCTTCATCCACAACAAAGTCGCCGACATCGAAAAGAAGGCCCGCGAACTGCGGGACCTGGTGCCGGAGGCGCGCATCGTCGTCGCGCACGGCCAGATGAACGAGGACGTGCTTGAACGCACCGTCCAGGGTTTCTGGGACCGCGAATTCGACGTCCTGGTGTGTACCACCATCGTGGAAACCGGCCTGGACATCGCTAATGCGAATACCCTCATCGTAGAAAACGCCCACCACATGGGTCTATCCCAGCTGCACCAGCTGCGCGGGCGCGTGGGCCGCTCCCGCGAGCGTGGCTATGCCTACTTCCTCTACCCGAAGGGCGCCACGCTGACGGAGACCTCCTATGACCGTCTGGCCACCATCGCGCAGAACAACGATTTGGGCGCGGGCATGGCTGTGGCTATGAAGGACCTTGAGATGCGCGGTGCCGGCAACGTGCTGGGCGCCGAGCAGTCCGGCCACATCGCCGGCGTCGGCTTTGATCTCTATGTGCGTCTCGTCGGTGAGGCCGTGGAGACCTTCAAGGCGCTTGCCCGCGGGGAGACTCCCGTGGTCACGGATGAAGGGCCAAAAGAAATCCGCATCGACTTGCCGGTGGATGCTCATATTCCGGAGTCCTACATCAATTCCGAACGCCTCCGTCTGGAGGTTTACCGCAAGCTCGCGGCCTCCAAAGACAACGCTGATTTGGCACACGTGGTGGAGGAAATGCAGGACCGCTACGGCCCTGTTCCGGAGCCGGTGGAACGCCTGCTCGCGGTAGCACGCTTGCGCCACCAGGCCCGCCGGGCCGGGGTCAGCGATATCACGGTGCAGGGTACGCGCATTAAGGTCCACCCGGTGGAGTTAGCGGATTCGAAACAGGTACGCCTCAAGCGCCTCTTCCCGGGCTCCAATTACCGCGCGGCGGCCAAGGCCATCCAGCTCAACTTCCCCAAGGCTGGCCGCAATGTCACCGACCCCAAGCTGCGAGACATTGAACTCCTGCAGTGGATGGCGGACTTCTTGGCGTCGATGTTCGAACTCGAGCGCGTTGACGTCAGCGGTGCTAAGACTAAAAAGAACGTCATTAGCGTAGGAGAAAAATAATGGACGCCGCGAACAACCACAGTGGGCCTAGTAGAGCTAATCCCCGAATCATCATGATGGTGGTGTGGATGTTCGCGGCGTTGTTCAGTATCCCCGTCTCCCTGGTTATCAAGTTCAGCGGTGAGAACGGCGGCTGGCTCACTTTCATTTTGGTGATGTTTGGGATCTTCCTGGTTGGCTTGTGGGTGTTGCTCGGGTTGCTCCCGCTGTTCATCCGCAGTGATTACACAAGCCGTTTGGAGTGGGCGTGGGCGTCGATGGCCCTAGTATTCATCGGCTTCATCGTGGGCAACGCCAACCTGCCGGACTTTGGGGACATCGGACCAGCCACCGTGCCGACGTGGTGGTTTGGCAACGAGGAAGCGGCCTCTATTACTGGTGGCATCTTCCTCATCGTCAGCGCCATTGGTCATGTGCTGTGGCTAGTGAGCTGCATCGCGTATGCGGTGTTGTCGCACCGCTCGGCGCCCGAGGCCTTCTAGAGCACCAAACGGCCGGTGCACAAGCCCCACACCGCCGCTACCGCGCCGATAAGCACCAGTGCAACCACGAACCACTCAAAAGTGTTGAACACGCGTTCCTTCTTGTACAGGCGGGTGGCCACGTAAGGAATCATGCTGGGGACCACGGCCAGTGCACCAAGCAGCACGTAGACCGGGTCAGCAGCATAAATTAGCCAGACGGAATAAATGAAGGCGACGAGGCCGATGAAGAGATGGCGCCGGTTCTCGCGACGGCTCACCTCGGGGCCCGAGATGTCGAAACGCACCCCGGCATGCGGGTGCGTTAATCCCTTGCTGCGCACGGCCAAGAGAACCAGGTACAGCGAGGAGAAAATGTAGTGCAGCAGGTACATGATGGTGGCCAGCTGCACCATGGCGTTGTAGGAGGTCTCGTTGAGGAAGAAAACGATGACGAAGAGCTGAATCGCTAGCGTGGAAATCAGCTGCGCTACCCACGGCGCGCCAGCGATGTTCACGGTGCCAATCTTGCGGGGGAGAAGACCATCGAAAGCCATCATGACGATCGGCTCCGCGCACAGCATCTGCCAGGACACGTAGGCGCCGAGCACGGAAAGGCACAGGCCGAGAGAGATGAGCGCGCCGCCCCATTCACCCACGGCAGCGGTGAGCACGGAAGCCATGGAGTTATCCGGCAGTGCCGCGAGCTCTTCCTGGGTGAGCACGCCGAAGCTCAGCGTGGACACGGAGACCAGCAGCGCCAAAACGCTGATGAAGCCGATGACGGTGGCGCGGCCGACGTCGGAACGGGTGCGCGCCTGCTTCGAGTACACGGATGCGCCCTCTACGCCGATGAAGACCCACACGGTAAAGAGCATGATGCCCTGGACCTGTTCGAAGAGGGACTTGTCGGAAGCCTTGCCCCAGATATCCAAGGTGAACTTGTCCCAGCTAAAGCCCACGAAAGCGAGGATGACGATGAAGGCCAGGATGGGCACAATTTTGGCGATGGACGTCACCATGTTCATGATGGCCGCCTGCTTAATGCCGCGGGCAAGCACGGCAAAAATACCCCAGGACAGCAACGACACCGCAATGGCGGAAACCCAGCGGTGGTCGGCGTCAAAGAAAGGGGCGTAGTGGCCGATGGTGTTGAAAAACAGGGTAGCGTAGCCCACCTGCGCCATTACGGAGCCGAGCCAGTAGCCCCAACCAGAGGTAAAGCCGATGAAATCACCCAAGCCGGCACGGACATAGGAGTACACGCCGGAGTCGAGGTGTGGCTTGCGGTGAGCTAGGATCTGGAAAACGAAGGCAACAGAGAGCATGCCCACGCCAGCAATGAGCCAGCCAATGAGCATGGCGCCGGGGCCGGCCACGGAGGCGATGTTCTGCGGGAGAGAGAAGATTCCGGCGCCCACCGTGGAACCGATGATGAGCGCGACGAGCGTCCACAGCGTCACGGAATGCGTGCGCGGCGATTCGGTGAGATTGGAAGTGGTCATTGGTTAAAAATACCCCTTCAGGCGGGCTTTTGTGCAACTGCAGTGAAAGTTCATGGAGGCTGGGACCTATACTCGTTGCTTATGACTGTCCTGTTGTTAGATCCGCGCTGGCCCACCCTAATCCCCATGGAGGCCGTTGGAAAACTACAGGGACCTGTTGTTTTCACCGATGAAGTACCAGTGAAGGTTCGCTGGGACTTCGACCAGTTATTGTGCGGCGAGGACCCTGCAGGCCACGGTGTTGTGGTGAGCACAGATCCTTCTCATCCGCAGGTGCGCGCGCTTATCGACGCCCACGCGGAGCTTATCCTCGCCCCCTCCTTGGAGGAGCCGATGTGGCAAGCTCGCGAGGTGATGACGCGCGCGCGGAGCATTGGGGAGTGGGAGCGCGATCAAACCCACGAGACTCTGCTGCCGTATTTGGAGGAAGAGTCCGCGGAGTTTGCCGAGGCTGTGCGGGAGCACGCTTCGGATGCTGAGCTGCTCAAGGAATTGGGCGATGTCTTCCTGCAGATCCTCTTCCACGCCGAAATCGCGGCACGCCGTGGGGCCTTCAACCTTGATGATGTTGCGATGTCTTTCGTTAACAAAATGCGCTCCCGCGCGCCCTACCTTTTTGATGGCTCAGAGGACATCGTGGGGGTAGAGGAACAGGAGCGCCTGTGGGCCGAAGGTAAGGCCCGAGAAAAGAAGGACTAGCCTTTCTGGATCATGGAAGACAGCAGGGGAGCATAGTCAGCGATCGTGGAGGATAGTCCCGTGCCGCCGGTGGTGATGGTGTCTTCCTTGACAATCTTGCACTCGAGGGCGCGGTCAGCGGTCTGGCCGGCGTACTTCACAGCGGCGAAAGCCAGCGGACCGAGCTCCGCGGAGTTGCCCAGTGCAGTGAGGTTCTTCGAAAGCTGGTTGCGGGTGGTGTCCGGAGTCAGAAGCTCGCCTTCGGTGCTTTGATCGATGAGCGTGAGGGTGCTGCGCAGGGTGTTGCAGTCAGCCGACTGGATGCCCTGGGAAAGGAAGCTGCCCAACTCAGTGAGGGAAGCGGCGGAGGCGGTGGCGGGTGCGATGGCGCCCAGAGCGACAACGGCGGAAGCAGTAGCGAGGATACGACGGATGGACATGGAACTCCTTGGCTAAGAGAAAAGCACGTTTCTAGAACGGACAGTGATAGAACGTGGAGCGCCAGCGGGGCCTCGGCTCTCTGTTCAACGCTGCAGTGTAGCGCAGAATGTTACGCATGGGAACATTGTGACATAACTTCTGTTTCGAAATTGTCGTAGGTCTTGTCTATACGGTCGCCTCGTGGCGCCCTCTGTGTCGCTCGACCCCCTTCCTGCAACGGGCTGTAGTATTCATCATTATGACGCAGGGGCTTAGGAGGATCGGGGGCTGTGGCCTTGGCATTGTCTTGGCTATAATTCTGATTATTTCCCTGGTGGCCTGGACTCTTTCCTTCCTGGATAAGCCCTCCCCGTTCCGGGAGCTTTCCCCTGTCCCAGAGGATCTTCCACCCGTGGGCGGGGCAGAAGTGCCCAATATTGATGTCGAAGGTCCGGGGCGTACGGCGGATAAATTGACGTGGTGGTCTGACCAGCTTGCTGATGCCACCAGCATCCCCGATCAGGCCTTGCGGGCCTATGGCAATGCGGAATTGATTGCGCGGGAGTCCTGGCCGAACTGTAATTTGCGCTGGAATACCCTTGCGGGGATCGGCTGGGTTGAAAGCCGTCATGGGACCTATAACGGCAATCTCTTTCACCGTTCTTCACTCGATGAGAACGGCTACCCCGACCCACCCATCGTGGGTATACCTCTCGATGGCACGAACAACACCACCATGGTTCCGGATAGTGACGGAGGCGTGATTGACGGCGATACCGAGTTTGATCGTGCCGTCGGGCCGATGCAATTTATCGCTTCTTCTTGGGAGCATTTAGGTCGTGATGCCAATGGCGATGGGGTGGCTGATCCCAACCAGATTGACGATGCTGCGCTAGGTGCCGCCGCATTGTTGTGTTTTGGAGATAGGGACCTTTCCACGCCGGAGGGCTGGCGCGCAGCGGTCCTCAACTACAACCAATCTGAGGACTACCTGCGTAAAGTGGCGGCAGCGGCGAATTCTTACGCCATTGAACAGCCTGCTACGTCCTAGTTCCTTCCTAGATCTTTGTCACGTTGTCCGTTTAAGCCCGACACGTTCCGAAGTTTTCTGGAACAATTGGCTGCAGGTGGTTTGGGACTACTTCCCAGAACACAAACCAAGATCAATTTGGCTCTATAGGAGTGAAAGCAGCATGGCTGACATCATCCACGTAATGGCACGCGAAATTCTTGATTCCCGCGGCAACCCCACTGTTGAGGCTGAAGTCTTCCTCGACGATGGTGCACGCGGTGTCGCCGGCGTTCCGTCTGGCGCTTCCACCGGTGTTCACGAGGCTCACGAGTTGCGCGACGGTGGTGACCGCTACTTGGGCAAGGGCGTTCTTAAGGCTGTTGAGAACGTCAACGAAGAGATTGCTGATGAACTTGCCGGCTTTGAGGCCGATGACCAGCGCCTCATCGACCAGGCCCTGATCAAGCTGGACGGCACTGAGAACAAGTCTCGCCTCGGTGCCAACGCCATCCTGGGCGTTTCCATCGCAGC
>DXEO01000216.1 GCA_019114925.1 Candidatus Corynebacterium faecipullorum | reverse complement strand
TTTTGCAAGCGCCACAAAAGCTGCCCATAGCCCACGTCAACAGAAAGCACTTCTGCGGCACCGCGGCGCAAGCAGACATCAGTAAAACCGCCGGTGGACGCGCCGGCGTCCAAGACACGCTTGCCCGTGAGGGCCACGTCGAAAGCCGCGAGCGCACCGAGGAGCTTATGCGCACCTCGCGACGCCCAATCATCACCCTCGCTGGCTTCGACTTTGATAGACACCTCAGGCTCGACCACCGTCGCGGGTTTCGTAGCTTTAAAGCCACCAACCGTCACCCGACCAGCCTTGATCATCTCAACGGCTTGTTCTCGTGAGCGCGCAATCTTGCGACGTACCAACTCTGCGTCAAGACGGCGACGTTGCGGTGGCATGATTAGGTCCTCTTTCCCCTAGTTTCCTTGGCGATTCGCACTAATTATCTTGGAGCGCATCGCGCAACACGGTATGAGCGCGGTCCAGCTGGGCTAGCTCTTCCTCAAGAGTCTCTGCGGGCTCGGTGAGAATCTCGTTGATGGATGCATTGAGGGTCTCTGGAGCCAACACTGCGCGCGGGTCATGGGGTTTTACCGCCATGTGGATACGACCCTCTCCGCGGCTTCGCTTCGCGGCTGAATGTAGCGCGGAGGCTCAGCGCCCGCCCAGGCTACTTCCAAAACGGTACGCAGTGCCTCGACCGACGTAGACTTCTCGTTACCACCTTGCAGAACGATGTCATAACCATCAAAACGCGCCCTAAATCCACCCTGGGCGCCCGGACGCGCTTGCGCTTCCGACAAGGAAAGCTCATGGAATCCAGCACCGATGAAATTCGGACGCTCCTCCGGTGTTGCTTCAATGAGCGCAAGCTCGCGGGATACGCCTGTCAACACGTGGAAGGTGTCCATGGCCGCATTATTGCCGCCGACGATATCGGTGTCTAAGCGGTCCCCGACAGCGAGGGGCTTCGACGAGTTGACCAGCTTAGCTGCCTGGGTAAACATGGCAGGCTCCGGCTTGCCTGCCGAAACGGGCTCGACGCCTGTTGTGGAAACGATAGCTGCGACGAGCGAGCCGTTACCTACAGCCATTCCGCGCTCCGTCGGCAGCGACGTATCCAGGTTCGAGGCATAGTATTTGGCGCCTTGGTTGATAGCAAGCGCACCTTCAGAGAGCTGCTCCCACCCCACAGACTTATCCATGCCCTGCAGCACGGCAACAGGCCGATCATCGGCGCTATCGACGACGATGAAACCTGCGTCCCGCGCGAGCGCGCGGAAAGAGTCTGCACCAATAACAAGGACTTTTGCACCTGCGGGCAGATCTTCGCGCGCGATCTTTATGACAGCTTGCGCTGAGGTGACAACGCGATGGGCATCGGCGTCCACGCCGATCTCACCGAGCATGTCTGCCACGGTCTGGGGGCTACGCGAAGCATTGTTCGTCACATACACCGCGGGGATGCCGCAGGAATTAATTACGTCAACGACGCACTGAAGGGCCTGTCCCCCTTCCCACACCGTTCCATCAAGATCTAATAGCAAAGAATCGTGAGTTTTGAGAATACTCATTATTTACACTCGGCCAAACGCTCCGCGGCGTCGGTCCAGTCTCCTTCGTCAATCTCGGTAGCATGCTCGAACCATTCCCGTGCCTCATCTTTACGGCCGGCCTCCAGCAATGCATTCGCATAGGCATAAGCAAGACGGCACGCTGACACGCCCTTAGCGTCCTTCGTGGGCTGCGCACGCTGAATCGTAACCACGGCGGACTCTGCTTGCCCCATATCCAGCCGGGCGCCCGCAGCAACAATGGCCAATTCGATAGCATCTTCCGGAGCGAGTTCCTTAGCGTCCTCGCTACGCCAGAGTTCGACAGCCTTCTCTGGGCGGC
This sequence comes from Candidatus Corynebacterium faecipullorum, assembly GCA_019114925.1. Lineage (GTDB taxonomy): Bacteria > Actinomycetota > Actinomycetes > Mycobacteriales > Mycobacteriaceae > Corynebacterium > Corynebacterium faecipullorum. The sequence continues at coordinate 1,792 of DXEO01000216.1, read as the reverse complement.
CAAGACCGCGCTCGCAGTCAGCCATCACCGCCATCAAACCTGGCCCGCCGGAAATGCGGCGTGCAGCGCGCAGCTCTGCTAGAGCTTCCTTCCATTCACCTGCACGATAAGCGGCGATGCCGTTCATCTCTCGGGCGACCGAGACACGACCGGCGCGATCCTTCGCTGCTCGGGCATGGCGAAGCGATAGCTGTGGATCGTCATCAAGCCAAGTAGCCGCCATGATGAGGTGTTTAGCCACAGCTTCAGAATTCTCCTTCGATAGCGAGGAGAGATCCTGCAGAACCGAGGGATCAAGATCAGTGATATCGATATCAGAAGGCAGGTCCGGGTCCGTCATGCGGCGGTTGATACGCTCCTCACGGTAGCCCGAACGTTGCGGATGCGAGGCCTTCTTCTTATCACGACCGTGGCTCTTCTGATCATTGCGGCGATTATCGTGGCGAGGATTCGCGCCATCGCGGCCGCCTTGGCGCTCATCACGGCGAACACCGCGACGCTCTTGTCGACGCCCCGATGCGCCGCCACGCTTTTCAACCTTGCGGCCCCCAGAGCGGATGTGCCCACGGTTGCCTTCCGAGGAACCTTCGCGGTCGCGGGAGTTAGATTCAGACATTAAAGCTATGCACTTTCTGCGGTAGACGCGTCCGTATGTACCGGACCAGTCTACAGGTCAGCGACGCAAAACAGGCAATACACTGGCTGGTAGGTGAAACGGCCCACAGCCACCGGTTGCCGTCTAAGACTCAGGGAAATCAAGAAAGGAATCCAACCCTTCCAGTGGCCAACCATGCTCCACACGGGCCAAACCAGCAGCCACTTGGGAGTCGGAAAGTCCATGTTCCATGCTTCCGTGCTCCAGTGGCTTGCCCCGGACCAAGGCCCAGAATGTCCAGCCATGATTGTGAATCGCGTCAAGGCGAAGACCCTGTCGGTCACGCGCCATTGTCGCGCCTTCCTTAATCATTCGGTTCGGGCTCAGCCCCTCCACCAACACCTCGACTATCCGGGCTTCGCCGTTCGGCGCCATGACAAGCGCCTTCGTGACATAAATATGACCCTTCTTTCCAGTCTTGCCGCTCTTCTTATCGTAGAAAAAGCTCCCGAGAACGACTGGGTAGAAGTCAATCCACCCATTCCTCCAAGCCTTATTAATCCCAAATGCAAATAGCATATGCCGGACTACGAGGAAAAAGAGGTAAAGCAACAACACGACAAGAAGACGCGGCAACAATCCTGGAACCTGCATGCTATTCAAGAGCAAGCCAAAGAAGAAGATAAAACCTGCTATCAAAACCATCGCCCCGAAAAAGACCAGTCCATCGAGAATAGCGCGCATCTGAGGCACCCCAGCCTTGGACTCGAAGACGGGACAAAGGTTATAAGGAAAGGAATTATCGTTCTTTTGCTTAAGGGCACAGCCTTCAAGTCACTAAGGAAAGCCGAGTTAATAAGAATGCGTAAAAAGATTCGGCGATTGTGGAAACCCCATTGCTATCTCCTCAGCCACCCTTCAGAACCAACTGCATGCACGAAAGTCATTCTAGAGCGCGCGCACAAGAAAGGTTAGCAACCTAAAGGTGCAGCGGAGGAAGTGCAGACTCCCTGTGCGCGGACACATGGATTTGCGGTGGTGGTATCCCTGACGTGGGGGCTGTATTTTCCTTTGCCGATTCTGGTAAAGGGGGGCAGCACTGACCCAGCCTATAAGTGCAGACCCGAAAGTACATTCATGCAGGCCACCGATCCTTGCTGTTTCGGTGGGGTGGTCTGTTACTAGGGGGTCTGTACT
>DXEO01000215.1 GCA_019114925.1 Candidatus Corynebacterium faecipullorum | reverse complement strand
GTACCGGCGAGAAGGGCCGCTACTTGCTGGCTGCTACCTTCGGCAACGTCCACGGCGTTTACAAGCCGGGCAACGTGAAGCTGCGCCCGGAGGTCCTCGACGAGGGCCAGAAGGTTGCCGTGAAGAAGCTTGGCCTGGCTGAGGGCTCCCAGCCCTTCGACTTCGTGTTCCATGGCGGCTCCGGCTCCGAGAAGGAGAAGATCGAGGAGGCCCTGCGCTACGGCGTCATCAAGATGAACGTTGACACCGATACCCAGTACGCCTTCACCAACCCGGTTGCACGCCACATGTTCGCTAACTACGACGGCGTCTTCAAGATCGACGGCGAGGTGGGCAACAAGAAGGCCTACGACCCGCGTTCCTACCTCAAGAAGGCTGAGCAGGGTATGGCTGACCGCGTGGTTGAGGCCTGCCAGGACCTGCACTCCGTGGGCAAGACCGTTTCTAAGTAAACCCACACCAACTGGATGACGCTGCTGAGCAGCCGCCGGCGCTGAGCGGCGTCATCATATGTCAACAAGCCATCCCTCACCCACGAGGGGTGGCTTTGTTCATCCAAACCCTCCGCCAGAACGCGTAAAATACCGGAGTCATGGAAGCGCAAGAGTCATCGTCGAGTTCGTCAAGTACCGTCAAGCGCGTTCGCAAAACTACCCGCGAGCAGCTGCGGTTGGTGGATAAGTCCCTCAAGGCGCGCCTCACACGCATCCGCAACCGGCTCGTGTTCATGCTTCAGTGCACGATTGGCGCGGGTTTGGCCTTCTATGTTGCGCACGATTTCTTCGGCCACGAGCAGCCCTTCTTTGCCCCGATGGCCGTCATCATCATCCTCGGACTATCGGGCAGGGACCGCCTCAAGCGTGCCGTGGACATGTCCATCGGCGGTGTTGTGGGAGTCTTGGTGGGCACGCTGCTTGTCGATGCCCTCGGGACCGGCCCCATCCACATGACCATCATCATCGGCCTTGCTCTGGTGATCGGCTCCTTTGTCACGGGCTCGCAGATGGTGAGCAATCAAATCGTCATCGCTGCCATCCTTATCGCTACCATCCTTCCCCCTGAAGAAATGGGTGGCATCTCCCGTGCCATAGACGCCATCATCGGCGCGGTCATTGGCCTCACAATGATCGTGCTGATTCCCTCCTCGCCCTTGCGCGCGGGCCGCTCGGAAGTCTCGAAGGTCTTAGGCATTACCTCCCTGGTCCTCTCCGACGTGGCCAAAGGCTTGGAAGAAAACGATCCCGAAACCATCGCGGAGGCCCGCGACGCAGTGCGCGGCACGCAGGATGACATCAACAACATGCTCAACGCCACCAAGGGCGGCGCGGAAACCGCACGCTTATCACCCTTCCTGTGGAGTACGCAGCGCACCGTGCGTTCCCTGGAGCGCATCCTCACTCCTGTTGACAACATGGTCCGCGGCACCCGCGTGCTCTCCCGACGTGCGCTTGTTCTCGCCGAGGACGGTGACCACGCCACGCCCGAGCAAGTTGAGATCATCGATGAACTTGCTGAAATCACGATGGAGCTCTCCGACCTTTACACCCACCAAACCGCGCGTGAGCGCCGCGTGGATGAGGCGCAAGCCATTCCGGAGATAGTCAACCGGCTGCGCCAGCTGGGTGCGCGCTGCTCGATGGAGGTCGCTGGTAAGGAAGCGGTTCTCTCCGCCTATGCCGTACTGGCCCAGACCCGCTCCATCATCGTGGACCTGCTCATGGTGTGCGGCATGTCGCGGGAGTCAGCCGTGGCACAACTCGTGCCCACCTCCAAGCACCCGGCCTATCCGCCGGAGGTCTGGGAAGGGGACTAGGGGCTAAAGGCCACGCCGCAACTGCACGAAAATGTTGGATGAGTGTGCCTCCAACCAGCTACATAGAGAAAGCCTGGGGTGGTAGAGTCTTCCGCATACCGCCTAGGCACATTGCTTAATGTGCATGCGGTGAGGATTCGGTTTCGAGCCTAGTACCGCAAAGGTAATGCTGGCCGAATCCTCTTTTCGTTTTACTCTCAAACTTAAGAATCGTGTGGGCCTCTCTTGTTAGTAGCCCCGATATTAAGCCGCTGATCGGGACTTAAGCTGGAGAATTAGGGCCGCACAATTTGTAGGTCCCGCAGGTGACGGTAAAACGTCACGCGCTTGACCGGCCGCTTGGCGCGGACTCCATCGACGCTGACGCTGAGCGAAGGCCCACCGGCCTGCACTGCCCGGCCCTGCACGACGCTGGCGGGGTCGAGTTGTCCCGGCTGGGCAGGCTTGCGCAGGCGCGCGAAGAGCCCACGGCGCGGTGCTGCGTCCGCCTCAAAACTGGTAACCGCCTTCGCCGCCACGATGCCCGGCGCATCCGTCATTGGCACGAGCTTTGCGCCGAAGACATCCTTCTCGCGGTCTGCGCGCAGCAGCACGACATCGTCGACGATGATTTCCCCGGTGATCTCCTCATTCGACCATTCCGCAATCGTTGCCGAACCCGCCACGGCGAGGCCCGCGTCATTGCGGATGAGCGGCACTGGCTTGACGGGCGCGGTCATGGCATAGGAGAGCGCCTCCTCCATCACTGCTTCCTGGTCGCCGAGACCCTGGCGGCCCTGGCCCGTTTCGCTCGCCTTCAGGCCCCAATTCATCGCCGCGGTGGAGTGCTCCCCAGTGGGAACGTAGCCTACCTCGGTCCACAGGTAATCCGCCCGCATCATGCGAGTTAGCACGGCGCTAAGCGCAGCATCGTTGCCGATCACTACGATGCGCAGCGTTTCGCTCAGGAACGGGGCCTGGGGTGCTGGCCCCGGTGTACCGAGGTGGCTCACGTCCGGCTGCGCGGCAATCTCGTCCAGCGATGGGGTGGGGTCCTCCGGCAGGATCTCCCTGGCCAGCGCATCAATAGTTTTCAACTCTTGCCGGGTGGGAACCTCCGCGACGCGGAAGTGCTCGACACGTACTCCATGCCGGGCAGCCCCTACCAGAGCAGTGGTGTGGGCGTTGGTGAGTTGGCCGCCGCAGTCTAAAAGCGCACAGATCATACAAGAAGCATAGAAGCGTTGGAAGAGCTTGGCTAAAAAGCGCCTTCAGCGACGCACGGACAGCGGAGCTTTCCCCGGAAAAGTAGTGCCCATCACATTCTGTCAGTAGGTTCCAAGGCAACCCCAAACTTCTTAATACTCAACTCTTCCACTCAATTCTTCTTTGTCTAACAGCTAGAGGTAGCCACCATGTCCGCCCGTATGGCAACCCTTGCGCTTGTATCTGCTGCTGGTCTTTTGATGAGTTCATGTAGCTTCATCGGCGGTTCGCAGACGGAAGCAGAGGAGCCGGGATTCACCGAGGCTGTTGCCGAGTCCGTGACGAGTTCCGCGACGACTACGTCTTCGACGGCCACGTCGACATCCAGCAGCGCATCTTCTTCAAGTACCGACGCTGACTGTGATGAGAAGAAAGACCTCGAAGACACCGAACTCAGCAAAGTCCTGGAGAATGGGGAAGCCTAGGTGAAAGGCTCGACCGAGAAACTTGAAGACGTCAACGTCGGTGAGGATGAATATGATCCCTGCAAATTCCTCAGCTACGTCGTGCTAGAAGGCGCGTTTGATGGGGAGGATGTCAAAGCCCCAGTCTTCTTCTCCAAGGGCGAGCTCAAGGACGAGGATGCCCTCTACATCACGTCCTCTTCTTTAGAGGTGGAAGAGGACGGTGAAGGCTATACCTATGAGTCCGAGACTGAGGGCGACATCGTCGGTGTCGAGGGCAAAGTAAACAAGCGTCCGGGTACCGAAGCCACGTCCATGGAAAATTCCTTCGACGGCGTGAACTCGGACATATTCTTCATTGACGTCAAATCAGAGCCCACTGACTCTGCGGACCTGGCTAAGGATGAAGAAGACCTCCGCGGCGAAGAGCTCTTCACTATTTGCGCCGATGGCTGGAACATGGTCTGCGGCATCGTTAAGAAAACAACGCTATCGACTGTGCACACGGCGACGGCGGAGCCTGGGCCATCAAGGGTGGTAAGACCCCAATGCCGGAGGGCGTGGAGTTCAACTTGGTGACCTTCCTGCCGCTAAAGGGCAGCACTGAGTTCACCCAATATGACGACGAAATCCCAACTAACGGCACAAAGATTGAGGGCAACGGGCTCTACCAAATCGGCGTCGGTGACATTGAGGCCCAGATTGCCGTTGTCGACGACGGCATCATCATCAGCACCCCAGGCAAGTCACGCCTGATGTTCACTAACGACACCATCTACTTCGATAATGAGGGCTCTCGCGGCAGTGATTCAACCACCGAAACCGCCTAGCTAATCCCGTTCTGAACCCACTGCGGACTCTGTCAAGCCCCGCCATTAGAGCAAATCTTGATGACCATGTCACAAACTCAACGCTTAACCGCCATGGCGGGTAAAGTAGGTGCGTATTTGACTTCAATAAATAGGAAGTGACACCAAACATGGCAGCGATCGTCATCGTCGGCGCCCAGTGGGGCGATGAAGGCAAAGGCAAGGCTACCGACATTCTCGGCGGCAAAGTCGATTACGTAGTCAAGCCCAACGGCGGTAACAATGCCGGCCACACCGTCGTGGTCGGCGGCGAGAAGTACGAGCTGAAGCTCCTTCCCGCCGGCATTCTTTCTGAAAACGCTACCCCGGTCCTGGGTAACGGCGTGGTGATTAACTTGGAGGCCCTCTTCGATGAAATCGATGGCCTTGAAGCCCGTGGCGCTAATGCTTCGCGCCTGAAGATTTCCGCCAACGCCCACCTCGTGGCGCCCTACCACCAGACCCTGGACCGCGTGCAGGAGCGCTTCCTGGGCAAGCGTGCCATCGGCACCACCGGCCGCGGAATCGGCCCGGCTTATGCCGACAAGGTAGCCCGCATCGGCATCCGCGTGCAGGACATCTTCGATGAGTCCATCCTGCGTCAAAAGGTGGAGTCCGCTCTGGACATCAAGAACCAGATGCTGGTGAAGATGTACAACCGCAAGGCCATCGAACCGGAGCAGGTTGTGGAGTACTTCCTGAGCTACCGCGAGCGCTTGCGCCCGATGGTTATCGAGGCCGAGCTGGAACTGAACCAGGCACTGGATGAGGGCAAGCACGTTCTCATGGAGGGTGGCCAAGCCACCATGCTGGATGTTGACCACGGTACCTACCCGTTCGTGACCTCCTCGAACCCGACTGCTGGCGGCGCTGCTGTGGGCTCCGGCATTGGCCCGACGCGCATTACTACCTCCCTGGGCATCATCAAGGCCTACACCACCCGCGTGGGCGCTGGCCCGTTCCCCACGGAGCTCTTCGACAAGTGGGGCGAATACCTGCAGACCACCGGCGGCGAAATTGGCGTCAACACCGGCCGCAAGCGCCGCTGCGGTTGGTACGACTCTGTGATTGCCCGCTACGCCACCCGCGTCAATAGCTTCACGGATTACTTCCTGACCAAGCTGGATGTACTCACCGGCATCGGTGAGATCCCCATCTGCGTGGCTTATGACGTTGATGGCAAGCGTTACGACGAGATGCCGCTGACCCAGTCTGAGTTCCACCACGCCGAGCCCATCTTTGAGACCATGCCGGCCTGGGATGAGGACATCACTGGTTGCCAGACCTTTGAGGAGCTTCCACAGAAGGCCCAGGACTACGTCCTGCGCCTGGAGGAACTCTCGGGCTGCCGCATCTCCTACATCGGTGTCGGCCCCGGCCGCGACCAGACCATCGTGCGCCACGACGTCATGCAAGACCAGTAGGGCGCCAGCCAGTTTAGTGCGCTCATCGTCCCGCCCCCTTCTATACCAACGCATGGAGAGGGGTGAGACGATTTTACTGCTCTATTGTAGGTAGAGACTCTAGCACTGGATGGTCGGAATCAGAAGGAACGTCGCCAAGCAATGCAGTGCTAAAAGTATGCGATAATTCGAGAATGACTACCGTAGGCGACATCGCAGGCCAGATCGGAACCCCTCTGACAGGAAACGCCACCAAGGTGCTCCTCTTGGGGTCGGGTGAGCTGGGTAAGCAGTTGGTAATTGCCTTTCAGAACTTAGGGCTTGAGGTTCACGCCGTGGACCGCTACGCAGGAGCACCTGCGCAGCAGCTTGCGCACTTTAGCTACATTGCAGACATTAGGGACCCGTACAAGGTGTGGGAGCTGACCGAGCGCATCAAGCCAGACTATGTAGTCCCAGAGGTGGAAACCGTCGCGGTGGAGGCGCTGAAACGTATTGAGGAATTCGGCACCACCGTCGTGCCCTCGGCGCGGGCGTGTGAGCTGACGCAGTGCCGGGAGAGCGTGCGTGAGGTAGCTGAAAGCATCGGCCTGCCCGTGACGGCCTATCGCTTTGCTGAGTCCGCTGAAGAGTTGCAAGAGGCGGTGGGGGAGTTGGGGCTGCCGTGTATCGTGAAGCCGGATATTACGACCTCCGGGAAGGGACACATCCTTCTTAAAGAAGAAGAGGACGTGGAGGAGGCCTGGGCCATGGTGCGCCACGTGTCCTCGGAGTATAAGCGCGTCGTGGTTGAGCGCTTCGTTGACTTTGATTATGAGGTCACGCTGCTTGCTGTGCGCTCCATTGACCCGGCTACGGGCAAGATGGCCACGTGGTTCAGTGAGCCCATTGGTCACCGCCACGAGAAGGGTGATCTGGTGGAGTCCTGGCAGCCCATGGCGATGAGTGAGGACGCGCTGGCGAACGCACGCTCCGTTGCGGCGCGTATCTCCAATGAATTGGGTGGGCGCGGTGTCTACGGCGTTGAGCTTTTTGTTGCGGGTGATGAGGTGTATTTCTCCTCCGTCTCTCCGCGTCCATTGGACACCGCCATGCTGACCGGATACACGCAGCGTTTCTCTGAATTTGAGCTACATGTCCGCGCGATTCTGGGCTTCCCCATCGACGTGACGTTGGTCAGCCCCGGTGCTGCGGTTATTCTGCACGCGGACGCAGAGCTTGATGATGTCTCCTTTACCGGCCTCGACACCGCTCTCTCCTACGAGGAGACGGATGTGCGTCTGTTTGGTAAGCCATGGGCCTATGCCGGCCGCCGCATGGGCATGGTGGCCACGACTGCTGAGGACGTTGAGACCGCCCGTGACAGGGCGGCGCTGGCGGCAGGAAAGATTACTGTCGGGCCGAATGCTGATAGAACCGTTCACGGTGACTCGCAGCCCGTGGAGCCGACCGCCACTGCCGTCTCCGATATTGAGGTCATTGAGGTCCCGGAACCGGTCGTCGATGTCGACCCAAAGCTGATTCGCTCCGCCGATGACTAGGACTCGTTAGGCTGAAGCATCTTCCAAGCGCGCGATGTGCAGCGTTAGGTAGGAGACTTCATCGGGGGTTAAAGCGCTGTCGAGGCGCAGCTCAATCAGATTAGCTACCATTTGGGCGGTCTCGACGGCGTCGGGGTAGCGGGCGGAGATTGCCGTGGCCACTTGGCGGTCATCGGAGTCGAGCTGTTGGTGCTCTGCCATGCGCACGAAGAGGTAGCGCAGGTGCGTGATGAAGCGGGCGACGGAGATGTCCTCGCTGTTGAGCTCCGTGTCGTTGTGAGATCCAATGACGGCCAGGATCTGTTGGATGAGGCCCGTCATGCGGTAGGTGCCGGAGAGATCTCCGACCGCGAAGCCGGCGTTGACCAGATGCAGGGTGAGGGCCACGGCTTCATCTGGAGCCAGCGGCTTGTGCAGACCGCTGTTGATGGCGGTGAGCAGTTTCTGCGCGAGGGCAAAGTCATCGGCGTAGAGGTGGCGCACCTCAGCCTCCAACGGATAAGCCACAGGCTTGCCGCGACTGACCGCACCATGGATGTGATCCGCAATCGCCACGACGAGCGTGAGTTTGCTGCGCAGAGCCTCAGACATGTCGACGGAATGCATGGCGTCGATGACCAGCTGCACGTACTCGCCGGGGATACCGGCAATCATGGCGGCGAGGTGGTCAGGGTCGCGCCCTGAGTCGGGAACAAAGACCTGAACCACCTTGGTCGGGTCAACCTCAGTGCCAGGCTTTGCCTGGAAGCCAATGCCACGGCCGGTGACAATGACGTCTTCCGCGCCGCGCCGTGCGAGAACGACGTTGTTATTGAATACTCGCAGCAGTTGCACAAGGCACCTTTCTGGTTGAGGTTAACTTGTTAAGGCTAGCCCGACGAGGCTAGCCGGTTGAGGCACAAAACGACTAAAGCTGACCACGATGGTGATTACATCGAGCCAGCTTAGTCAGGGTTCGTTAAAGGCGTGCTAAAGGTTCCCTAGTGGGTCCTTTAGCGGGTCGTGGTGATGACCGTGTCGCCAGCGGCGGCGTGGTTGAGGCCAGCCGGGGTGACGGCAGACAGTGCCTTGGTGTTGGTCACGGCCAAGACGATGGTGGTGTCGTAGCCGGCTTCGGTGACCTTGGCAAAGTCAACGGTGGCAAGCAGCTCGCCCTGCTTGACGGTGTCGCCCTTCTTGACGGCCGGGGCGAAACCTTCGCCCTTCATCTTCACGGTGTTGATGCCGATGTGGACCAGGACCTCCACGCCGTCCTCGGTCTTGATGCCGTAGGCGTGACCGGACTTCATGGCACTGACGATCGTGCCGCTCACCGGGGAGTAAACGTCGTTGCCCTCAGGGACGATGCCCACGCCATCGCCGAGCGTTCCAGCAGAGAAGACCGGGTCATCGATCTCAGCCATCGGGACAACCTTGCCGGCAGCTGGGGAAGCAATGTCGGTGGTGGTGCCAGCGGCGGGCTCAGCAGCCTGCGCCGGGGCATCGGTCTTGGTCGCGGTTGCGGTGGCAGCGCCAGCACCGGCGCCGGCGGCAGCGGGGGCGTCGGCAAGCGCGGCGTTGTCGGCGTTGTCGAGCTCGGCCTTCTCAGCTGCCTCGCGGGCGGCCTTGGCCTCAGCGCGCTCCTCCGGGGTGCGGTAGTCGGTGAAGAGGATGAGCAGGAAGGCCACGAAGAAGGCCACCGCAATGGAGATGGCGTACTTGGCCATCGGGGTGAAGACCGGGATGGTCAGGAGGGAAGTGAAGACGAAGGCGTCGGTAGTAATGCCGTTCGTGCCCAGGGTCAGCAGAGCCACGGTCAGGCCACCAGCGAAGCAGCCCACCAGCATGCGCGGGTAAATCCTCTTGTAGCGCAGGTGGATACCGTAGAGGGAAGGCTCAGACACACCACCGAGCAGGCCGGCCAGGAGGGCAGAGCCAGAGGTCTGGCGCATCACGGTGTCGTGGTCACGGATGGACAGGGCTAGCACACCAGCGGTGGCACCGAAGCAGGCGAAGTTCCAAGCGCCCATCGGGCCCTGGATGAAGTCATAGCCTAAGGTCTGGATGTTGACCAGCATGAGGGCGTTAAGCGGCCAGTGCAGGCCCAGTGGAACCAGGAACGGATAGAGCATCGGGATGGCCAGGGCGAAGACGAACGGAACGTTGTCATTCATCCAGGACAGTCCGGCGCCAATGCCGTTACCGGCCCATACGCCGAAGGGGCCAATGAGGAAGGCCGTCAGCGGGATGAGGACGATCATGGTGAGGAAGGGAACGAAGACCATGTGCACCGCGGACGGAATGATCTTCTGGAAACCCTTGTAGAAGAGTGCGGCAACAGCAGCCATGATGAGCGGGACGAAGACGTTTCCGCCGTAGTCCTGCAGCTGCATGGTCATACCGAAGATCTCAATGGAGCACTGCTCCGCACCGAGGGTGTCGTTGGTGACACACTGGACTGCGGGGTTCTCCGAGAGATCGAGGAACTCCGGGGTGAATAGTGCGAGCATGACTGCCGCGGGAACCCAGGGGTCGATGCGCAGCTTCTTACCAGCGTTATAGGCCACCATCACCGGCAGGAAGAAGAAGACAGAACGCCACATGGCATCCACGAAGAACCAGGAGGCCGGCTTGTCCGGGGAGCGGAAGTCCACGACGCCGAAAGCATCCAGCACCGAGGCGAAGGCGATGACCAGGGAGGCACCCAGCAGCACGCCCAGGATGGGGCGGAAGGAATCCGAGAGATACTCGAAGAAGGTATCCATCCACGGCACCTTGCCCTTGGACTTGGCGCGGGCCGCGGCCTTGACATCGTCGTTGGATTGGCCGGCGGAGGCGCCGGCGTTCTTCATCTGTGGGAGAGCGTTGATCTCGTCATAGACCGTGGCCACGTCGCCGCCGATGACCACCTGGTAGTTGCGGCCACCTTGGGGCACAGCGCCCATGACCTTGGGGATAGATTCGAGTGCTTCCTTATCGGCTTTGGAGGCATCAGCCAGCTCGAAGCGCAGGCGCGTAGCACAGTGCGTGAAAGAGGTGATGTTCTCCGCTCCGCCGATGCCATCCAAGATGGCTTCGGCTGCCGAGCGAGTCTCTGTCGACATGAGAATCCTTTCGAGAGTAGGCAGGCACTGTGGCTAAAAACCACAAAAGACCTAGGCCACAATGGTTCATAGCGAACCATCCCCACACGGCTAAGAGTGGGGAGCCTAGGTCTTGCCCGAAGTAACAATCCTGGTTAGGACCCTACTCTGAGGTGATCACGGAGGGCAAGTTTCTGTGGGATAACGCACTCTATGGTGGTGTGGGGAGTTGTTGGCCTGCAGCGTTGGAGATATGAAGCCTCACTTTGGCAGCGAGAAGGGGTGCGTTGCCGTACTGTGAAAGTGTTGTAGTGTCACTGTGTGCCCCACTATGTGATCTGGGGTACACGCTTTCTAGGCAGAGAAAGGTTTCTCATGACCGCCAAGTCCTCACGGAATTCCGCCTTCATCAGCGTCATTGGGCGCGGCTTCGACGGTTTGGACGTTGCTGCTATGGCTCAGGAATTGGGGGCCACCTTCGCCCAGGTAGATGACTTGGGGACCACGCTCAGCGAAGTCCTGGAGAATGCCCCTACAGGCAACCTGGTCCTTCAAGGCACTGGAGTTATGGACTTTGATGCCAAGGCTGCCGCCGCCCTAGGTCTGCCCTTCGTGCTGATTTCCGCTGCACCCGCACGCGCTGCGGAGTTGGCGCTGAACCACGCGCGCTCGGTGGGGGCCACCGTGGTGGGCGCGCTGGACGCCGTCTCCTCTGTCCCCAGTGCGATTTCCTCCCTGGAAGAGATCGAACCTTATATGAGTGCGGAGCTCTTCCAGAAGCAGCTTTTGGATCAGGCCCGCGAGATTGGCGCGCACATCGTGCTGCCGGAGGGCGAAGATGATCGCATCTTGGAGGCCGCCGGTGAGCTCATCAAGGGCAAGGTGGCAAAGCTGACGATTTTGGGTGACGGGAACGTCGAGAAGCGCGCCCAGGAACTCGGGATCGACTTGTCCAGCGTGGACATCATCAACCACCTGGAATCCCCGCTGGCAGAAGAGTTTGCGGTGGACTTTGCGGAGTTGCGCAAGAAGAAGGGCGTGACGCTGGAGCAGGCGCGCGAGACCATGAAAGACGTCTCTTACTTCGCCACGATGATGGTGCACAAGGGCTTGGCCGATGGCATGGTCTCCGGCGCGGCGCACACCACGGCGCACACCATTAAGCCTTCCTTCCAGATCATTAAGACCAAGCCTGAGGCCTCCGTGGTCTCTTCCATCTTCCTCATGGTGATGCCCGGACGTTTGTGGGCCTTCGGTGACTGCGCGGTGAACCCGAACCCGACCCCGGAGCAGCTCGGCGAGATCGCCATCGTCTCCGCGCAGACCGCTGCGCAGTTCGGCCTAGACCCGCGCGTGGCGCTGCTGTCCTACTCCACAGGTACTTCGGGCGCTGGCCCGGACGTGGAGAAGGTGGCGCAGGCTGTTGAGGCGGCTCGCGGCATCGATTCCTCCGTGGCGGTGGATGGTCCGCTGCAGTTCGACGCTGCCTGCGACCCCGGCGTGGCCGCCAAGAAGGCGCCGGAATCCGACGTTGCGGGTAAGGCCACGGTCTTCGTCTTCCCGGACCTGGAGGCCGGCAATATTGGCTATAAGACGGCGCAGCGCACCGGTGGTGCACTGGCCGTGGGCCCGATTTTGCAGGGGCTGAACAAGCCGGTCAATGACCTTTCGCGCGGTGCGACGGTTCCGGACATCATCAACACGGTGGCTATTACCGCAATTCAGGCAGGGGTGAAGTAGATGGCGTACGTACTCGTTCTCAACTCGGGTTCCTCCTCGGTTAAATTCCAGCTGGTGGACCCGGAAAGCTCGGCCACGGATACCCCGCTGGTCTCCGGTTTGGTGGAGCAGGTCGGTGAGCCGCAGGGCGCTGTGACCGTCAAGACGGGCGGTGAGGAATTCAAGGAAGAGCTGGAGATTCCCACCCACTCCTTCGGCCTGGACCGCGCGTTCGGCATCATGCACGAGCACGGCGTGGGCCCGACGGATGTCGAGGTCATTGCAGTTGGCCACCGCGTGGTGCACGGCGGGCGCCTGTTCAGCGAGCCGCAGCTCATCGTGGACCAGATCGAGTCCATGATCGAGGACCTCATTCCGCTCGCACCGCTGCACAACCCGGCGAACCTGGACGGCATCCGCGTGGCGCGCAAGCTGCTGCCGGAAATCCCGCACGTGGCGGTCTTCGATACGGCCTTCTTCAACCACATGCCGCCGGCAGCCGCACTCTATGCCATTAATAACGACGTGACCTCGCAGTATGACATCCGCCGTTACGGCTTCCACGGAACCTCCCACGAGTTCGTTTCGCAGCAGGTGCCGAAGCTTCTTGACCGTGACCCCGGTCATGTTCACCAGATCACGCTGCACTTGGGCAATGGTGCTTCGGCGGCGGCGATTCGCAACGGCCGCCCGATCGATACCTCGATGGGCCTGACCCCGCTGGCAGGTCTGGCCATGGGCACGCGCTCGGGCGATATTGACCCGGGCATCATCTTCCACCTCTCGCGTGAGGCAGGGATGTCGATCGATGAGATCGATAACCTTCTGAACAAGCGCTCCGGTGTGAAAGGCATTGCGGGTGTCAACGATTTCCGCGTGCTGCGCGAGCGCATCAACAACGAGGACCAGGATGCCTGGCTGGCCTATAACATCTATATCCACCAGCTGCGCCGCTTCATTGGTGCATACATGATTGCGCTGGGCCGCGTGGACGCGATTACGTTTACCGCCGGCGTGGGTGAGAACGATACCGAGGTCCGCCAGGATTCGTTGTACAACCTGGACATGTACGGCATTGACTTCGATAAGGAAGCCAACCTGGTGCGCTCGAAAGAGCCGCGCATGATTTCGACCGCGGATTCCCAGGTCAAGGTCTTCGTGGTGCCCACTAACGAGGAGCTGGCTATCGCGCAGAAGTCCGCGGAGGTTGCCGCCATGGCCCGTGAGGCGGGGATGTACTAGGTCGGGCGTCGGCTATGCCGACAGCTGGCAGCGTTAGCTAGAACATCGTGACTGGGCGGACCTTGTTGGCCAGGTCCACCAGCGCGTAGCGGTGGCGGGCGAACGGCGCCTGGCGGGCCAGTGCCCGCAGGGTATCCGCCAGGCCATAGCGCAGGCCGCGCTGGGTAAAGGGGAACTCGAAGAGATCATTGGGGGAGGCCGCGGCCTCGAGGTCTGACTCGCGCAGGAAGGTCAGCCCGGCGGAGATGACCGCAATCTTGATCTGCAAGAAGCGCGGCTCGTTCTGCGGAATCTCCTCCAGACGGCGGGCGGCGCGCCGGATGCGGGACTCGGAGAGATCGTGCACGATGAGCTGGAGAACCGTGGTCAAGCGGGCCATGCGGTGGTGGCGCGAGGCATTGGGCACCTTATCCAAGGTGGCCACGGCGAGCTCGACTTGGTGCTCGGCGCGCAGCTGGCGGGCCAAGCCGAAGGCGGAGGAGACCGTCGTCGGGTTCGTCGCCCACACGATGCCGTAGAGGCGCAGCGAGTTGAATCGCAGGTGGGACGGATCATCGGTGATGTGGTCCCAGATGCCCGGCTGGTCCTCAAAAGCATCATTGGGCAGATCTGCCAGCGAGGTGGTGAGGTTGGCGCAGGCGCGGGCAACGGAGGCGTCAATAAGCGCGGCCTCCGAAAATCCCAGCTGCTGCAGGATGAGCTCGTTGACCGCGCCGATGGCCAGCTTCGGTGCGGCCTCACCGGGCAGCACGTCGAGAACGTGCGCGAAGTGGGCCTGGGCCTCGCGGTACTTGTCCAAGAGCAGCTCGGTCACGCCCGAGTACCAGTGGAAGCGCCAGTCCTTGCCCAAGCGCTCCTCGATGGAGGTCAACCACTCGCGGGCCTGGCCGATATAGCCTAGGTCAATCATGGCGCGCACCACGCCCAGGGGAATTTCGGCGGACTCTTCGTACTCTGGGGTCTGCATGGCCTGGCGCAGGGTTTCTAGCGCTTCCTGCGGCTCGGTATAGGAGGAACCCTGCAGCAGCGGGGCGCCGATATCGGAGCGGACGACCAGCGGGATGGGCAGCGCGGAGACCACCTCGGGGGCGGTGATGCGGACGGTGCGGTCGATGCCATCGATGAGCTGGTCGGTGCGGAAGACCAGGTGCTTCGTGCCGAAGGTCGTACGTTGCGGGGAGAAGACAGAGTGCTGGGCCGGGTGCTGGATACCATCGCGGAGAGCGATGACCTCGCGCAGGACGCCGAAGAGCTGGTCACGCAGCTCGGAGACCGACGCGAAGCGCTGCTCCGGGTCCGGATCAGTCGCGCGCAAGAGCAGGCGGTAAAAGGAAAGGTAGCGGCGCAACAGCGGCTCCTCCGTGGGGGAGGGAAGGCCGGGCTTATAGACGCCATCCTCTACTGGCAGCTTCAGCGTTAGACAGGCCAGGGTGCGGCCGATGGTATAAATATCGCTGGCCACCGAGGGACCCTGGGTGGCGATTTCCGGCGCCTGGAAACCCTGCGTGCCGTAGATGTGGCCAAAGGCACCGATGCCGGAGACCGCGCCCAGATCGATGAGCTTGACCTGGTCCTCGGTGACGATGATGTTGGAGGGCTTTAAGTCGTTGTAGACCACGCCGCGGGCGTGCAGGTAATCCAGGGCGGGCAGGATTTCCAGGATATAGGCAATCGCCGTATCGACCGGGAAGCGGTCATCGGCCTGGTCGTTGCGGCGCTGCTTCAGCGAAGGTCCGCCGACGTACTCCATGACGATGAAGCCACCCGGCACGCGGGGATCGTCGATGAAGTTGAAAATCTTGACGATATTCGGGTGCGTGATATCCGCGAGGAACTCGCGCTCCGCCTCCGAAGTCGCCGTCTCTTCGGCGGAATTAGTGGATTGCATGCCCTTGAGCACCACGATGCGCCCGGAAACGAAATGGTCATTGGCCAAGTAAATCCAGCCCAGCCCGCCATGCGCCAGCACACCGAGGATTTCGTATTGGCCGGCCACCATGTCACCCGGCTTAAGCTGCGGCGGGGCGGCGCGGGGCGCATCCTGCGGATCGATGAGTGCTTGGCTAGGATCATCCGGGACCACGAAGGGCAAGGTGGCCATGCCATCGGCCACTTCGCGGTCGGTGCGCTTGGTGCTGCGGCGCTGGCGGAAGGTATCGAGCGCGCGGCGGCGGGAAGCCTGCGAAGGGTCCTCTGCTTTGCGACGATCTCGCAGCTGCCCCAGCTCTTCGATCAGTGCTGCGATGTTGTCTGAATCGACATATTCGCCATCGTCAGGGCTATTCGTCGCGGTGCCGTGCGTGCCGGGGTGACCGGTTGGGGAGAGGACGGCGCCGGTGGCAGTGGGCTCATCATCCTCGTAGTCATCGGCGAAAGGATCAAAAGGTACGGCCGCGGTGCGGTCGGAGGCTTCCGTGTTGTCGGCGCCGGAGGCCGCTGTTGCCGGATCACTTGGTTCCGCAGGTGAGGTGCTGAGAAAGTGATCCTCCGAATAATCGTCTTCCTCATCGGCGAAAGGATCGAAGCGGACGGCTTGGGTAGCGTCGGCAGCAACTTCGGGTTCTGCGGCTTCGGGCTCCACAGTCTCGTGCTCTTCGGGTGTGAGGTGATCGAGCTCATCCTCGCTGAAGCGGTGCGACATTAGTGTCCCTCCTTCTTCTCGCCGGGTGGGGTGCTGGCTGGGGAACTCGGCTGAGATTCCGTCGCGGGTGGGGTCTCGTCGAGATACTTAGGCGCCGGGAGCACCGGCTGTTCCATATAATCTCCCAGCCACTCGTTGAAGAGCCTCTGCCAGGTCCCGTCCTTGCGGATGCGCTCCAGCGTGGAGTTCACCTGACGGATGAGCGGGCGGGAGTCATACGTGCCATCGGGTTTGCGCACGGCCACGCCGTAGCTTTGGCTTTCGAGGGGACCACCGACAATCTCGGTGTAGCGATCCTGAGCCAGCATGCCGGAGAGCAGCGCATCATCCACCACGATGCCATCCGCTTGCCCCAGCTGTAGGGCCATGAGGCAATCGCCCCAGGCGCGGGTTTCCAGGATGTCGGAAGCAGGCGCGTGCGTGCGTATCGCATCCACCATGGTGGAACCCTTTGTCGCGCACAGGGTCATCCCGGCGGTATCCGCGATGGACTCAATGCCGGAGTTCTTCAGCACCAGCAAACGCGCGTCCGTTTGCATATAGGGAATGGAGAAGGAGACTTCGCGCTGGCGGCTGGGGCTAATCGTCATGGTGCGGATGACGATATCCACCGTGCGATCATTGAGCGCACGCGCGCGTTCGGAAGCTTCCACGAAGCGGAAGTCCACCTTGTTGGGATCCCCGAAGATATCGCGGGCGATTTCGCGGGCAATATCGACCTCGAAGCCGCGGACCTCGCCGCTGGCGGTATCGCGGTAGCTGAGCAGGTTATTGGAGCGATCCACGCCCACGATGAGCCGGCCGCGCGCCAGGATATCGGGCACGCGCTCCTCCGGCTTCTTATCATCCGGGCGGTAGGAGCCATAGGCCTCCTCGGTGTTTTGCTTGGTCGCCTCGCCGGCGCCAGCGGGCTCGATGATGGCATCCTCCGGCAGAGGTGGTCCCGGCGTGGAATCGAGGTTCGCGGTGGAGGGGAGGATGGGGGCCTGCGTGCTGGGCGGCTCCGGCTCACAGGCGCTGAGCATCACGGCGCTGCTAAGCAAGAGCAGGGCTGTGGACCACGCTAAGCGTTGAGAGTTTCGGCGGCGCATCACAGGTACTCCTGCAGACGGGGACGTATACCTAGCCACACGGCGATAATCGCGCCGAAGGTGGCCAGGAGCACGCCGGTGGAGACCATCGTCATGGCATTGAGCCCTTGGACCAAGTAGGTGCGCATGGCGTCGCGGGCTTGGTCGATGAGCGCAGCCAAGGAACTATCCACGGCGTTGAAAGCACTGGCGGCGGTCGGGTCACCGTCCGGATCGCTGGCGGTGGCCTGGTATAGCGCGGCCTCGTAGTCACCCATGGCGAGATCCTCGGTGAACTTCTCGTGCGTGGTTGTCCAGTCCTCCACTGCTTGCTTGGCGCGGGGAATCAGGGAGGGATCGGAGGAGGGGAAGTCGTCGTCGTCAAGCGCCTGCTCATAATCCCGTACGGCCTGGTTCACGGAGTACACCGCGGAGCTAAAATGCACGGACATGTCCCGCTCAGAGGAGCGCAGGACCAGGGCGAGAGTCTCCGAGGTGCGCATCTGCTGGGCCTCAATGCGCGAGGCGGTCAGTGAGTCCCAGGGACGCGACACCGTCTCGAACCCCTGGTGGCCCGAGGCCCACGTGGCGAAGTTGGAGGCGGAGGCCCACACCAGCGCGAGGAACAGCAACCCCGTGGCCGCCACAAAGCCACGGTTGAAGCGGCGGCGGGTCAGCCGCCACAGCCACCACTGCGCCAAGCCGAGGAAGATGAGTGCGGCAACCAGTCCGGACAGCGGAACCCACTGCGGGCGGGTCAGACGCTGCTGCTGTTGGCTCACCTTCTCCGAGGTCAGGGTGAATAGCTCCGCGGCGGCGGGGAGAATCTGGGTTCGCATGAGCGCCGAGGCGTTGGACATATAGGAATTCGCCACGGCGTTGCCCGCGCGGTGATTGACACGCGCCTTTTCCACGAGGGCGGTGTACACCGGCAGCTTGCGCTGGATAAAGGTGACGAGCTCGCGCACGCGCTCATCCTCGGAGGAGGTGCCCACGATGGCCTGCGTGGCGGCGACGGAAGCGGCATCGATGGCCTCGTTATAGCGGTTGCGGTTAACCTCCGGCTCGACGCCCGCCTGCACGAAGCCGGTGGTGGCCACGGTATCGGCCAGAGACAGGTTGGTGTAGAGGTGATGCGCCGCATTCGACATCGGCTCCGTGGAGGTCAGCAGAGTATCCAGGTCATCGTGGCGCGCGGCCGAGGAAGAAGACATAGAAAACCCGGCTGCCGCGAGCGCCGCGGTGAGGATGACGGTGACCGTGAACAGCTTGCCGGGCGTGGTGGAAGCAAAGCTATAAAAGCGCCGGAGGACGCGCGCTGGGCCGGAGAAGGAACTCATGGCCAGCTGCGTGGGGCGGCTAAAAGCCGGGGCAGCAGGCTCGGTGACCTCATCGAGCCAATGATCGCCCCATGATTCGGGGGAGTGTTCGCGCACTTCGGTGGCCGGGCCGGTCATTCCCTTAGGATAGCGCCCCGCGCCCCATCGCGCGATGATTTGGGGCAGGGTGGCGTGGGCTTATTCTCGCGTATCGTATAAGGCATGTGTAAACGCGTTAACCCAGAACTTTCCGGTGATGGCTGGTCTAAAGGTCCGGGCGGGGTGCCGGTATGGGGCAAGTTTGGAGCAGCTGGGCTCTTCCTCGTGGCGGGGGATGACGTGCTGCTGCAGCATCGCGCTACGTGGACGAATAACGGTGGGACCTGGGGAATCCCGGGCGGGGCGCGGGATAAGCCGGAGTCACCGGAGCAGGCGGCGCTGCGGGAGACGGAGGAAGAAACCGGAATCTCGCCGGCGGACGTTGAGGTTCTAGGCTCGCTCGTTACCGCCGGGCCCTTCGAGGAAGGCTGGACCTATACCACGGTGTTGGCGCGGACGGTTTCGGGGCAGCGTTTGACCACGACTGCCAATGAAGAATCTGCTGAGCTGCGCTGGGTGTCCTTTAACCAGGTGGAAGAGCTGGAGCTTTTGGCTCCCTTCCGGGAAGCACTGCCGCGGCTGCTGAAGTATTGGGAAGAAAACGGCAGCTGATTCAGGCGCAAGGTGGGAACCTGTGGCACGCTGTAGGACATGATTGAAGTAGCCGGACTGACCAAACAGTACAAGTCTGTCCGCGCCGTCGATGACCTCACCTTTCAGGTGGAGCCGGGCCAAGTGACCGGCTTTCTGGGGCCCAACGGCGCTGGAAAATCAACGACGATGCGCATGATCCTGGGCTTGGACAAGCCCACCGCTGGCACCGCCTTGGTGCACGGCAAGCCCTACCGCGAGCTGAAGAATCCGCTGCGTGAGGTGGGCGCGCTTCTCGACGCCAAAGCGGTCCACGCCAACCGTACCGCCGCCAACCACCTGACGTGGATGGCACAGGCCAACGGCATCCCGACCTCCCGCGTCGATGAGGTGCTCGGGCTTGTGGGCCTGGCTGATGTTGCGGGTAAGAAGGCCGGCGGCTTCTCCCTCGGCATGGGCCAGCGCTTGGGCTTGGCGGCTGCATTGCTGGGGGACCCGGGCGTGCTGATCTTGGATGAGCCGGTCAACGGTTTGGATCCGGAGGGCATTCGCTGGGTGCGCTCGCTCGTGCGCGCGCTGGCAGCAGAAGGCCGTACGGTGCTCATTTCCTCCCACCTGCTGGCAGAGATGGCGCAGACGGCAGACCACCTGGTGGTCATTGGCCGCGGCAGGCTCTTGGCCAATCAGCGCACCTATGACTTTGTGAAGGAAAACTCCAGCTCTTCGGTCATCGTGCGTTCGGAGCACCTGCGTGAGTTCGGCTCGGCGCTGAAGGAGGCTGGCATCACCTTCCGCGAGTCGGCTGATGAGGAACAGCGACCCACCTTGGTCATCCCTAACCAAACCACGGACTACGTGGGGCAGCTGGCTTATTCCACAGGTGTGCCGCTGACGGAATTGACGCTCCACCGCGCCTCACTGGAAGAGGCTTATGTGGCTATGACGGATCGCGCGGTGCAGTACCAGGCGGAGGCACCGCAGGAAGGGGTACAGCGCTAATGTTTCTCAATACTGTTCACTCGGAGTGGACGAAGCTGCGCACGACGAAGTCCTTCTGGTGGACCACGGTCCTCATCTTCCTCATCGTGACCGGCTGGACGCTGCTGAACTCGCTCAACGCGGGCGAAGCGGTTCTGGGCATTAGCCCGCTGCAGGAGCGCAGCCTGGGTTCCATCATCTTGCTCATGGGCATGCCGATCCTCATGATCCAGGCCGCGATGGTGGTGACCACGGAGTACCGCTATAAGACGCAATCCTTGACCTTCATGGCCAACCCGCAGCGCTGGACCGTGGCCTGCGCCAAGCTGCTGCTCTACGGAGTCATTGCGGCCATCATTGCCTTCTTGGGTCTGGTGTACATCTTCGTGTTGGCGGATCTGACTACGAACGAATCTGCGGCCGAGGCCTTCCAGCCCTTTGCCAGCGAGGATGGCAAGTACATGCTGTGGGCCTTCCCGCTCGCCGCTTTTGGCGTGGTTGCCTTCGTTCAAGGCTTAGGCATGCTCTTGCGGCAGACCGCCGGCACGGTGGCCATCTGCCTCATCTTGTACTTGGGCTTGGAAAATATCGTGCGCGTGCTACCGCTGGTGGGCGATAAAGTCATTCACTTCATGCCTTTTACCGCCTTCCAGAACTGGGCGGTGAACTATGTCGATGAGAACGCGCCGTGGTCCTCGGCAGGCTTTGAGGCTCTCGTCTTCTTCGGCTGGGCCGCAGTTCTGTGGATCGTGGGCGTCATTGTGCTGGAGAAGCGCGACGCGTGATTCCTTACCCACTCCTGGCTACATTGGCGCTGCTGTCCGCAACAGCGCCTTTTGCCACAGATATGTATTTGCCGGTGATGCCGGAGATCGTCGCCGAACTGGGCACTACCCGGTCTATGGTGCAGCTGACTATCTCAGGCTTCTTCATTGGTATGGGCGTGGGCCAGCTGGTGATGGGCCCGCTGTCCGACGCCATCGGGCGTAAACGCCTCCTCCTTGCCGGCGCCTCCCTCGCGCTGGCGGCCTCAGTGT
Source organism: Candidatus Corynebacterium faecipullorum (assembly GCA_019114925.1). GTDB lineage: Bacteria > Actinomycetota > Actinomycetes > Mycobacteriales > Mycobacteriaceae > Corynebacterium > Corynebacterium faecipullorum. Next base: position 9,941 of record DXEO01000215.1, on the reverse strand, counting down.
TGGCGGCGATGGCTCCTACCGCCACCGTGCTCGTGGCTGCCCGTGTACTGCAGGGCCTTGGCGGCGGCGCGTGCACGGTGCTGGCCCGCGCGGTGGTACCTGACCTTGTGCATGGATCGGCGGCTGCGAAGGCTTACTCGCTGCTCATGGCTTTGCAAGGCATCGCGCCGGCGGTGGCCCCGGTGCTCGGTGGCGTTCTGGCGGAGCCGCTGGGATGGCGCGGCATCTTCTGGGTTCTCGCCGGGTTGCATGCCCTGCAGTTGGTGCTGGCGGTTGCCATCGTCCCGGAAACCGCAGGCGGGCGCCCCCGCGCCGGGCTGTTTCGCACGGTCGCGGGCAACTACTGGGCGGTGCTGACAAATGCCCGGGTATGGGGCTACTTGGTGACCATGGCCTTCGGCTTCTGCTCGATGTTTTGCTACATCTCCGCCTCGGCCTTCGTGGTGCAAGAACAGTGGGGCTTTTCACCGCTGGGCTATTCGCTGATTTTCGGCATCAACTCCGTGGGCCTCTTCGCGGCCACGCTGGTGAATTCGCGGGCGATGGATTCGGTCTCCCCGTCGGTCATGTTGCGCATCGGCGTGACCGGTGTCTTTGTCTGCGGAGTGCTCTTGTTGCTGTCGGTGTCGCTCGGTGCTCCGGTCTGGGTCTGCCTCACCGTGCTTTTTGCCTGCGTGGCGCCGACCGGCTTCATCATGGGCAACGCCACCGCTCTGGCCACGGGCCTCATGCGCTCGCGTGCGGGCAGCGTGTCCGCGATCATGGGCTTTGGCCAGTCCATGCTGGCCAGCGCTATCAGCCCGCTCATGGGCTGGGGCTCAAACGCGGCGCTGACCATGGCCACCGGAATGGTGTGCTGTAGCTTCATCTCGCTGTGCGGCCTTGCGGTGTCTACGCGGCTGGCCCGCGGCGCCGCCTAGCGCGCAGCGCCGCCTAGTGCGGCGCTGTGCACGAGGACGTTGCACAAGGTCCCGAGTATAAGCCGCCGAGCAAACGGCTACCGTCACAAGACACCGAGCACAGCGCGCTACGCAGTTGGTGTCTTGCAAACGGCATCTCAAAAAGGCATCTCAAAAAAGGCATCTTGCAAACGGCGCACTGCAGAAGGCATCAGTCAAAGGGCGTCTTTGCCTCTGAAAACGCCTTTTGCGGGCGCTAGTTGGCGTTTTTAGGACCAAAAACGCCTTGTGGTAGACGCCTTCTGGGAGATGCCTTTTGCCAGATGTCTTCTGCTTGATGTTTGGCTCCATTGGCAATAGGGAACCACGCGCGGGTCTCCATGCATCCCCTACTGCAGCGCCGAGGTCAGGCGCATGACGTTGTCCACGTAGCGGCGCAGCAGGCCGCGCTCGTTCCACTCTTCGAGGGTGAGCTCGTGGCAGACCTTCTTGTAATTCCTGGCCAGCTGGGTGAAATCCTCGATGAGGTCGCCCTTGGCCACCAGCATCGTGGATTCATAGTTGAGGCCGAAGGAACGCATGTCCATGTTGGAGGAACCAAACATGCACAAGGAGTCACGCTCCGGCAGGTTCGGGTCCGCCAGAATGAACTTGGAATGCAGCACGAAGGGCTCGGGGAATTGGAAGATCCGCACGCCGGCCTCCAAGAGTGCCTGGTAGTAGGAGGACTGCGCGTGGTTGACCATGAACTGGTCCGCCTTCGCTGAGACCAACAACTCCACCTGAACGCCGCGGTAGCACGCGGTGGTGACCGCCTCCAAGAGGGATTCGTCCGGGATGAAGTAGGGCGAGCAAAGAATGAGCTTTTCCTTGGCGTGGTGCACCACCGAATTGAACATGCGCAGGTTCGGTTCCGTGGTGTAACCGGGGCCAGAGGGGACCAACTGGAGGTGGTTGGAGTCAGCCGTCATGGCGTCGTCATAGGGCTGCATATCCAAGGACAGCTGCTCTTCCGATTCCAGGTACCAATCCACCGCGAATACCGAGGCCAAAGACGTCACCACAGGGCCGGTCATCTCGACCATGTAGTCGATCCATGCGCGGTCCTTGGTCTTGTACTCACGCTTGATCATGTTCATCGAGCCCAAGAAGCCCGTGTGGCCGTCGATGACCACGATCTTGCGGTGGTTGCGCAAATCCGGGCGGCGGAAACGGCCTTTGTGCAGCTGCAGCGGAAGCATGAGCCGCCAGTCGACGTCAATCTCGGTGAGGCGTTTGCCCAGCGTGAAATAGCCCTTGTACTTCAAACTGCCGATCTGGTCTAGCAGCAGCTTGACCTCCACGCCGCGCTTTCGGGCGCGCGCGAGGGACTGGAAGAAGACATCGGTCACCTCATCCCAGGACTGGATGTAGATTTCGATGAGCACGTATTTCTCAGCGCGGTCCACCGCCCGCGCCATGGCCAGAATGGCCTCCTCATAGGAGGCATGCAGGCCTTTGTTATGTCCAATGAGGGCCGGGTGCCCGGTGAGGTTGCGATTGAGCTGGATGAGGGATTCCACCTCCGGGGAGAGGCGGCCCGAGGGGTGATTGGGGGTGGAAGCGGTGACGTCGTTAAGCAGCGCGTTGGCTTCTTGCTGAATGCGGTGGCGCCGGCGGTTGATATAGGGCGAGCCCATGAGCAAGAACAACGGCAGACCCACGATAGGCAGCACAAGAATGGCCAACAGCCAGGCGGTGGAGCTGGAGGGGCGGCGGCCTTCGGGGACCACGCCGATGGCGATGATCTTGATGCCGTAATCAATGGGCAGCAGTACGAACTGCCAGATGGAGAGATCGATATTGAGGCTCATGGCAGGCTAGCGCACTGACGCGAAATCGGGGACATCGAAATCCGCGATCAGTGGCACGTGGTCGGAGGTCTTGTCGCCGGCGCGCTCAACCATGTCCACCTGCGCTCCTTGGACGAGGCGTGCGAGGGGTTCGCTGGCCAGCTGGAAATCGATGCGCATACCCTCGTTCTTCTGGAAGCGCAGGGACTTGTAATCAAAGTAGGTCCAGCGCTCTTGCTCGGTGAAGCGGCGGGTGACTTCCACCAGCCCGGCTTCCTCTAGCATCTGGAAGGCCGCGCGCTCCGGTTCGGTGACGTGCGTCTTGCCGCGGAAGAGCGACATATCCCAGACGTCCTCATCCCGCGGCGCAATGTTGAAGTCACCCGTGAGCAAAAGTTTCGACTGCGCCCGGGTCTCCGCATAGCGCGCTAAGGAGTAGAGGAAGTCCAGTTTGTAGTCGAAGTGCCGGTCCGTGATCTCGCGCCCGTTGGGAACGTAGAGGGACCAAATCTCAATCCCGCGGATGCGGGCCGATAGCGCCCGGGCCTCGCGCACCTGCTCCTTAGCGGGGTCCTTCTGGAAACCAGGCTGACCGGGGAAGAAGGTCTGGACCTCCTCCGGTTCTTCCTTGGACAGGATGGCCACGCCATTCCACTGGTTCAGGCCGTGGCAGGTGACGTGGTAGCCGGCTTCCTCAAAAGGCTCGCGTGGGAACTTCGCATCCGCCACCTTGGTTTCTTGCAGGCAGAGCACGTCGATGTCGTGCTTGGCCAGAAGATCCACCGCGCGCTGAGCGCGGGTGCGAACGGAGTTGATGTTCCAGGTAGCGATGCGCATGTGCTTTAGCGTACTTGAGGCAGGCGGCGGGCGTAACGGTGGCGGTGCTGCTCTAGGAAGCCGAGTTTCTCATAGAGTCTAATCCCCGCCGTATTGTGCGCCACTACCTGCAGGTAGGCCTTTTCTGCGCCGTGGGCCTTGCCCCAAGCAAGCATATGCGCGCCCAAGGCGGTGCCCAATCCTTTGCGGCGCCAACCTTCGGCCACTTCCACAGCGGAGTAGCCCAGCCACACGGTGCCGTCACCGGATTCGGTGAGCGTGCCCCGCGTAATCGCGATGGTCTCGGCCGCAGGGGAGAGAAGGCGTCCGAAGCCCATCGTTCCTTCAATGTTGCTGCGCAGGTACTCAAGGGCTAAAGGCGGCAGGGCCTGACCACGGAAGTGATAGAGGTCGAGCCATTCGGAATCGGGCTGCGCATCGATGCGGAAGGTGACCTCTTCCGGTTCTGGCAGATCCTCCACATCACGCACCATCACTAGGATTTCCGGCTCGAGCTCCCAGGCTTCAGGCTCGGAATCCACGAGCTTCTCCGCGGAGGCGCCGACACGCTCCGGGATGGCCAGGCGCACGGGCAGATGGTGGCGCGAATAAAACGCTTCGATCTCCTCCATCGGTACTGGCAGGAATCCCGCGGACGGCCCCAGCGGAATCGCGGAGTTTGAGCGGCCGGTCACGCCATCACCCGCGCGCATGAGCCACTGGCCATCAGACGTCCACGTGTGCTCCTTGCCCGGGAAGGCCGCCGCGGTGGCCACCTCGACGGCGCGGATATCGGAATTGCGGACCGTGCGCGGGGAGAGGCGCTTGATGATCTTGAGCTGCTCAGGCGGAATCTCCACCGCGTCGAGCGAAGAGGGATAGCCGCCGACTTCCTGCGGGCGGATGACCAGCGGCTCCAAGCTGAGCACGTGGCCAATCACATCGCTGTGCACGCCGCCGAAATCGCGCCGGGCCACCACGCGCTCGCCCACCTGGACGGAATCAGAGCGGAAGATGCGGGACATTAGTCGTCGTGCCCGAAGGGATCTTCGTCCTCGCCCGGCAGCCAGGTCAGCCCGGCCTCGGTCCAGCCGTTGCGCTTAATGGCCTTTTTGGCCTGGCGCTTGTAGCGGCCGGTGAGTACATCGGTGTAGACGAAGCCGTCGAGGTGGCCAGTTTCGTGCTGCAGCATGCGTGCGAAAAAACCATAACCCTCGATGGAGATGTCCTCGCCTTTTTCATTCTTGCCGGTCACGCGCGCCCAGTCGGCGCGGCCAGTGGGAAAACCTTCGCCCGGAACCGAGAGGCAGCCTTCGTCCTCGGATCCGTCGTCAGCCGGCATGGTCTCCGGAATCTCGGAGGTTTCCAGCACCGGGTTGATCACGCAGCCGCGGCGCATGCCGCCTTCGGGAAGCTCGGTGCCATCTGGCCCGTCGGTGTCGGGGCAGTGGTAGACAAAGAGGCGCTTGTTCACGCCGATCTGGTTGGCGGCTAGGCCGACCCCGTGCGCGGCGTCCATGGTTTCGTGCATGTCCGCGATGAGCTCCTGCAGCTCGGGGGAATCGATGGGCTCGGTGACCGGTTCAGTGGGGTTGTGGAGGACCGGGTCGCCGTGGATAACGATGGGACGAATAGTCATGACATACAGTCTAAGCATGCACTCCCTGTCAGACCTAGACGCCGCGATCTTGGAGTTCGAGTCCCACGCCCCGCGCGATATTGGCGCTAAGGAGGAGGCCATTCGCACGCAGCTGGACATTACTCCGGTGCGCTATCACCAACGCCTTAACGTGCTCCTTGATAACCCCGCCGCGCACGCTTCCTACCCGCTTTTGGTGACGCGTTTGCGCCGGCTTCGCGACGCCCGCGAGGACGTTCGGCGCGCCGCACGCGACAATGCACCGGACTGAGACTCATAGATACTAGAGTTGCCAGTGTGACTAATGTGAATCCGGAAAACTCTGCCTCGTCCGCTGACCGCGCGCGCCACGCTGCCGATTCCGATTCGGCTGCCGCCGCCCCGGCCTCCGCTAGCAAGCTCCCGCTGCGTGGTGTGGCCATGGTGCTCATCGCCGTGGCCGTCATGCTCGGTATGTGGGCTCTCTACGCCATGACCTCGGATGGTTCCGAGGACACCGCCCAGGACGCACCCGCCAACGACGCCGCCGTCTCCGCTCCCGCTACCGGTGGCACCGAGGGTGACGCCCCCACCGGCGGCGCCGCGGGCGAAGCCGACAAGAACCAGGACGCCGCCGAGAATGAGCGCCCGGCTGATGCCGACGCTGACTCGGAGAACGCCGACCAGGCCGGCGCGGAGCACAAGGAGAACCACGAAGAGAACGCTGAGGCGGGTGCGGCTGCAGGCAACGCTGAGCGTCCGCAGGCGGAGATACCCGTCAACGTTTTCAACAACTCCGGCCGTGCCAACTATGCCGCTGACGAGGCAGAGCGCCTCAAGACCGAGAAATTCAAGGTAGCCGAGGTAGGCAACATCAGCGAGGATGTCCTCGTCGCGCCGCAGACCACTATCTTCTTCCCGCAGGGTGATGCGGCGGCCGAAAACCTGGCCAAGGAAGTCGCCGCCCAATACTACGGCGGCAACGTTCCGGCGGAAGCTATTGCGCCTTACCCGGCCGAGCTGACCGGGGATTACACCAAGGGCGATGCCGTCGTCGTGGTCCTCGCCGTTCCCCAAGCCTAAGGAATAAAATCTTATTAAATTCACTCGCCCGGCGGATAGGATGAATGGGTGAACATTCCGGAAGAGAACTTCGCCCGCTCGCCCGAGCCCACCCTGGGCGTGGAGTGGGAAGTCGCCCTCGTTGACCCAGTGACCTGGGACCTCGTGCCGCGTGGTGCGGAGCTCATTGACCGCGTACATGTCGCTCACCCCGACATCCACTTGGAAAAGGAATTCCTCCAGAACACGGTAGAGCTGGTGACCGGGGTGTGCCGGACGGTGCCGGAGGCGATGGGGGACCTTGAGACGTCACTAAGCGCAGTGCGTGAAGCGGCCGAATCCATGGATGTGCGCCTGTGGGCCTCGGGCGGGCACCCGTTTACGGACTTCCGGAAGAACCCCGTCTCCGCGAAGGGGAGCTACTCCGAAATCATCAACCGCACCCAATATTGGGGCCAGCAAATGCTGCTGTGGGGCACGCACGTACACGTCGGCATCAGCCATGAGGAACGCGTGTGGCCCATCATCAATGCGCTGATGACGAAATACCCCCACCTGCTGGCCATTTCCGCCTGCTCGCCGGGGTGGGAGGGGCTCGATACCGGTTATGCCTCCAACCGCACGATGCTCTACCAGCAGCTGCCCACCGCGGGCATGCCCTACCAGTTTGAAAACTGGGAGCAGTGGAAGTCTTATATGCGGGACCAGGCGATTTCGGGAGTCATCAACCACACCGGCTCAATGCACTTCGATGTCCGTCCGGCCTCGAAGTGGGGAACGGTGGAGGTGCGCATTTCCGACGCCGCCTCCAACCTCCGGGAGCTTTCTGCCATCGTGGCGCTGACGCACTGCCTGGTGGTGCACTATGACCGCATGATCGATGCGGGCGAGAAGCTGCCAACCCTCCAGCCTTGGCATGTGGCGGAGAATAAGTGGCGCGGTGCGCGCTATGGCATGGACGCGCTGGTCATCACCTCGCGCGAGACCGATGAGCGCTGGATCAAAGATGAGCTGGCGGACCTGTTGGTGGAGCTGGCCCCGCTCTCGGAAGAGCTGGGCTGTGCCCAGGAGTTGCAGCTGGTGCAGGAGATCATCGATTCTGGGGCGGGCTATGAGCGCCAGCGCCGCTTGTATGAGGAGACCGGCAGCTGGCAGAAGGTGGTCAAGGCCACCGCGGATGAGATGGAGCAGCTCTTGCCGCTTTAGAGTAAGTACCGAACGATCATTTAAGGCCCCTAAAACTGGTGGTTTTCGGGGCCTTAATTGATCGAAACGTACTTTGGGGAAGCTGTCTCGCCTCGACGAGGACGGTTCGATCAAATAACGCCGCAAAACCGCTTTGGTCTCACCCCTTATTTGATCGAACCGACCCCCTAGCTCTTCTCTGCGGCGTGCTTGCGCGGCGCCACGAAGCCCCACACGGCGTAGACGGCGATAAAGGCGATGCAAGACAGCGTCCACAGCGAGGTAGCCCACGGCTGGAAGGACTCGGTCACGTCGAGGTTGGCTGTGGACATGGTGAACCACACCGGCACCGACACGAAGGGCAGCGACACCACGAAGAGGGCCGCCACGGAGGCGAGGCCGGCGAGCTGCTCGCCGAATTTACCGGACAGCCGTGCAGTTAGCGCCTGGTTGACCGAGACGAAGACCATGACCACGAAGGGGATGGTCCACACGAAGTGGTGGTACCACGAGAAGGGGGAAACCAAGCACGTACTGAGCCCAGTCAGCGCGAAGGCCGCGGTACGGTTGCCGCGCAGGTATGCGGTGCGCAGCGCCAGGCAGGTAAGCGCGAAGACTACGATGACCGCCACCAGCCACCAGATGCCGCCATCGATGCCGAGCTCGCGGAACATGAGCGAGCGCAGCGACTTCGCACCAGGGTTGGCGTGCTCGCCCACGCGGGAAGAATTGAACATGGCATCGGTCCAGAAATCCATCGCATCAGGCACGAAGAGGAAGCCGAGCACCACGGTCACTAAGAAGGTGATGACCGCTCCTAGGGCGGCCCACCAGCGCTTCTCAAAGAGCAAAGCTAGGCCCATATAAGCCGGGGTCAGTTTGATGCCCGCGGCCAGGCCAATTCCCACGCCCGGCAGGCGGCGCTTAAGCGGCAGGAAATCCAGGGCCACAAGCAGCATCAAGAAGACGTTGACCTGCCCGTAGAACAGCGAACCGTGCATCGCCTCATTCGCTGGGGTGAGCGCGGTAAGCAACACCGCGACGAGTACCGCGGCCGGGGTGACCTTTACGCCCCGCTCGCGGAAGATCATGACGACGATAGCCAGCACCGCCAGGAACATGAGCGAGGGCCAGATAATGGTCAGCGCACCCTTGCCGAAGAAGGGCAAAACCTTGAACAGCAGACCCGCGAAGGGCGGGTAGGTGAAGGGGAATTGGAAGATATAGGGGGCGTCATAAAGCAGCCCGCCCGCGTTGAGGTCCTCGCCCGCCATGCGGTAGATGGCTAGGTCGAAGGGGAGGATATAGGTGAAGGAGTGGGGTCCATCGTACTGGCTGAATTTGTACACCATCACTGCGATGCCCAGTGCGAGGACAGTGCATATTGTTGGTACGCCTTGCAGCTTCTTCACGTCGACTCTCCTCGGATGAGCACCTATTATTGCCTTTTGCAGCCTATATTAACGCTCCCTCTTTTCCTGGGAGAAGGGGCCCGTGTCCTTACTTTCGGCGCATGGAACGCGCGGCGGGGGCTTCGTTGCGTAGCATCGAATCCGGCGCGCCGTACAGGCCCTCGCGGCGAGCGATACGCGTAGTTCTTTGTGCGGTCACCGGGCTGGTGATCATGGCAAAGAGGACTAGAAGAATGAGGATTCCCAGGTCACCCTTCTCTGCCACGCTGAAATCCTCCGAGCCCGTTACCTTGATGATGGCGCCCAGGATGGTGAAGATGAGGCCAGTGGTTTGGGGTTTGGCGATGGCATGCACGCGCGCCATCGTGTCCCCGAAACGCGCCACTCCAATCGCGGCCGCCAAAATGAGTATCGAGCCGACGAGGATGAGGATGATGGAGAGGACATCGGCAATCAGTGCATAACTCATGAATCCCTCTTCCTGAAGCGAGTAACGGAGACCGTCGAAATGAAGCCGAGGAGCGCCACGACCAGCATCGCGTTGGAGACCGTGGTGTCCAGGGTCCAACAGATATAGGTGGCCAAGGCGCATTGGAACATGGCCACGAGCCCGTCCATGGCGATGAGCCGGTCGAGCGAGTTGGGGCCGATGACGATGCGCCACGTGGTGATGAGGAAGGCCACCACGAGGAAGCCCGCGGCCACGGTGAGCAGGATGTTATACACGTCAGTATCCATCAGGGGTGGCTCCTTTCGAAGATGGAAATCATATCGGCTTCCAGCTTGCGCACTGCCGCGATCTCCCGCTCCAAGTGTCCCTCAGAGTCAGCGTTGAGGAGATGGATGGTGAGCATGCGGTTGGCAATGTCGATATCGGACACTGTGCCGCCTGGCTGCAGGTTGTACAAGCTCACCGCCAGCGCCAGAACGAACTCGTTCTCCACGCGCATCGGCAAATTCACAATCGCGGTCTTCGGCACTTCCTGCGGGCGCACCGCCAGCCAGCCAACCTTGATGGAAGCTTCCATCAGCTCCACAAACCACTGCGCCATGAAGATGAAAAGTTTGCCCCAGCTCACCGAAATTCCCGCCACGGGCATGGCCGGCAGCGGTAGCG
>DXEO01000214.1 GCA_019114925.1 Candidatus Corynebacterium faecipullorum | reverse complement strand
TCTGGGAGGACGAGTGCCAGTGGGCGCACGAGGGAGCGCTCCGGGGCCATGGATTTCAGCAGCTCCTCGTCCTGGTGGATAAGGCGCTTGGTGTCCTTGATCTTGAGGGTCTGCTGGCCGGAGTTGGCCTGCTGCCAGTGATCGGCGCGCTGCTGCCAGCCGGCGATGCGGTCCTGCGCGTGGTCCAAGTTGGTGTTCTTGACCACCGTGAGGTGGCTGTGGGCGGCTTCTACTGCAGCGGCGATGAGCTGAGCTGCGGTATCGGGGACAGCGAACTCGCCGGGGTTGATGGCGTTGTCACTAAGCCCGATGCGGTTGAGCCAGGCATAAACATCTTCATGCACCTCAATGTCCACGGCCTGCATTCCGGCGGGGACGTTGAAGCCGAAGGGGCCTTCCGTGGCGGTGAGGAAAGTGCGGGAAAGCACTTGGCCGCGGGAGTTGGTCAGCGTTCCCATGAGCAGCAGCGTCGGCGTGTCCACCGCACCGAGCACGGCGGGGATTTCACTTTGTGCCATGTTCGCCAGAGCGCGGTCGGCGGCCCACTCGGAGACCGGGTGCAGCGGGCCGAGGAAGTGGGCGCGCGGCCGGGACTTCTCCGAATCACCTTCGCGCGCGGCTTTGAGGTGTTGATTACCGCGACGCTCAGAGGTGGCCAGCATGAGGCGCTCCGTGACCTTGCGATAGGACACATAGTCCTGCGGCAGGTAATCGAAGCGGCGGCACAGATCGCGCGGAGGGGTTAGCTCCACGATGTCGTTGTCGTGCTGTGCGTAGTCCACGCCGCCGGCGCTCAGAGATTTGTCTGCAGAGTCTTGGTAGGCCTCCGCCAGGGCGTCGCCCAGGTAGTCCTTCTCCGCGCGGTAGAGGCTGTGGCGCGCTGTGCGGCGTGACGGCGCGGGGGTGGCGCCGCCACGCGTTGAGGATTCTCTGTTCTCGTCGTCGTTGGTGCTCTCGGGGTTATCGGCGCTCTCGGCGTCATCGGGGTTATTGGTGGCAGCGGCGGCGAGTAGCGCCCAGATGTCATCGCCTAGGCCGGAGGACGGAGCGTCACCCTCGGGCTCCGCGTTAGGCACCGACTTGGCGTGCGCGCCGGTGAGGATCTCCTCCGGGGAGGCAACAACCTCATCGAAGTCACGCTCGTGCATGAGAACCGCGCGAATCTCATCTTCCTCCGCCTTAGGATTGTGCTTGCCCATGAGTGGGGCGGCATCACCGAGGAGCTGGTTGGCGGAATACTCGCGGTCAATGAGGCGAGTAAGCACACGCAGCTCACCGATGGAATCGGCCACCTCCGCGTCCTTCGGGTCCAGCAACAAGGAGGTAATCTTCGGCTCGTGTTCTTGGCCATAGCGGTCAATGCGACCGTTGCGCTGCTGGATGCGGATGAGCGACCACGGGATGTCATAGTGCACTAGGTGGTGGCACTGGGCGTGCAGGTTCACGCCTTCGGAGGCGACGTCGCCAGTAATGAGAACGCGAAGAGGGGTGTCGGTGCGCTTGAATTCGTCGATAAGCGCCAGCTGATCCGAATCCGACAGGCCGCCGTGCATGACTTTCACCGCGCCCTTTGGGAGCTTGAGATGCTTGGCGACGTTCTCCTGCAACCACCGCAGCGTAGCCACCCTCTCCGAGAAGATGACGACGCGGCGATCGGAGCCCTTCTTAATACCTATCTCCATAAGGTAATCAATGAGCGCGGCGAACTTATGGGAGTTCTCCTCCGTAACCTTGTTGTTGAGCTCAGCGAGGCGCTCTAATTTGTCCTGCTCCTTGGGCTTGTAGAGCTTTAGGCGCGCAGCAATAGATTCCGCGAGCGCTGCCGGTGAGGACAAGAAAGCCTTGACCAAAGTCCAAGGAAAGAGGCGATCATTGGCTGTGGTGGCTGGGGCGTTGACCCAATCCTCAGCGATAGCGCGTGCTACCGCGTTTTCCTCCGGGGAGGCATCCACCAAGATATTGCGGGGCTCACCGCGCTTGGCCCACTTCTCCCCCACCACGGAGGCAACCTCCGGTGAATTGCGGTGGCGGCGGATAATGAGCTTCTTTGCTGCCTCCATGTCAATGGAGCCATCCGGGAGCACGGAGAGCGGGTCGAGCAAGCGCAGGATTTCCTTGAAAGATTCCTCGCGGCCGTTGTGTGGGGTGGCCGATGCCAGAATGAGGGACTCGGTAGTCGGTGCCAGCGTGCGGGCCAATTCATTGTTCTGGGAGCCGGCGTTCGTGGCGTTATGAATCTCATCGATGACGACGGCATCCCAGCGGACCTTCTCCAGCTGCGCGCGGTACTTCGGCGCTTTAAGCGTATCCATCGACACGATGACGCGCGGGAAATAAGTAAAGGGGTTCTTCGATGCCGGCAGCTTCTGGCGGACCTTCTGGATGCCCTGACTATCTAGGCGAACCAGCGGGATGGCAAAACGCGTCCACAGCTCCTGCTGGAACTGCTCCATAACGTGCTTCGGTGTGACGACGAGGATGCGCTCTCCCCTACCGCGGCGGATAAGCTCCGCCAAGATCATGCCGATCTCCAACGTCTTGCCCAGGCCCACGGCATCCGCCAGCAGCACGCGCGGGCGGATGCGCTCATCGGACAGCGCCGACTTCACAGCGGAGAGCTGATAATCCAGTGGGTCCGCCAGCATCTGCGTGGCCACTTCCAGCTGCTTTTGGTACAGCGGCACCGGCGTGCGGCGCAGCGTAGATTCCAGCCACAGGCGGGTATGCCGAAACTGCGGTGACTCATCCGGGCGGACCGTGACGTTGGCAGGGTCGAAGACCTCGATGTCATCGAGCGCAGTAAAGAAAGTGGCGGTGGTATCGCGCACGTAGTCGCTCACGCCGCGAGCCCGAATACGGAAGCCATCGGTGGTGCGCGCGACGTTGCTGACCAGCCAATGCTCGTCGCGGCAGGAGATGGTCACGCCGGGGGCGAGCTGAGAGAAATCGGAGAGACTCATGGAGTCCAAGGTATCAGCGGGGATGGACCTTATTGGGCAGATTGTGGCTCAGGAGTTCGAGAGTCTCCGACAAACGCACTTCCAACTAAGTCCTGGTTCATCACACTTATTTCTCATTCAAGAGTAACCTCTCAACCACGGCATCCAATTGCTCTTGAACTTCTCTCCATGGCGCATCTAGATCCAAAGCCTTCGCGGCTATACGATAACCAGAAATCGATGCAGAAAAGTCGGGGAAAATTTCCTCGTTAGTTTTTGCGTACAGCAAGAGACCTGAAACCTCGGTTCCACTGGTTCGAGCAAAATTAATCACATAGCTCAGTAATTGGTAGAGATGCTCAGAACGAAGCGTTGCCTTACCAAAGGGTGACCGCTGCATGGTCGAACGATAATACTTCGCATCGATGACTAGAACGGATGAACCATTTGCCAGCACCACGTCAGAACGCATGATGGGAAGCTGTTCTTCTCCCCGTACTTCCCCGCTCAAATCCCAAGAAATGTGGGGAGAAGACGGATTCAATTCTGGATAGTGCCGCTGATAGTAACGGAGCAGAAACCGCTCATACAGCCTGCTCTCTGCTTCTTCTCCCAACCACGAGGCCAGTGTGATTCCACCTTCGGACTCACGTTGCATGAGTCCTTCAATGACCATCCAACAAACTCCGTGCATGAGCTTGTATTCAGTAGTTAGACGTGTGTAGTGCACTTCGCGCCAACGGATTGAACGCGGTGGGATTGATCGGACTTCGAGGAAAAACCGCAGAGCATTCCCGAGCCTGTGCCGACGGTGTCGACTCAACTCCCCCTCCGCAAGAAGCAGTTCCACCACCGTCTTGAGAATCCTATTGTGCTGAGTATCAAGCAGATACTCATCAAACTCGCACACAATCGCACCACGGCTACGCGCAGCGGTGGCTATCGTGCTTGCAAAATCAATGCGCCCACGCACCGTCCGTAGCTCTTCTTGTGAACGCCGATAGTCGTGATGCAAGCCTCGCTTAACCTGAGCCTCAATTCCTTGAATGAGGATCTCTGAACACAGCTCATGAAGGTTCTCAAACTCTTCACCAGCGAATAATGCAGTTTCAATGCGGCTAATAGAGTCAAAGGCATAAGCCAGCATGACATAAATGTTCCGAAGAACAAGCGAACTCTTCGGCTTTAGGGAGCCTGCTGGCACTATTTCACCGCCTCGCGCAGACGATTCGCCCACGAGTCTACAAGCGCGGGTTCATCAAACCAGTATTCTTCCAGCAACGGAACAAGGTCATCTTCAACGACTGAGTAAAGCCAATCGTCTTCGGTTTCATCCCCACTAGAGCCTTGGACGACGTAGCTGTGGCCAATCAAAAAACCACGTCCCAACCTCGGATCATCTGCGATTACTTCATTCAGAGTCCTGATAACCTCCACCAGCGCGTCAAGTGATCCGCTTTCCTGTGATTCCTGCCAAGCCTGAAAACCAGAGGATTCAAACGCTGGCGGCAAGTTGAAGAATCCAAAACGCCGGCGCAACGCATGATCCATTACCGCGAGACTGCGGTCCGCGGTATTCATAGTTCCGATAAGGTACACATTCTCGGGAACGCTAAAGATCTCGTCGTTGTAGATAAGCCGTAGCCCTTGGCCACGTTTGTCAGATTCAATGAGCATCAGTAGCTCTCCAAAAATCTTCGATACATTGCCGCGGTTAATCTCATCAATAATGAAGAAGAAATGACGGTCGGGTTCCTCTCGGGCCTTCTCACAGAAGGCGTAGAAAGGCCCATTCACCAAATCAAAGCCACCATCTTTATTGGGCCTGAAACCCATCATAAAGTCCTCATAGGAATAGCTTTGGTGGAACTGTATCTGCTCAATTCGCGAAGAGTCCCTTTCCCCCATATCTGCAAATGCGATTCGGCGCGCGACATATGTCTTGCCAACGCCAGGCGGACCGGTCAAGATGACATTCTTCTTGCGACCAATCAATGACAGCAAACGATCAAACTGGTGTCTGTTTAAGAAAACTTCATTTAAGAACTCTTTATCAGTGTATGCCTTAACTGAGGAAACGGGACTTAGCTCGTCTTCTCGCTCCACAGCGAACAAAGCATCGAGCTGATCGATCAAGCCACGCTTATCGGTGATCCGTGTCAGTGATTTTTGGATAGCGTTCAAGGGGTATTCCCATTCCCCAGTGAACTCCCATTCCACATCACGCACATTCTTAAACTCGCTGCGGTTCTTTTCGTAGCGCGGGGCAGAGTCAACAACCCCTCGTCCAAGAATTTTGTTCTTGCCACGGCGAGCAAAAACAATGTCTCCAACTTGGATCTCTCGTTGAAACTCCCAAACGGCCGATGGCTGATTGCGAGAGATTTTTACAGAATCATCCTTCTGCATCTCAGTTTCAATAGCTGCACGATCTGGATATGCACCAAAATCCCCTAAACCATCCCAGCCGAGCCCGATGAGCCCTTCACCCACAAACTCATCCCATCGTTGCTGGCTATCACCGGGATCATAGAGCCAATAGTTACGGCGTTGGGGCTCTTCTGTGTCTTCCTCGTTCCATAGGGCGAATACAGCCGGGGTCCAAAACCCAAACTCGCCCTCAACCTCCTCTGCTATAGCCGCTCGGATGGAATACAGGTCACGGTCGATGGCCTGCGGCGTTTCCCCCGATCGACCGCCAATCATCGAGCAAAGCTCACCAACTATTCTCTCCTTCAATCCTTGCGCCGAAATTGCTTCAAAAGCTTCTGGGAACAGCAGGAACTGCATAATGTTCCTGATATCTGATCGGTCATCAATATCCAGATCAAGCATGAAGTCCTGCAGTTTAGCTGGATCGCGCAAGATAGCTCTTCGTTCAGGTTCAGGCTGCTGACGGAATTCTTCTACAAAGCCAGCCATCCATGAAACGTGTCGCCACATATCTCCGTTGAAAGCTCGGCCTGCCTTAAGGCCAGCGATACCGGATTTCCTGTTCATCCACTCAAGCATGTTATCTGGGATTCCAACTTCCCCTCCGAGACGCTCAAGCACAAGGTCAACATGCTTAATCCGAGTCGACGGGCGAGAATTGATGAGGGCATGCTCACGGAGAAAGACAAGCTCGGCTACTAAAAGAGTTACGCCTTCTGAAGCACCGTTTAGCTGTACGTCGAGCTTCTCCCATTGAGACATGCTGGTTCCAACGATCGGGTCCTTGGCTATCCTTTCGCGGACTTCAATAGCTGCCTCAGGCGTCCAGATAATTACCGAAGGGTCGATGATAGATCGCCCTTCGCCCATGAGGTTCTCCACGATCGGTGCGATTTCGTGAGCAATCCTCAAGTCATGAGACAAGCGCGAGCTCGTAACCCGAGGATCCAACTCAAACTCTTCTCGATATTCCATAGGTCAATTATCCAGGAAACACTTCTGGTCTTTAGGTTTCTCCCTACAAATCAGCATTAATGCTAGTTATTGGGGCGCTCAGCAGGTCTGCAGAATTGGAGCGCTCCTATAGTCCCCTGCAATACCAGCATATATACTCCTGTTATTCTTGTTACTCTCTTTCTCTCGTGGGGTTCTTGATATGGGATTTTTCAAGGTTGTCGCTGGGCTGTTAGCCGCTGGTGGAGTGAGTTACGGTGCCTACGCCGTATTAGGGCCAGACTCTTCCGATGACGTCATTACGGTCCACAACGTCATCGATGGCGACACCATCGATGTAGTGCAAGGCGGTGAGACCACACGTATTCGCCTGCTCAACATCGATACCCCGGCGATGGGCAAAGAGTGCTTGGCCGAAGAATCTAAGCAGTACCTAGCAGGCCTACTACCAGTGGGCACGGTAGTGACACTGGAGTACGACGCTGAACGCGAGGACAAATACGGCCGCACGTTGGCCGGTGTATTCAAGGAAGGATCGCTGGTCACCGCTTCCGTTGCTGAGGAGGGTTTCGCTGTTCCGATCAAGGTAGGCGGAAACTCTCGTTTCTTCTCGGAGGTCTCTGCCGCGGCCGACCGAGCCCGTGCTGCGGGCAAGGGCATAAACTCGGCCGGCCCGGAATGCGCCTTTGGTGATGACAGCGCCTACCAGTCCTACCAGGACGCACGCTCCGCTGTGGATGAGGCGCAGCAGTTCCGCTTCGATGACATGTGGGATGACAAGCAGCTAAACGGAGCTCATGTTCATGTGTCTCGCGTAGCCGATGCAAGGAAATCAATTTCTGCACTGGAAGAAGCAGCCGCAGAACAATCTGAATTCCAGAAAGAAGCATTCGGGAATAAGAATGTCGAGTTGCTAGAAGAGCTCGACAGTGACGCTACCGAGATTGAAACGCTCTTAAACCGCAAAATCACCTATGCTTCAGACGCACGCGAGAAGAAACGCGCCGAGGAAGAAGCAGCGCGTGAAGCTGCAGAGGCCGCGCAACGTGAAGCAGAAGAAGCAGCTCGCCGTGCCGAACAAGAGGCCGCGGAGGCAGCCCGTCGTGCAGAGCAGGAAGCCCAGCACGCTGCACCCGCCTACCAAGCACCGGCTGCACCGGCGCCCAGCAATCCGGTGGATAACTACACCGGTTGCCGCGCCTACGGCGGCAACTACGCAATGACCAGCGTTGATAAAAAGGGACGCCCCTACGCCAAGATTGACTGCACCACACGCGTGCAGATTGGATAAATTGGGAGCACTGCGAACTTCACTAACAGGACTCCCTATGAAACACGATTTCTCCCTCCACACCCCGCGGCTTTCATTGTCGGTGCCTACGGATGCCGATATTGACGCCATCTTTGCTATTCACTCGGATGCCCGTACGTACGAGCACTGCCCTGAACTGGCGATGAAGTCCAGGGAAGAAGCTGTGGAGTTAGCTCGCGCGTGGCAAGCCAATTGGTGTGAGAAGCAGCTGGGCTATTACGTGGTGTCCACGCTTGATGGTACGACCATAGGTTTCACGGGTGTGCGTCATAGCGAGGAAGCAGGTGAAGAAGTACTCAACCTCTACTACCGCTTCGCACCCGAATCCCAGGGGAAAGGCTACGCCAAGGAAGCCGCAGCCGCTGCAATTGCCAGTGCGCGCGAGCGTTTCCCGCAGCTTACTGTCGTCGCCATCATCAATCCCACCAATGAGGCGTCGATTGCCCTAGCGTTGAAGCTCGGTCTGCAGCACGTCCCCGGTGCGGGTGTGCCGGATGACTACGAGGTGTACCGCCTCGACTGATGAAGAACCGTCTCGGCGAAACGGTTCTTACTTATCGCTTCCACGTAACAAAGGCAACTGCGCCAAAGAGGACGGTGCCAAATGCCGCAACTATCCACGCG
>DXEO01000213.1 GCA_019114925.1 Candidatus Corynebacterium faecipullorum | reverse complement strand
GGCTTCGTCTTCCAGTCCACAGGTAACCTTCCCTCTGCCCTGACGGCAGAGGAACAAATCGAGCTCGCCACCAAGGTCATCGGCAAGACTGGGCGCTACTCCAGTGCTGAGCTGCTCGCCAAGGTCGGTATGAAGCATCGGGCGAAGCACCGTCCAGGAAGCTTGTCCGGCGGTGAGCGCCAGCGCGTCGGCATCGCCCGCGCGCTCGTGGGCGATCCCCAGGTACTGCTTGTCGACGAACCCACCGCCGCCCTCGATCGCGCACGTTCCCAAGAGATCGTGGCGCTATTGGCAAAAGAATGCCACGACTTTAAGGTCGCGGGCATCATGGTCACTCACGACTATGAAGTCCTGGAGCACTGCGACAAAGTCTATGAGATGGTCGACGGCCGCTTGACGCCTGCCGCAAGCCCAGCGTCAGAGTAGGAAAAGAATGCGCAGCTTAACGTAGAATTACGCGCATGCCGAAGATCACTGAAACGACAGTAGCCGAGCACCGCGCCGTCCAGCACCGCGCGGTGCTGGAGGCTGCCGAGAGGTTGATCGTCAACAACCGTGGTGCGGTACCGACCTTGGCCGAGGTAGCTGCGGAGGTCGGGCTTGCTCGCCCCAGTGTCTATCGGTATGTGTCTTCTCAACACGATTTGCTGGTGCAGCTTCTCATCCAGGCCACACAGTTGTGGAATGAACAGCTCGAGGCCGCCATGAAGGTGGCTCCCCCCGAACCCACGAAGCGCCTCCGCGCCTATGTGGACGCCACACTCGAGCTCTTCGTTCATGGCGCCCACGGCCATCTGATGACCGCCGCTCAACACTTCCCCCAGGCTTTTGCTGACGAAGAAGTGCAACGCTCACATGGCGGCTTCGCCTCCATCGTTGATGCGTTCTGCCCCGGTGTTTCCGCGGTAGACATTTCGCTGCTCAACGCAGCCATCCTTCGCGCTTCGGAGTTAGCGGAGCGCTCTCCGGAGCAGCTCGATAGCGCGACACAGACTCTTTATGCAATGGCCGATGCCATTGTGGCCCCACCTTCCTCCGCGGATGAGAGCAGACCAGGACAGATAAAACCGACTAAGAACAGCTAAGAGCAAAAGAGCCCTCCGCGAATTCACGCGGAGGGCTGCGGGGCGAGAGTACAGCTATCTATACAACTCCCACGAGTGCTTTAATTGGTGCCTAGCGTTCCTCAAAGCGACGGCGGAAATTATCTTCCAAGCGGTTTCCAACGCCGCTACCGTCCCTCTTGGATTGCTTGCCGCGCCCGCGCGCAGGGGCCTGCGTGCCGACTGCAACCAGAGAATCTTCAGACTTTCCGCGCAGCATCCAGACACCGGAGCCGAACATAACGAGGAAGCCAAGGACGGAGAGGCTGACAAACCACAGAGATTGCTGAGCCAACGCGATACCGCCCACCATCATGCAGAGGCCAACAACAATCAAGGCCACTCCGCGGAGGGTGATGGCACCCGAGTTCCCGCCGAAAGAAGTTTCACCGGATACAGACGCGCCAAAATCAGGATCATTGGCCAGCAACGACTGTTCAATTTCACGCAGCGCTTGCTGTTCGTGCTCAGAAAGGGCCACAGCGTCCTCCGTAATGGGTTGGGGTTTAGGTAGTAATACTGGGAATGTGGGTTACTACCTCTATAACGTCAAGGATAGCGAGATAGTTCCCACAAAGACAGTTCATAATTTAGCCGCGCTACCCCCCTCACGGCCTATGCCCCTGGACCTAGCCTTAGGCCGCCATTGCTCCGAAGCCCAGCTCGGACTCAGTCGCATCCACATAACGTGCGGCAAGCGCTAAGTACTGATAAACCGAATCCGGCTCAGGGACCGGATCTAGGCCAGAGGCCACACGTGAGCGCACACGGGAGTACTCCTTAAACTCCTCTGCCCACTGCGCATCAGCCGGGCCAATGAGAGACACCTGCTCCCAGGCGGAAGTAGGCAAGCGCCTGCGGCGCGACACCGTGGACGCCGCCACGCGTGCCCCGGCTGCACGTAGCGAGGCGCGGTACGCCATTTCCAAAGCATCCGCAAAGCTTCCTTCTGCCGCGCTACTCCGCGCATCCGCTAAGAGGTCTAGTGCTTGGTTCACAAAACGGTCTCGCTGCACCCGCTGCATAGCCTCACGGTTCCGGCTGCGGGCCGCCGCTGTTGCTGAGATTACCTGTGCCATGTCCTCTCCCCCTTGGGCTTCTTCCTCAGTTTGTCGATACAGACTGTGCTGTTGATGCTGTTGATGCTGTTGATTTTCTGCTGTTGTTCGTTGTTGCGATTCACCTTAAAATCACCTTCCTACATCCACCTCCAATTTTAGAGCAGGTGTTCGAATTTAACAATAGGTTTAGAGCATTATTTCGAATTTTTTCGAACACGCACGCCATGGCGCTTGAGGGAAGTTTTCCCGAGTGCTTTCACATACCGCGAGAATCTGTTGTTATTAGACATGTGAGTTACACGCTGCGCCGCTTAAGCCCCCAAGAGTTCGCCATTGTCCTCCCGCACTTGGTGGATATCTACATTGCAGCGATGGACTACAACCCCTCGGTGCGCGATGGTTCCATCTCGCGGTGGCGCGCAGATCTCATGCGCCCAGGGTTTTCCTGCGTTGTGGCCACCGATGAATATGGCATCGCTGGCTTTGCCTACGGCTTCCTAGGCGCCCCTGATACCTGGTGGGATAAACAGCTCCGCCGTGCACTCGCCGCCAGCGGCGGCCCCACCCCAGAGCAAGAAGAGATTCTCCACAATTACTTCGAGCTGGCAGAGATCCACGTGCTCCCCGCGAAACAAGGCCACGGCCTGGGTCGCGCACTGCTAGAAGCCTTAGCCTGGAATCTTCCCGCTCGCTATATTTTGCTCTCCACACCGGAGGTTCCCAATGAAGCCAACTCCGCCTTTGGCCTCTACCGCAAGATGGGCTTTGGCGATTTCCTCCGTGACCTCCATTACCCCGCTGATTCCCGCCCCTTCGCAATCCTGCAATCGACTGTGCCGCTCGCACCAACCGACACCGCTTAACCTGGCGCCTTAACCCTGAACCTGCCCAGGTAAAGTGGCAGGCGTGACTACACCGCAGATACCTTCCTTGGACGAAATTCCCGCAGCCGTACGCGAGGAGCTCGCGCTTTTTCTAGACCGCCAGCGTGATGCCATCGCATCCATCGGCGCTCCGGTAACCAACGCGATTTCCTATTTGGAATCCTTCGTGCTGGATGGCGGAAAGCGCATCCGCCCCCTCTATGCATGGGCAGGTTTTATCGGCGCGCGCGGGCTCGAGGGGACGGAGTCCCCACAGGCCATGCTCCGCGCAGCCACATCTTTAGAGTTCATCCAAGCCTGCGCCCTGATCCACGATGACATCGTGGATGCTTCCGATACCCGGCGCGGTAACCCTACCGTTCACCGTGGCGTAGCAGCCCGCCATCGTGAGCTCCGCTTCCACGGGGATGCTGATTTCTTCGGCCAGTCTCTCGCCATCCTGGTGGGTGACATGGCCCTGGTCTGGGCGGAAGACATGCTCCAGGACTCTGGACTTAGCCCTGAGGCACTCGCGCGCGCCCGCGCACCTTGGCGCGCTATGCGCCGCGAAGTGATCGGCGGGCAGATGCTAGATATCTGCCTCGAAGCGGAAGGTTCTGAGGACGCCACGTTGGCTGATTCCGTCAACCGTTTCAAGACCGCCGCCTACACCATCGAGCGCCCCCTGCACTTGGGGGCAGCAATAGCGGGCGCCCCCGAAAAGCTCGTCGCTGCTTTCCGCGGCTACGGCCAAGACATC
>DXEO01000212.1 GCA_019114925.1 Candidatus Corynebacterium faecipullorum | reverse complement strand
CGGCAGGTACGTGCCGAACGATCCGTAGTGTGAGAAACAGTGAAGTGAGTCACTGTGCGCCATCTAGAGTGCTACCTATGACAGTAGCACTAGTTTGGACCCTATGACAAAGCCCGGAAGCCATGCCGTGGCTTCCGGGCTTAGTTCTTCTAATTCATGGGCGTGGATGAGACGCCGCGGGCATCGAGTTACTTCTTGAAGGTGCCTTTAGCTAGGTTAGAGACTTCGGAAACGAAGTCCGATACAGCGTTCTTGGCCGTGGTGGCCTTAGGGCCAAGCTCCATGTCCTTGACCGTGCGGGAGGCGATCTTGGATACTTCCGATGTGAAATCGCTGATCTGCTCGGAGCGGTGAGCCACTCCCCACTTGGTGACTTCGAGCAGGGAATCCTTGACAAAGGAGCCGTCCAGCTTGGATTCACCAAGCTCGCGCTCGGTGAAGGTGATCGGAACCTCGCGGACATCGAAGCCATCCTTGATGGCGCGGAAGGCAACGTCCACCTGGAAGATGTATCCGGCGTTGGAAAGCTCCTCAAAGTCGAGGTGCTCAAGCAGCTCACGCCGGAAAGCACGGTAGCCGGCAGTCATGTCATTGATGCCGGCACCCAGGGCAACAGAAATGTACTTGTTGCCCAAGCGGGACAGCAGTTCGCGGTTGGCAGGCCAGTTCACTGTCTCTCCACCCGGTACGTAGCGGGAGCCAATGACCAGATCTGCGCCCTTTTCAATTTCCTCAAGCAAGAGGTGGAGCTGTTCTGGTGCGTGGGAGCCGTCGGCATCCATTTCGCACAGAACATGGTAATCCTTCTCTAGGCCCCACTCGAAGCCGGCGATATAAGCGCCAAGAAGGCCACCCTTGCCTTCGCGGTGCAGCACGTGCAGGTGAGAATCCTCAGCAGCGAGCTTGTCTGCAGCCTCTCCGGTGCCATCCGGGGAATTATCGTCCACGATCAGGATGTGAACCTCGGGAGTGGCCTTGCGCACGCGGCCGGTAATCAGCGGCAGGTTCTCAATCTCGTTGTAGGTGGGGATGATGACCAGAGTAGATTCGTGGGTCGAGCTCACTAGTTCCTTGCTCCTTTAGGTTTCTGCTTTAAGACGCGCTGCGTCGTCCAGACAAGCGGGTGGAATAGATCGCAAACAGCGCGCAGACCGTTCCAATAATAGTCATGAGCCACTGCAGGAGCGAACCATAACGCACCGCAAATGTGCGCCCTTCTCGCAGCGGAAGCTCTTCTTCGAGATAGGCCGGTTCAAAGATACCGCTGGCCTGGCTCACGGAGCCATCCGGGTGAACGATCGCTGAGACCCCTGATGTGGCGGCCACAACCACGGCTCGGTCTGTTTCCATTGCGCGCAGGCGGCTCATAGCCAGCTGCTGGTAGGTCATGTCAGAATCGCTGAAGGTGGCGTTATTTGTTGGTGTTGTGAGAATTTGCGCGCCGTTATCAATGGCTGTTCGGAACGCCTGGTCAAAGCTGACCTCGTAGCACGTAGCAACGCCCACTGCAGTTCCAGCCATGGTCACCACGCCCGAACCATCACCGGGCTTCATGTCGCCCGCTAGGTCTACCAAGTCGGTGATCTTCCTAAAGAACTCGCGCATCGGCATCGTCTCACCAAAGGGCTGCAAATACTTCTTATAGTGGTGCTGCCCCACCGAACCATCCGGGTTGAATACCTGCATGGTATTGCGCGCGCCGACTTCATCTCGGGTGAGAGTGCCGACCAAGATGGGCGCGTCGATGTCGTGGGCGGCGCCGTCGATAAGCACCCGTGCGTCCTCGTTGGCAAAAGGATTGATATCAGAGGAGTTCTCAGGCCAAATGACGATGTCTGGCCGTGCGCCATCCTGGGCTGCCTGCTCAGTGACGCGGACATGGTTATCCAACACTGCGCGGCGTTGCGCTGCAAAGTCAAGGCCCAGCCGCGGGACGTTGCCCTGGACAGCGGCTACCGTGACCGTGCCTGTGGTGTGGTTAGGTCGATTCACGCCTTGCGCTGCGATGAGCCCTGCAAGAAGCGGCACCACCAGGAAGGCGCAGGCCAACCGTGGTGCGCGCGCAAGGCCCACCACACCCGCGGCGACGCAGACAACGGCAAAGCTAATGAGCGCAGGCCCACCCCATGGGGCAAGGTTAGCGAGCGGCCCTTCAATCTGTCCCCACGCCAGACGTACCCAGGCAAACCCTCCAAAGGGCACGGAGGAGCGCAGCATTTCCACCGCCACATAAAAGAAAGAAAAAAGTGCAAAGCCATAGTTTAAACGCAGCAACGCTGCCCCGCCGATACCCAGGAGGATGCTGTACAGGGACAGGAAAATGGCGAGCGCAATATAGGGCATGTTGCCCACGAGCTCACCAATCCACGGCAGAGTGAAGAGGTACAAGACAGCGCTATGGACCACAGCGATGAGCGCCGCCCACCCTAAATGCAGAGGCTTTCGCCAAGGCGATAACGCAGCCACCAACATGGCCACCCCAATGATCCCCGCAGCCCACCAGCCGCGCGGCTCCACCGATAGATACGTGACCGCGCCCGAAAGACCTGCGAGGACAAGCCGGGCACACACAGTGAGCACTACTTGTTTCCGTCCTCAAAATCCTCGGGCTTGACGTGTTGGGTCCATGTGCGGATTTCATCTTCATCGAGAACTTCATCCGCTTGTCCGCTACCTCCCATGGCGCTGCCGGCAGCGCCCGGTCCGAAACTTCCAAAGGAACCATAGGAATCGCGGTGCTGCGCCATGGGTGAGGCCTCGTAAACGCGCACACCCATATCTTCGATTTTCCGGAACATCGACGCAGCAAGAAGCGTGCGGATGACGGAACGTGTTGGCGCAAAAATGAGCAGAACCCCGATGATCGTGGAGACGAAACCAGGCAGTGAAAGCAAGATTCCGCCCACCATAGTCAGGCCGACGTTGCCGGCTGTTTTACCTGGAGTGGGATCCTCCATTACATAGACCCCGTCTTCGGTCTGGCGGATGCGGCTGACCATCATGCGGCGGACTTCCCAGCTGGCTATCGTCATACCGAAGAACATGGTCAGCGCCAAGGCTAATAGCGCCCACAGCACACCAATCCACTCGGCTACTGCCCAAAACGCCAGGGTTTCGAGGAGGATGTACGCGATGAACAGAAGAAACGGCATGCAGCCCACCATACTTGCTGGACTTGCCGGTTCGCTGGAGACCCTCCCGGAGCGATTAGACTGACCCACCATGTCCCTTCCCGTGTCGAAGCATCCCGAATCCGATACCTTGAGTTTCCATCCCGCCGGTGGTGTTGTCACCCCCGAGCAGTGGCTTGCCCTAGGCCAGGCCGCCAGGGAACATGGCGATGGCCATGTGTACCTTGAGGAGCACAGCGTTATCAGCCTGCGCGGCATCCGTGATAAGCAGGTGCTTGGCGACGTCCCCCTGCCCACCACCGACGCCCACGTGCTGGCCTCTCCTCTCTCCCTTCATGCACGCCGTGTGGCGCAGCGCGTTGCTGATGCCTTGGCTGCAGCCGAAGGAGCCTCCCCCGCTCTCGTCCAGGATGCAGTCTTCGGCATCGATGGTGGCGCGGGCGATCTCCTCTCGCACGGTGTGGCGGCTGGGCTCCAACTATCCGGTGCTAGCACTGGAGAAGACGAGGATGCCGGCTCCGCGCGCCTCATCCGAGAGGGAGCAGCAACCGGGCCGGCCTTGGGGTTAGAAGACGCAATCTCGCAGCTCGTGGACTATGTGCTCGAGGTGTCCAATGGGCTTCCTGAAGACCTCGATAGCTTTGCCTTGTCTGCGCGTACGGCCCCTACACAGCTGGCCTTGCCCATCGGCTGGCTGACCGATCACACCAAGCCCGGCCGCGTTGATCTGGGCGCGGGCCTGCAAGATGGCGTCCTGCCTGGGGAGTATGCAGGACTCATTGCACAGCTGGGCGCGTTGATTTCAGTAACGCCGTGGCGGGGTTTGGTCATCCACGATTTGCCCGAAGGTGATGCTGATGTCGTGCTGCGAGTCCTTGCACCGCGCGGCTTTATTTTCGATGCCAACTCCCCCGCCCTCGGCCGCCCTTAGCGCGGCATGTGCCGCCATATGGGGCGCGGAACAAGCTTCATAACCCAGGCCAACAATTGAAGCTTCCGGGGGATCCACAGCGTGCGGGAGACCGGCCGCGAATCCGACGGGGACTGGGTACCCGACGAGGACTCGATGGCCTTCACTACAGCTTGCGCCACGACGTCTGGCGTCACCGACAAGGGCGCGGGTTTCATGCCTTTAGTCATCGACCCAATCACGAAGCCGGGGCGCGCGGTGATCAGCGCTAGGTCGCTGCCGTGCAAACGATCTGCCAAACCTTGGCAGAATGCATCCAAGCCCGCTTTGGTCGAGCCATAGACATAGTTGGCGCGGCGCGCACGCCAGCCCGCGATGGAGGAAAAGGCCACGATATGGCCTTTAGTCATGACGTCCGCAAGCACGGTAAGCATCGAGACTTGCGCGGCATAGTCCACCAGTGCGATGTCGAAGGCATGGGCCTCGTCGTGCTCAGCGCGTTCTTGGTCACCCAAGATTCCGAAGGCAACGACCGCTGTCCTAATCTCCTCACCCGCGAGTGCCGTAGCTTGTTCGATGACCGAGCGGTGGG
>DXEO01000211.1 GCA_019114925.1 Candidatus Corynebacterium faecipullorum | reverse complement strand
ACGATGGTGGCGGCGATATCATCGGCGCGGTCATCGTCGTTGCCGTAGAAGGGGAAATCACCTTCGGTCTTGTAGTCCACGATGAGGCCGGTCTCATCGCGCACCGGGTAGACCTTGGCGTACTTTATGGCGGAGAGCGAGTCAGCCACGATGGACAGGCCGGCGATACCGCAGCCCATGGAGCGCACGATATCGGAATCGTGCAGCGCCATTTCGATTGATTCGTAGGCGTACTTGTCGTGGCAGTAGTGGATGATGTTGAGGGCCTCAACGTAGGTGCCGACGACCCAGTCCAGCATCTCCTCGTACTTCTGCCAGACCTCATCGAAATCGAGCGGGCCATCGCCCTGGATAGGCTCGTAGCCATCCACGACCTGCTTGCCGCTGACCTCGTCGCGGCCACCGTTGATGGCGTAGAGCAGGGCCTTGGCGGCGTTCACGCGGGCACCGAAGAACTGCATTTGCTTGCCGACGGCCATCGGGGACACGCAGCACGCAATAGCGGCGTCATCGCCCCACTGGTCACGAATCTGCTTATCGGACTCGTACTGGATGGAGGAGGTCTCAATCGAGATGTGGGCGCAGAATTCCTTGTAGCCCGCCGGCAGCTGCGGATCCCAGAAGATGGTGATGTTCGGCTCCGGGGACGGGCCCAAGTTAATCAGCGTCTGCAGCAGACGGAAGGAAGTCTTGGTCACCATGTGGCGGCCATCGTCGCCAAAGCCGGCATCGGACCAGGTTGCCCAGTACGGGTCACCGGAGAAGATCTGGTCATAGTCCTCGGTGCGCAGGAATCGGACGATGCGCAGCTTGAGCACCAGCTGGTCGATGATTTCTTGGGCGTCTTCCTCGGTGAGGATGCCAGCGGCAAGGTCGCGCTCGAAGTAGCAGTCGAAGAATGCGGAGAGGCGGCCGATGGACATGTCGGCGCCGTCCTGGGACTTGATGGAGGCCAGGTAGCCAAAGTAGGTCCACTGCACTGCTTCGTGGGCGGTCTTCGCGGGCTTCGAGATATCGAAGCCATAAGACTCAGCCATGACCTTGAGCTTCTTCAGAGCCTTGATCTGCTCGGCGTGCTCCTCACGGTAGCGTGCCCAGTGCTCGGAGAAGCCGAGGTCCCCCACCGCATGCTTGGATGCTTCCTTCTCAGCAATAAGGTAGTCCACGCCGTAAAGGGCCACGCGGCGGTAGTCGCCGATGATGCGGCCGCGGCCGTAGGCATCCGGCAGGCCGGTGATGATGTGGGAGGAACGCGCTGCGCGGATGCGCGGGGTATAGATATCGAACACCGCGTCGTTATGAGTCTTGCGGTAGCGCGTGAAGATCTTCTCGATCTCCGGGTCGGTCTCCTTACCGGCTTCCTTGATGGCCTGCTTGACCATGCGCCAGCCGCCGTTGGGCATCATGGCGCGCTTGAGCGGCGTATCCGTCTGCAGGCCGACGATGACGTCATCGTCCTCGGAGATGTACCCAGCCGGGAAAGCGTCAATATCGCTCGGGGTATGGGTGTCAACGTCGAAGATGCGCTTTTGGCGCTCGACGGACAGGTAGTTCTTCTCCAAATGATCCCACACGCGCAGTGTTTTCTCGGTGGGCCCAGCGAGGAAGGAAGAGTCCCCGTCATAAGGGGTGTAGTTGCGCTGGATAAAATCACGAACGTCAATGTTCTCAGTCCACGGTCCGGGCTCAAAGCCCTTCCATGCCTCGAACTGCACGGACTGTTCAGTTGCGGTGGTCACCATATTGACTCCCTTCATAGTTCACACGACGCTTAACGCTTAGTCGCAGAAGGGCTGTAGGTGACTTCGATTCACGGGCAATTCGGTCAACCCGTACGTCACCGAACCCCTCTCTATAGCCCATAGTAGGGGTACAAACGCATAACCTCATATCGACAAATGCGTGCCTCCCACCACCACCCGGGCTGGTTTGAGCACCACACAGGTCAGCTCTCTCATAGGTAACGACCGTACGGTTAGATGCGGGGGTAATTCACCCCCCTGACGTGGCCTTTCCCACACCTAACAGGTGAGTTCTTGGTGCCTGTCCGCGCCGCCCTCTATTCTTATGCGCAGGATCCTCATCTCGCCCTTCAGCAAGGAGCTCTTTGCGTGTCTGACACCGCCGCTACCGCTAGCCCTGCCACTCCCCCAACCCATCCTGTTGATGTTGTCCCGCCAGCGCCGAAGCTGGCGGCGCTCGGACTCCAGCACGTCCTCGCCTTCTATGCGGGCGCGGTCATCGTGCCGCTGCTCATCGCCGGCTCCTTGGGCCTCGATGAGGCCACCACGATTCACCTCATCAACGCTGACCTGTTGACCTGTGGTCTGGCAACGTTGATCCAGGCGGTGGGCGTCGGCAAGCACATCGGTGTCCGGCTGCCCATTATCCAGGGCGTAACCACCACGGCGGTGAGCCCCATCATTGCCATCGGCATGAGTGCTGGTGACCAGCCGCTACCCACGATCTATGGCGCAATCATTGCTGCTGGTATCTTTACATTCTTCGCCGCGCCGGTCTTTGGACGCGTGCTCAAGTACTTCCCGCCGATTGTCACCGGCACCGTGCTTCTGGTCATGGGTACGTCGCTGCTGGCGGTCTCAGCAAATGACTTTGTCAATTACGCCGACGAGGTCCCAGCCGCGCGCGATCTGCTCTATGGTTTCGGCACGCTGGCCATCATCATTGTTGTGCAACGCTTCTTCCGCGGCTTCCTGGGCACGCTGTCTGTATTGCTTGGTTTGGTCATCGGTACTGGCGTGGCCTTCGCACTGGGCGATACTTCCTTTGACGGCGTGCGTGAGGCCGATGCCATTGGCATGACGACGCCTCTCTACTTCGGTATGCCGAAGTTCGACATCATGGCGATTCTCTCCCTCATCATCGTCATGATCATCACCATGGTGGAAACCACCGGCGATGTCTTCGCTACCGGTGAGATTGTGAAGAAGCGCATCAAGCGCGATGACGTTGTGCGCGCTATTCGCGCCGATGGCCTCTCCACCACCCTGGGCGGCGTGATGAACTCCTTCCCCTACACCTGCTTCGCGCAGAACGTCGGCCTCGTCCGTCTCACCGGTGTGAAGTCCCGCTGGGTCGCGGTGTCAGCAGCGGGCTTCATGATCGTCCTGGGCCTGCTACCTAAGGCCGCAGCGATCGTTGCGGCTATCCCCTCCCCGGTGCTCGGCGGCGCCTCCCTCGCACTATTCGCCAACGTTGCCTGGGCCGGCCTGCAGACCATCGCGAAGGAAGACATCACCGACGGCCGCAACGCCGCCATCGTTACCACCGCGCTGGGGCTGGCCATGCTCGTCACTTTCAAACCGGATGTGGCCACCGCCTTCCCGGAGTGGGCGCAGATCTTCGTCTCCTCCGGAATGTCCATCGGCGCTATTACCGCGATTCTGCTCAACTTGTTCTTCTTCCACGTTGGCTCGCAGTCCGGTGATGATGTCAGCCGCCTCGACGGCGCCGGCGTCTCGCTCAAGGAGCTCAACGAGATGGACCGCGATAGCTTCGTCAGCGCTCTGCGCCCGCTCTTCAACAACGAAACCTGGCCGCTCGAAGCCGCCTGGGAACTGCGCCCCTTCCAGGACGTCAGCCAGCTGCGGGAGGCTATCCAGGTCACGGTGCTCACCGCCCCGAGCGACCAGCGCCGTGCACTGATCCACGACTACCCGGCGATGGATGAGCTACTGCTTGCCGATTCCGACACGGCAGCGACCATCTCCGCCGACCGCGGTTCCTTGGCCCTGGATGACCTCGATGATGTCCAAACACAGCAGCTTATCGACGTCTCACAGGCCTACCGAGAGCGCTTCGACATGCCCTTTGTGGCATACCTGGACACCAACGACTCGGCCGATCGCGTAATCGATGCCGGCGTGCGCCGCTTGTCCAACTCGGATGAGCTGGAGCAGCGCGTGGTCTTGAGCGAAATCATCGAGATTGCCAATGACCGCTTCGACATCCTCCTTGCGGATGCCAACCCGGTGCGGGCTTACTGGGACCGCAAATTCACGGAGGTCGAGTGACCTGAAGTCACTCGACACAGACATCGCTTCATTCCACGAGACGAGGTCACTCGACGTGGGGTGATTAACTCACCCCACGCGGACGAGAGTTAGTGGAACTCCATGGTGACCTGGGCGTCGGGGTCTACCCCGCGAATGATGCCTTCATAGAAGTTGCGGGCTTGGTCCTGCAGGAGCTCGCGGTTGTCGTTGATGTCCTTGCGCTTCTTATCGGCGCTAAGGACATCCGTCACTGTCGAGGCGGCGTCGAGTGGCTGGGTGGTCCAGCTGAGCACGCCGTTGTTTTCCACCGCGGTTTTAAACTCCTCGTCGGAATGCCCAATGAAGATGAAGTCCGGAATCTGCACCGTGTAGGCATGCTCGCCGGTTTCGGTGACGCGAACGTCCTTGCCTTCGATACCGAGCTTCGCTTTATAGGAATACTGCACAAACTGGGTGCGACTGGTCCCCGGGACCTTCACACCAAATACCTGCCCGGCGGAGGACTTTTCCGTGAGCCCTTGGATACCGAGGCTAAGCAAAACGACTTGCTCCTCGCGCTCGACGGCGTTGATTACCTGCGAATTGGTTGACTCTACCGGCGCGGTGTACACCTCATGTGGTTGGCGCACGATATACGTACCCAAGCCAGCACAGGCGATAGAAAGAAGCACCACCAGCGCGATAAGAGTGGTGCTGAGTTTACGGCTTCTCATCCTTACAGCTGGAACTGCTCTACAACTTCAGTGCGGCGCTTGTGCTCCATCCAGAAGGAGAGGAACGGCACAACACCGGCGAGCGCCGTGGTAAAGAGCTTGCCTACCGGCCACATGGCACGCGGGCCGAGGACCAAGATAGACACGAGGTAGACCATGTAGGCCACGCCGTGCGCTTGGGCGATGAGCGTCGCCCACGATGGCATCTCCATGCCCACGCCGTATTGCAAGATCATGCGCGCGACGAGAATGAGAAGGAAAATACCGGTAATCGTGGCGGCAATGGAAAAGAACTTCAGCGGGCCACGGATACGTGCCTGGCGGTCAGGATGGACAGCGTTGTTCACTGGGTTGCTCATAAATTCTCCTCTTCGGTGCCGCGACGGCGGCGCTGCTTGTTCATAGCGTTGAAGGTTTCCACATCAATTTGCGGACGAGGCGGGAGGAAATCTTCGTCGATTTTAGTCTCGGTGTGTTCCTTGGCCGCGCGCACGTCCTCCGCCTCGTATTGGACTGGCTCTTCTCCGCGCTTCAGTGCTTCGTTCTCGGCATCGATCCGCTCATTTTCGTAGCGCATGGCGGTGCGGTAAGCGTAAACAACAAATACCGCGAACAGCGGCCATTGGAAGGCGTATCCCAAGTTCTGGAAGGTTCCCGAACCGGAGCGGAACCGCGTCCATTGCCAATAAGCAAGGAACAAAAAGAGCACGACGAAGAGCGCGATGATGACGATGTGCCACCATCGAACCTTCATCCGCTTTTTCAGTGCTGGGTTGGTGCTCACTCTGAACAGCCTACCCACCACGCCCAGAAAAGTGGATTTCCGTCTATAGCCTGCCGCCCTGTAGGCTAGTGAACGTTGCGCAGAGCAAAGAGCGCTCCGCAGCAGCGAAACCAGCGCCCGTGGCGGAATTGGCAGACGCGCTAGATTTAGGTTCTAGTGTCTTATGACGTGTGAGTTCAAGTCTCACCGGGCGCACAACGTTAAGGCCCGTGCTGAAGATACATACTTCAACGCAGGCCTTGTTTCTTTTTGCGGGTAATCGCCGGGTTAAGGGTCAAAATGTGTGTCTGGCTCGGCGTGTCGCGGGGGTTAGATTTGGCCTTTTTGAATGCCGATTGAGTGGGTGTAGTCGGTGTCGATAGCGTTGTCGTA
Source organism: Candidatus Corynebacterium faecipullorum (assembly GCA_019114925.1). Taxonomy (GTDB): domain Bacteria; phylum Actinomycetota; class Actinomycetes; order Mycobacteriales; family Mycobacteriaceae; genus Corynebacterium; species Corynebacterium faecipullorum. Next base: position 23 of record DXEO01000211.1, on the reverse strand, counting down.
GAGGGCTGGGCGTCCTGTTTCGT
>DXEO01000210.1 GCA_019114925.1 Candidatus Corynebacterium faecipullorum | reverse complement strand
CATGGACGGCCAAGGCCAGTTCGGTTTCGAAGCCTCCGGTGATACCACCCTCACGGGTATTGATGGCAGCTCCACCGAAGACGTTTCGGCCAATGGCCAGGTGATTCCCGGTAGCCTCCGTGATCAGGTACCCACCACTGACGGCAAAAATGTCACGTTGACGCTGGATCTTGATTTGCAGACCTACGTGCAGCAGAAACTGGAAAAGGCAAAGGCTAACTCGAAGGCGAAAAGCGCTGAGGCGGTCGTGCTGGATGCCGCTACCGGACAGGTCTTAGCCATGGCGAATACTGGGACGATTGATCCGAACAAGGACATCGAAAAGCAGCTCCAAAAGGATAAGACTTTCGACAACCTGGCAGTCTCGCACCCCTTCGAGCCCGGCTCGGTGGCGAAGATTATTACTGCTGCCGCGACCATCGAAGAGGGTTTGACTGATCCGGATGAGGTTTTGCAGGTGCCCGGCTCCATTGACATGGCCGGCGTGACTGTTAATGACGCCTGGCCTCACGACGTCGAGCCCTACACCACGACCGGCGTCTTCGGTAAGTCATCGAACGTGGGAACGCTGATGCTGGCGGAACGACTCGGCCAAGATAAATACGCCGACTACCTGAAGAAGTTTGGTCTCGGCCAAACCTCCGGCATCGAGCTGCCCAACGAATCCCCGGGCCTCGTTCCGGACCGTTCGCAGTGGTCCGGCGGTACCTTCGCTAACCTGCCCATCGGCCAGGGCCAGTCATGGACTGCCCTGCAGCTGGCGTCTGTTTACCAGGCCCTCGCCAATGACGGTGAGCGCATCGAGCCGCGCATCATTGACTCGATTACCGCGCCGGACGGGACGAAGGAAGAGCTGGAGGAGCCCGAGACCACCCGCGTGGTCAGTGCCGAAACCGCACGCACCGTCGTCGACATGTTCCGAGCGGTCTTCCAGGATGATCCGCAGGGCCTGAACAACGGTACCGCCGGCAACGCCAACATCGAGGGCTATCAGCTCTCCGGCAAGACCGGTACCGCGCAGAAAGTCGATGAGGAAACTGGGGCTTATTCCAATTCCAAATACTGGATCACTTTTGCAGGCATTGCGCCTGCCGACGACCCCCGCTTCGTCGTCGCCGTCATGCTCGATGAGCCGGAATCCGGTGTCAACGATGACGGCTCCGGCGGCCAATCCGCAGCCCCTGTTTTCAGTGATATCGCATCTTGGCTCCTTGACCGCGACAATATCCCGCCCTCCCCGCCAGCACCGCAACTGACATTGCGCGCCGAGTAGTCAGCTCTGACAGCGAAAAGTACATATCGAAAACCTAAAGACAGAGAAACAGAGAAGAGGAATCACCGTGACCAGCAGCACCACCCTGAAGCGCCTAGCAGAGATTTCTGGGGGCACAGTGATCAGGGATGCCTCGACTACCGTTAGCTCATGTGGACTGAACTCGGCGGCACTGCCGCCCGGTGGCTTGTTCGCGGCGCTTCCGGGCACACGGGTTCACGGCGCGCGCTTTGCCGCCGATACGGAGGCTGCAGCCATTCTCACCGACGCCGAAGGCCAGCGTATCCTCGACGACGCCGGAGAGAAGCGGCCGCTTCTTGTGGTGGAGGATATCCGCGCCATCCTCGGAACCGTGTCCGCGGAGATTTATGGCCACCCCACGCAGAAACTCACCATCCTCGGGGTGACGGGTACCTCAGGCAAAACCACCACGAGTTACCTCCTTGAAGCAGGCCTCTTGCACGCGGGCTATTCGGTGGGACTCATTGGTACGACGGGTACCCGCATTAACCGAGAGCCGGTACCGACTTCCCTGACCACTCCGGAGGCACCGATCTTGCAGGAGCTTTTTGCACGCATGGTGTCCGAGGGGGTTACGCACGTGGTGATGGAGGTCTCCTCCCACGCCCTATCTTTAGGACGAGTCCAGGGAACTCGCTTCGACGTGGGTGGCTTTACGAACCTGAGTCAGGATCACCTGGACTTCCACCCGACGATGGAAGACTACTTTGAGGCCAAGACCCTGCTTTTCGACGGCCCCCAAGCCGCCGACCGCTCCGTCATCTGCGTCGATGACGAATGGGGGCGTCGTATGGCGCAGCGCGCCGCAGCACGCCCGGTGAGCCGGGTATCAACGACCCCGCAAGGAAGCGACGCTGATATCACTGGCCGTCAACTCAGCACTGAGGTTACTGGTGCACAGCAGGTGGAACTAACGCTTGCCTCCGGTGAGCATGCCGGAACGTTTGAATTCCGCCTGCCTATGCCGGGGACCTTCAACATCGCCAATGCGGCTCTCGCCACGGGGATGGCCGCCGCAATTGGAATCGAGCCGCAAGTCTTCCTCGAAGGTGTAGAAAAGGTCGCGGTCCCGGGCCGCATGGAGCGTGTTGACCGCGGCCAAGACTTTGTTGCTGTGGTGGATTATGCGCATAAACCGGCTGCAATCGCAGCTGTTCTGGAGACCCTGCGCACGCAGTTGGAAGGCAGCGCAGGCCGTATCGGCATCGTCGTCGGCGCGGGAGGCGACCGCGATTCCTCCAAACGTCCGCTCATGGGAGCGGCCGCCGCGAAGGGCGCGGACCTTGTCGTCGTCACCGACGACAACCCCCGTACCGAAGATCCGGCATCCATCCGTGCGGCCGTGCTTGCGGGCGCCCAGGAAGCAAACCCAGCGGCTGATATCCGTGAGGTAGGCTCCCGCGCCAAGGCCATTGATGAAGTCGTGGCGTGGGCGCAGCCGGGTGATGCCGTCATCGTCGTTGGCAAGGGCCACGAGGTAGGCCAGCTCATTGGCGATACCGTCCATCACTTCGATGACCGCGAAGAGATGGCACGAGCCCTTGAAGCCGCGACTACTGCGACTACCCTGAGTACCGAAGAATCCAAGGAGCAAGCATGATTGCGTTAAGCCTCGCTGAGATCGCCGAGATCACGGGCGGCCGCCTGGATAACGTCGACGAACCAGACACCCAGGTGACTGGCTTTATCGAATTCGATTCTCGCAAGGTCACCCCAGGCAGCCTCTTTGTAGCGCTGCCCGGAGCCCGCGTGGATGGCCATGACTATGCCACCACCGCTATTGATAAAGGCGCCGTTGCTGTCTTGGCGGCGCGGCCGGTGGGCGTTCCGGCGATCGTCGTCGAACCCCACGGGCGCGTCGAGGGCGACGGTGCCAACGCGGATATTTACGCCAACGATACAGATGGGTCTGCGGCCGCCGTCGTCGCAGCACTGTCTGCGATTGCTCGTGCAGTAACGCAGCGCCTTGCCGAAGAACAGGACCTCACCATTGTCGGTGTCACCGGTTCGGCCGGTAAGACCTCCACCAAGGACCTCATCGCCACCATCTTCCGCGAGGTGGGGGAGACCGTCGCTCCGCCCGGCTCTTTCAACAATGAAATCGGCCTGCCCTATACGGCTCTGCGGTGCGATGAGCACACGCGCTACCTGGTGGCGGAGATGTCGGCCCGCGGCATCGGGCACATTCGTCATCTCACCGAGATCACCGCGCCCCGCGTTGGCGTGGTCCTGAACGTCGGTACCGCGCACCTCGGCGAATTTGGCTCACGCGAGAATATCGCGCAGGCCAAGGGAGAGCTGGTGGAGGCGTTACCGACAGCGGAGGCGGGCGGCGTAGCCGTCCTCAACGCCGATGATCCTTTCGTCGCTGCCATGGCTTCCCGCACGGAGGCCAAGGTGGTGTACT
>DXEO01000209.1 GCA_019114925.1 Candidatus Corynebacterium faecipullorum | reverse complement strand
CATCCCTTTATCGTCCTTTCACTAGGATGAAAGTCTACTTCGAGCCCGCTCTCAACGATAGGCAGTACCAACTCCCCTCAATGTTTCCGACGCCGATACACAGCAACATCGGCGTTGAGGTGTCAGGACCTAGTTCACCGAGCGGCTGGACGACAATCGCAGCTGGGTGCTTACCTGATGTTCAGCTTCTTGGTAATGGCCAGTACTTCCCCCGCTTCACCTGGGCAGCCGTTTCGGCCGATGACGGAGGGCTGTTTGGTGAGGGAAGCGTCGCCAAGCAGGGCGAGGCCAGCATCTATGGCAAGGTGGGTGAGGTAGTCGATGGCTACGTGCGCGTGGACAACATCACTGATGAGATTAAGGCTCTCTACCGCGGTGCGCTGGGTGCTGACATCACGGGTGATGACATCTTCCACTTTGTCTACGGCAAACTGCATGACCCCGGCTACCGCACGAAGTACGCGGCTGACTTAAAGAAGATGTTGCCGCATATTGAGACGCCAACGTCGCGCGCGGAGTTCGACAAGTTCGCTGCTGCGGGCCAAGAGCTGATGGACCTGCACGTCAACTACGAGTTGGTGGAGCCGTGGCCGCTGGATATTCAGGTCAAGGGCGATGAGTCCGACCGCGAGACGTGGCGCGTGCTCAAGATGAAGTGGGCTAAGCGTAAGGATCCGGAGACCGGTAAGAACGTCAATGACGTGACCAAGCTGATCTACAACAAGCGCGTGACCATTTCTGGCATTCCGGCTGAGGCGGATGAGTACATGTTGGGCTCGCGCTCAGCAGTCGCCTGGCTGATTGACCGCTACCAAGTCAAGAAGGACAAAGCCTCCGGCATTGTTAATGACCCAAACGATTGGGCCGATGAGGTGGGCAACCCGCGTTACATCGTGGACCTGATTGGGAAAGTGGTGCGCGTGGCCATGGAGACTGTTCGGATTGTGGATGGGCTGGGTTCTGAATAGCGTTGCAAAAAGCTGAGCCACGGTATTCGTGGCGGCAGCGCATCCCGCCCTGGATTCCTGGATGACCGGAGTCCGCAGGCTTGGGCGGGGCGTCGCCAAACACTGCGTGACAGTCAGAGTTTTTGACTTGGCACCTAGAGCCGGACGCCGAGGGGGGTTGGCACCTAGAACATGAGCTTCGGGCCGAAGTGCACAACGATGGGCACAACAACCAGTATGGCCAGCACGAGTGCGAGGACGGCGGTCTTCCTGCGCGAGGGCGGCTCATCGGATGAGAGCGACTTGAAAGCGAGAAAGGCAAAGAGCGATGCGAGAACCGGTGTGGCGACCACAACCCAATGAAGGTGAAAATTCCGAGGGACCCGAATAGGGCCGAGGCGGGTTCCTCGACGGCATCGGCGACGAATAGTGAGAGGAACCCAAGTGCCCAGCCGCGCAGAATGATGACGGAGCCCCGCAGTGCGAGTTTCTCGTTGAAGACTTTTGCTAGGCCGCGGCGTTAAGCATGTGGCAAAAGAGTTTAATGTTCCGCGTGTTGCATCTGTGACTAATGTTGTTGAAACGGTAGTGTGGCGCGCATGAGCCATGCACGTCGCCTTGTTACCGCCGCCGTTACCGCAATAGCGGCCGTGGCACTGTCCGTATCCACCGCTGTTGCCATCCCGTCCTACGCGCCTTCGGGTGTGGATGTCTCCGGCAATAACCACGCGTCCCTTCGCGGAATCGATTGGGACGCAGTGAAGTCTGATGGCCAGTCCTATGCCTTCGTCAAGGCCACCGAAGGCGTCGGCTTTGTCAACAACCACTTCGTGCGCGATGCCAACGCCGCAGCAGCCGCTGGACTGAAGGTTGGCGCCTACCACTACGCGCGCCCAGCAGGTGACGCCAAGCAACAGGCGGCGAGCTTCGCCTCACAAATCGCACTGGTGCCGACGCAGACCCTGCCGCCGGTGCTCGACATCGAGGTCGATGAGGGCCTGAGCGCTAAGCAGCTGGAGGAGTGGATTGACACCTTCATGACTGAGCTGAAGTCCCTGACCGGCCGCACGCCGATGCTGTATACCTACAAGTATTTCTGGATGGGCCAGATGGGTAATACCACGCGCTTCTCCGAGTACCCGCTGTGGCTGGCGGCCTACCAGGACACCGCACCGGACCCGGTCGGTGGCTGGGACAAGCTGGCTTTCTGGCAGCGTTCGGGAAGCGGCCGCGTGGCCGGCATCGAAACCGATGTGGATATGAACCTCTTCAACGGTACTGAAGCCCAGCTCCACTCCTTCTCCGGCGGCAACTACATTGACTTCGGTGGAATCTTGGATGACCTGGTCATCCCGGGCGTGGACCTTGGTGATGACGCCGGCGTGCTGATCGCTGGAATCCTGGCCCTGGCTGCGGGTGCTGTAGCCGTGCCTGCCGTTGCTGATGCCGCCAAGGACGCGGGCCTGGACGTGGATCCGACCGGGCTTATCAAGCAGGCGGAGAAGCTGCTTAACGACGGCGCTATCAGTGCCGATGACCTCAAGGACATGACCAACAATGACGCCAGCATTGGTGACTTGGCTATCTTCTTGGATAACGCACAGCACCTGCAGGATGTTGATGCCGATAATGTCAGCCAGCAGGACGTGGAGAACGCCGACCGCGCCGCACGCAGTGCAGGCCACGCTGCGGGTGTAGCCATCCCGGAATTTGATTCCAAGCAGGTAGCGAACCTGCTCAATAGCCTGCGCTAATCGTCAGCGGTTGCGGCGGCGTCGCGGCGCGGAGTCGCGCCCTTCACGAAGCGGCGGGTCCAGGACTCGTCGCGGAAGTGTGCGGGCACCGCACCGGAGAGCAGCGGCTTGGCTAGGGCAGCGGCTTCGGGGGAGCCGTCGTGGGGCAGTTCGCTATCGGAAGCAATGAGAATGATGTTGCCGTAGCGCCGCCCTTTAAGCATGGGAGGGTCGGCGATAACGGCGACGTGTGTAAAGACTTCCGCCATTCCGGCCAGCTCCGCCTTCGCGCTCTGGAGATCGGAGTGGTCACCGCAGTTGGCAACGTAAAGGCCACCAGGCGACAAGGTGGCGCGGGCGTGTTGGAAGAAGTCTGTGGTGGTCAGCGGTTCTGGCGTTGTATCGCCCGCGAAGACGTCCCGAATGATGACGTCGAAGCGGTTCGGCGGGAAACCTTCGGTGACAGCGCGTGCCTCGCCGGCGCGGATTTTCACGCGGGGAGCAGAGGGGATATCGGCCAGTTCGCGGATGAGCTCGGCCAGCTTAGCGTCGAGCTCGACTACGGTGTTGTGGGAATCCGGCCAGAGATCGGCGAAGTAGCGGGGGAGAGAGCAGCCACCGCCGCCCAGATGGAGCAGACGTTTGCCGGGGGCGAGGTTCTCCACGGCGGCGGCAATCCAGCGCATGTACTCAAACTCGAGGGTGCGAGGCTCATCGGGGATGAGATGTGAGGATGGCACGCCATTGACGTTGAGGATGAAGGCACCGTCGCGGAAAGGATCGGCTTCGATGACGAGCTCGCCGGTGGAAATCTCGTAGGTGCCCGCGATGGAATTAGTGGTGTTGCGCTTTCTGCCCATAGTGCCTCTTAGCTTAGGGAATAGGCTGCCAGGTTCGCGTGTTGGGGTATGAGGTAGACCGCGACTAGCCTTGGTGGGCGATAAAGAAACGAGAAGGGGAGAGCATGCGAGTATTGGTAGCCATGTCCGGCGGCGTCGATTCCTCGGTCGCCGCTGCGCGTGCGGTGGAAGCGGGCCACGACGTCATTGGCGTGCACTTGGCCCTACACAAGGATGCGCAGCAGACTCGTGAGAAGGCACGCGGCTGCTGCTCCTTGGAGGATTCCGCTGATGCCCGTCGCATTTGCGATAAGCTCGGCATTCCTTTCTACGTGTGGGACTTTTCCGAAGAGTTCAAGGAAGCCGTCATCGGTGACTTCGTGGACTCCTATGCCCGCGGTGAGACTCCGAACCCGTGCCTGCGCTGCAATGAGAAGATCAAGTTTGCGGCGCTGCTCCGCAAGGGCATGGCGCTGGGCTTCGATGCGGTGGCCACGGGCCACTACGCCACTATCGACGATGACGGATACATGCGCCGCTCCCTCGATGAGAACAAGGACCAGTCCTATGTGCTGGGCGTTATCACCAAGGAAGAACTGGACCACTGCTTCTTCCCGATTGGCGATACCCCGAAGCCGCAGATCCGCGAGGAAGCCAAGCGCCACGGCTTCTCCACGGCGGCCAAGCCGGATTCCTATGACATCTGCTTCATCCCGGACGGCAATACCCAGGCCTTCCTGGGCCGTTCCATCGGCCTGCGCCCGGGCATGATCGTGGACACTGAGGGCAATGAGCTCAAGGAACACGACGGCGCGTGGAACTACACCATCGGCCAGCGCAAGGGACTGGACATCAAGACGCCGACTGCCGACGGCTCCCCGCGTTACGTCACCGACATCGACGCTGCGACCGGTACCGTCACGGTGGGATCGCGCGCCGACTTAGCCGTGGCCCGCATTGAGGCCGATCGCCTGAAGTATCTGCACCCAGCGATGGAGGGTGACTTCGACTGTGAGGTGCAGGTGCGAGCTCACGGTTCCGTCGTTCCCTGCCGCGCGTAGGTGGACCGCGAGTCCGACCGCATGACGCTGGATCTGAAGGAGCCGCTTTCCGGCGTGGCTCGTGGCCAGGCTGCTGTGCTCTATCTGCCGAGCCCGGATGAGCTGGGCGATATTGTGCTGGGCTCCGGCACCATCTGCGGGACCGAGTAGTTCTATCGAAGCACGCAGTCAGCGATGAGTCGGTCGAGTGCCCGAATATCGACTTTGGGCCCGATGTTGATTTTGAAGTGGCCAGCCCGTGTCCAGAGCTCCAGTTCAGCATTTACGTCTAGGAGCTTTCCGGCATTCTCCGTCGACCACATATTAATGGAGGAGTAAGGGAGAGAATAGATTTCGACTTTCTTTCCAGTGAGACCTTGAGAATCTCGGATAATCAATCGGTGGCTAGTGAAGACGGCTGCGTCTCGGACAGTTTTAAATGCGCAGATGGGCTTTTCGTTGGCTGCGAGAATTGACGGAATGTCGCTCGGAATCTCGCAAGGAGAATAGAAGGTCCAGCCAGAAAACTGTTCAAGTGCCACAGGAGTATCCTTTACTATCTTCGACTTTGTGGTTTGTGAATTGAATTATAGATGTCGCCGTAGTCTTTGATTCGGTATTAAAAAGAAAGAGAATTCGGAAGGAGATGAGATGACGGGATTCGCCCTTGGCCCCATGCCCGGTACCTCCATGGCGGAAGCAGCGGACATCATCATGGGGGAGACCGAGCTTCCCGCCATCCCGCAGCTGCCCGAGCGTGGGCTCGGCTCCGATGTGGTGGGCCGCACGGCCAGCATGTTGGAGGCTATCTCCATCGACCGTGGCCCGCGCTCGTGGCGGATGACGGCGCGCCCGCAGCTGCTCACCCGGCGCACGTGGGACCGCTTGGAGCGTGACCTCGACGAGATCCAGGAAGTCTGGGGCGAGACGGTGCCTCGCGTCAAGGTGCAAGCACTCGGCCCTTGGTCGCTGGCGGCGAGCATTGAGCTTTCCGACGGGCACCGCGTCCTCACAGACCGCGGCGCCTTTAACGAGCTCGCGGAGTCACTTCTTTATGGCGTCCGCGCCCACGCCGCGGATGTAGCGCGCCGTTTCCACGGGGACGTCGTCGTTCAACTCGACGAGCCCCTGCTTGCCGACGTCATCGCCGGCCGAATCCCTGGCACCACCGACTTCGACACCATCCCGGCGGTCCCGGATGAGGTCGCGCTCGACCTCCTACAGTCATTCGAGGCGGACTACCTGCACGCCCCGCCGCTATGGTCGCTAGCGACTGCTGCTACGACTTTCCTTACGGATTTCCGTGGTCTGGAGACCCCGCGCCACCTTGACGGACTTGGCGAACACCTCAACGCGGGCCATCGCATTGGTCTGGGCATTGAAGGCTCCGATGCCCGCGCGGAAGCCATCGCGCTGGCCCGGCACCTCGACCGCATTGGCATGCCGCGCGAGCTTCTCGTCGATTATTTCGACGTATATCCCGTCAAGGCCTCTGCCAGATCCCTGCGCTCGGCTACCGAGACCGCCGGCATTCTCACTCGCGATGCTGGTGACCTTTAATCCACCCTGCCCAGGCTATCCGTCGTGGTGAAATAAGACTCCATATAAGGGATGACGAACTGGAGTTTACCGTGGGCGGTGGGTTCGATCAGGTCGGCGTCGATAAGCCGCTGGCGCGTGGCCGACAGTGAGCGCACCGTCCGGTCTTGGTGCGCTGCGATGTTCTTGATCTCCGCCGTGCCGTCCTCCATGACCGCGCTCATCGCTTCGAGGAAGAGCCGCTGCGCCGGTGGAAGCGCTAGGGTAGCGGGCTGGTGGACTTGGGCGCCGAGGACCGAGATCGCCTCGGCTGACACCGCCGCGACATCGCGTTCCTCGATGCGGCTGCCGCCCTCTCGCTGTGCCTTCCCCCAAGCCAGCGAGCCCACCAGCTGCACCATGTAGGGGTAGCCGCGAGATAGACGCACCGCGGCCGCAACCGCATCATCGGTGAATTCAAGCCCGGACTGTGCGGCAGTCTCGGTGAAAGCTACCTCGGAGTTCGCGGGGGAGAGCGGCCCCAGAACGAATTTCTGCGCGCGGCGCAGGAAGGTCACGCCCGGCAGATCCAGCAGGCGGTTGACTCCCTGTGGAAGGCCCGCGGCGACAATTGCGACATCGAGCTCATCGCGCACTAAGTCTTGGTAGGTCACGGCCAGGGAGGTGAGGTCCTCGGCGTCGGCGTCCTGCACTTCATCGATGGTGAGCAGTACGCCAGTGCCTTTGAGCAGGCCTAAAAGCTCGCGCAGGCGGGTGTTGAGCGTGGGTTTATAGGCTTCCTCGGTGTTGTGTTGGATGCCGATGGTTGCTAGACCGCCAATACCGACGCGGTTGACCTTGCTTTTATCCGCCGGGGCAAGTTTGTCTATGATTCGCGGGATGGTGGTGTCAACGAGCTCGTCCACCATGGAGCTGCGGCCTGAGGCTCGCAGCGTGATCCACCCGCGGCTCGAGGCGATATCTTCGAGCTCGTTGAGTAGCACCGTCTTACCGATACCGCGGGCACCGCTAATGATGAGCGAGCGGCCCGGGCTGCCCGGCTGGGAGTCAAGCGCAGCCCGAAAGGTGTCGAGCACTGCCGTGCGGCCGACCCAAAAGAGTGGTGGAACGCCGAACGTGGGGCGGAAGGGATTCTCATGCTGGGACATAGGCCCATCCTAGGACATTGGGAGATTTGGGAGACTTTTTAAAATCCGGAGATTTGGGAGACTTTTGACGGTTAAGGCAAGCTGTCCAAGTCAATCGAGTCGGGCCACGCGGCCATGAGGCGAGTGTCTCGACTAACGAGAGGAGCTTCGAAGATGTTGGACACTGCTACATAGGCCGAATCATAGATAGAGAAGGTGTGTCGACGGCTCCAAACGTGGTTGGCGATGTCGCCTACGCTTATCAACTCAATGTTGAATTCCATGACATCGTTGGCCAGAAAACTTGCCGTAGCGCTGTCGATTGCCTCTGCTCGCTCCAACCTTTTCAACACGTTGAGGCACTCCAAAGGCATGTGGCTCGGGGCAATAAAATCGGCCTCGGGGTAAGCAGCGCTAAGCCGTTGAAGCGCATCGCGTTTCAAGAGGAACTCGATCGCTGCTGAGGCATCGATGACTAACAGCGTCATGAAGCGTCCCGTGCTTCACGTATTGCGGCCACCACGTCAAAGTCCTTCTTGAGCTGAACGGGTTTACGCTGCGAGAGCTCTTCCAACTTTTCTTCCAAGGATGGGCGAGAAGCGACCTTTTCAAGGGTCTCTCGCAGGTAGCTAGAGAGTGAAATGCCCTTACGGTCAGCACGCATTTTAAGAATATCGACGACATCAGCATCGACATCACGGATCTGAACATTGATAGTTTTCGGGTTTGTCATACCCGCCATAATAGTGCATGCAGTATGCATGCACAATGGATAGCCTTAGGAATTTTTTGCCGCGCCGGCCCGCCAGGCCATCGCGCCGGCGTACACAGCACATGCGGCGACGAGGCCGTACCACCAGGAGAAGTGAAGGCCTGAATTCCACGGCAAGGCATGCCCGATAATGGCGACGGCGAGGGTATTCATCAGGAAGGAAACAATGCGTGAGATCGTCTTTTTGGGGACAACGATTGCTTTCCATGCGGACCCCAAAAGGGGAAGCAATGATAACGATCAAGCTGATGATGAGGAACATGGTGCTTCCTTAAGCTACGAGCCCGTCGAATAGAGCTTGGGCTAGGTCTTCGGTACCGGCGAGAGAATCGTTGTTGGCGAAGGCGGCGCGTTTGGGGGTTTTACGAAATCACTTCAGTCTTCTCACGAAACCTCCTGCCGGCCAAGAAATTGACCGCGAGCGAAAAATGACCCACTCCGTTCGTTCGGAGGGGTCATTTCCTTGGTCTCAACGCCGTTTTAGGCCCAATTTCGGCACTCGCCCACGACCTCTAGGCCTCGGGCTTCGTCCTCGTTGTTGCGGACCAGGCGGTGGCCTTGGTCGAGCTACGCTGCCAATGCCGGGGAGTTCGGTGG
>DXEO01000208.1 GCA_019114925.1 Candidatus Corynebacterium faecipullorum | reverse complement strand
GAGCGGTTGGTTTGGAGGCCTGTGTGCTGTAGACCTCCCTGCAGTGCGAAGTATCAAGGCTGCTAGTGGATGTCGATGCTTTCTCCGACGTGCAGGCGCTGGTAGCCGGTCACGCCGGCGCTCTGCAGCATGCCGTCGGTTATTTTCTTGCCGGCGTTGGAAAGCACGGCGTCATGGATGGGTACTGTCATGCGCGCGCCGATGCGCATAGCATAATCCGCGGCATCTGCCCCGCGCACCCAGGGGCCGGCGATGGGGAGCAAGAGGACATCTACCGTTAGTCCCTTAGGGGCGCACCACTGGTCGCCGGGATGCAGCACTCCATTGAAGAAATAGCCCAGGTTTTCCGGGCGCGGGATGTTCGGGTGGATTTCCTCGTGGAGCCCGCCCACCGCGTGGATTTTCAAACCCAGCACCTCGAATTCTTCTCCGGTGTGAACTGCGGTGCCGGAGCCGATGGCGTCGATGGCTTCCTGCGTTCCCCACACGGGCAGGCCGCTTGCACGCACGGCATCGATATCGAGGTGATCACCGTGCGCGTGCGTGAGCAGCACCGCGCCGGCGTTGTCCAGGCAACTGAGGTCTGACAGGGGGCCGGGGTCGATGACGATACGGCCTTGGGGTGCTTCGACGACCACGGCGGATTGTCCATGCAGCGAAATCTTCATGCTGCCAACGCTAGCGTGGCGCAGCGTGGTTGCGCCAAGGATTATCACGCTAGGGCCTGCTTGACCAGCTCCAGCGCGGCGGCGAGCTCAACATCGCTCAAATGTCCGAAGCCCAAGACCACGCCTTCCTCGGCTGCTACGCCGCCCCAGTAATCGCTGAGTGGGGTGAGTGTTAGCCCGAGCGAGGCGGCGCGGTCGACCACGGCGTTATCGCACAGCAGTACCGCATGGAGCCCGCCGTGGATGGGCAGAAGGGTAGCGGGGGCGTCTTCCAACGCGGCTTGGACGAGGTTGCGGCGGCGCTTGTAGGCGCGGCGCATCCGCCCGGTGTGCCGCCGCAGGGCACCGCTGGCCAGATAGTTCGCCAGCGCCGCCTGGGGGATAGCACCGACAGGCTGGCCGAAGACCTCCCGCACCCGATCCACCGCCGGGCGTAAGCTCGGCGGCACGACCAGGTAGCCGCAGGCAATCGACGGGGAAATCACCGAGGAAAACGTACCCAACAAGACAGTGTGTTCCGGGGCGAGCGCGGTTAGCGCGGGCAAGGGCTGGCCGACGTAGCGCAGCTCGGAATCGAAGTCATCCTCGATGATGAGCACGTCGTTGCTGCGCGCCCATTCGACGAGCTCCGCGCGCCGGGCCGCCGGCAGGGAACCGCCATAAGGGTGCTGGTGGGAGGGGGTGACGATGAGAACGTCGAGGTCAACGGTGGGGACGGTGACGCCGTGGGCGTCGGTGGGGACGTCGACAAGCGTGTGGCCCAAAGCCTGGGGGACGCGGCGCAGGCTGGGGTAGCCGGGGGACTCCACGCCCACGCGCAAGTGGCCGCCCAGCGCGCGCAGCAGCACCGACAGCCCGTCGCGGGCGCCGGCGGTGATGACGACGTAGGCAGGGTCGACGGTGAGCCCGCGCATGTGGCGCAGGTGCGCGGCCACCTCGCGGGGAAGATCGCCGGAAGGATTCACGGCGGCCTTGCGCCACGCCGCCCTCCATTCGGGGGTGATGATTCCTTCGGTATCGGGCAAACCGGGGGTCAACTCCACGCGCGGTGGGGCAGGGGTAGGCCGCGGTGCGGGGTGAGGCTGTGGGGTGCGCCCGTGAGGCAGGTGCGGGTTGATGACGGTGCCCGAGCCCACCGACGCAGTGAGGTAGCCCTCTGCGGTGAGCTGCTCGTAGGCGGTAACCACGCTGCCTCGGGAAATGCCCAGATCGCGCGCCAGCGAACGGGTTGACGGCACCCGCTCGCCGGGTAGCAGAATGCCCGCTGCGACTTGGGTGCGGAGGGCTTCGGCAATCTGCACTGGCAGCGCGCGCGTATCAGATGGATCGAGGCGGAAAGACACGACCCCATCATAAGTGGTCTAATTCAACACCCGGAAAATGGCTCTTGTCTTGGACCAATTTTTTGGGCCACTATGTGAGCCATGACTGAACAGAAGATTGAACAGGGACGCGCCACCACGCGCGTCAAGCGTGGACTGGCTGACATGCTCAAGGGCGGCGTCATCATGGATGTCGTGACCCCGGAGCAGGCCCGAATTGCTGAAGACGCGGGTGCGTCCGCCGTTATGGCGCTGGAGCGCGTGCCGGCCGATATCCGCGCTCAGGGCGGCGTGGCTCGAATGTCTGACCCGGACCTCATCGAGGGTATCGTCAACGCCGTGGACATCCCGGTGATGGCGAAGGCGCGTATTGGCCACTTCGTGGAGGCACAGATTCTGGGTGAGCTGGGCGTGGACTTCATCGATGAGTCCGAGGTGCTCAGCCCGGCCGACTACGTCAACCACATCAACAAGTGGGATTTCGACGTGCCTTTCGTGTGCGGTGCCACCAACCTGGGCGAGGCACTGCGCCGCATCACCGAGGGTGCGGCCATGATCCGCTCCAAGGGTGAAGCCGGCACCGGCGACGTCTCCGAGGCCGTCAAGCACCTGCGCACCATCAAGGGCGAAATCGCGCGTCTCCAGAACCTCGAC
>DXEO01000207.1 GCA_019114925.1 Candidatus Corynebacterium faecipullorum | reverse complement strand
GCCCTGGAGCGCCGCTTCCAGCAGGTCTACGCCGCCGAGCCTTCCGTGGAGGACACCATCGGCATCCTCCGTGGCCTCAAGGAGCGCTACGAGGTACACCACGGTGTGCGCATCCAGGACTCGGCCTTGGTCTCTGCTGCGGAGCTATCGCACCGCTACATCACCAACCGCTTCCTGCCGGATAAGGCCATCGACTTGGTCGATGAGGCTGGCTCTCGCCTGCGCATGGAGATTGACTCCTCCCCACAGGAGATCGATGAGCTGGAGCGCATTGTGCGCCGCCTCGAGATTGAGGAGCTGGCTCTGAAGAAGGAATCGGACGCGGCCTCGAAGGACCGCCTGACCGCTCTCCAGCAGGAGCTGGCGGATGAGCGCGAGAAGCTCGGTGAGCTCAAGGCCCGCTGGGCCAATGAGAAGAAGGCCATCGATGATGTGCAGACCATCAAGGAGCAGCTGGAGGATCTGCGCCGCCAGGCAGAGATTGCGGAGCGTGATGGTGACCTAGCACTGGCCTCCGAAATCAACTACGGCAAGATGCCGCCGCTGGAGAAGGACCTGGCTGCCGCCGAGGAGAAAGCTCAGCAGCAGCACAACACCATGCTTACTGAGGAGGTCACCCCGGATATCATCGCGGAGGTTGTCTCTGCCTGGACCGGCATCCCGGCCGGCAAGATGCTGCAGGGTGAGACCGAGAAGCTGCTCAACATGGAGTCCGTGCTGGGGCAGCGCGTGGTGGGCCAGAAGGAGGCCGTCACTGCAGTCTCCGATGCCGTGCGCCGCGCGCGTGCCGGTGTGGCTGACCCGAACCGCCCGACCGGTTCCTTCCTCTTCCTGGGCCCGACGGGCGTGGGTAAGACGGAGCTGGCGAAGGCTTTGGCGGACTTCCTCTTCGATGACGAATCCGCCATGGTCCGCATCGACATGTCTGAGTTCGGTGAGAAGCACTCCGTTGCTCGCCTCGTCGGTGCCCCTCCGGGATACGTGGGCTATGACGCCGGTGGCCAGCTCACTGAAGCGGTGCGTCGCCGCCCCTACACGCTGGTGCTTTTCGACGAAGTCGAGAAGGCCCATCCGGATGTCTTCGACGTGTTGCTCCAGGTGCTCGATGAAGGACGCCTGACCGATGGCCAGGGCCGCACCGTGGACTTCCGCAACACGGTCATCATCCTGACTTCGAACCTTGGTGCCGGCGGCACCAAGGAGGAGGTCATGGAGGCGGTCAAGCGCAGCTTCAAGCCGGAGTTCATCAACCGTCTTGATGATGTGGTGATGTTTGAGCCACTGACCTCGGATCTGCTCTCCGGCATCGTGGACATCCAGCTCAAGGGCTTGGCCGAGCGCCTGTCCGGCCGCCGCCTGACGCTGCAGGTCTCTGACGCGGCCAAGCTGTGGTTGGCGGAGCGCGGCTATGACCCGGCCTACGGTGCCCGCCCGTTGCGCCGCCTGATCCAGCAGGCCATCGGTGACCAGCTGGCCAAGAAGCTTCTGGCCGGTGACATCGTGGACGGCGATACCGTGCACGTCGACGTCGCCGACGGCGGCGAGCACCTCGACCTAGCCGCCCGCACCGCCTAAGGCGCCGACTAAACCGCTTAAACCGGTGAGCACGATTAGTGCTCACCGCGCTCACCGGTCGCCACTCCCCGCTCATGCCCCTATGATCTAGGGGCATGAGCATTTTGATCTCCCCTCACGAGTTGAGTGAGAAGATTTACCGCGGTGATAAGACGACCATCCTCGCCTCCCTCTGGGCACCAGGGGAAGGCGAGGCCTTCAATCAGTTTTCCTCCCTCCACATTCCGACTGCCCAGCACGCCGACGCCGCTTCAGCCTTCGTGGGCCTGCCCGGTTCCAAGGTGGGGCGCAACCCACTCCCGCAGACCGAGAAGATTCAAGAGTGGATCGACCTCTGGGGTCTGGAGGAGGACAGCGAAGTCGTTGTCTACGACGAAGGCCGCGGACTCTTCGCCGGCCGTGCGTGGTGGACGCTGCGCTGGGCAGGCATCCACAACGTCCGCATTCTTGATGGCGGCCTGTCCAACTGGCGTGCCCAGTCTCTGCCAACCCTTACCGGCCCGGGTAACTTGGGCATGCCCTCAGACTTTGAAGTGACCACGGGGTCAATGCCCACGGCCACCATCGATGAGGTCAAGGAACACAAGGGCCTGCTTCTCGACGTTCGCACGCGCAACCGCTTCGCCGGCCGCCGCGAGAACCTCGACTTGAAGGCCGGTCACATCCCGGGCGCAGTCAACCTTCCGGAGCGCCTCTTCCACACCCAGGACACCACCGTGTGGAAGTCCCAGGAAGAGATCCTGGAAATCCTCGACCAACACGGCGTGACCAAGGAAAACGTGGACGGCGCCATCATCTACTCCGGCTCCGGTAACCACTCCGCGCTCACCATCGCAGTGCTGGAACACGTGGGCTTTACCGGCCTGCGTCACTTCGTGGGTGGATGGTCGCAGTGGTCGGCCAATCCGAAGAATCCGGTGGAGCTCGGCGACCGCGAGCACGTCTAGAATCCGCGCGTGAGCAGCGCGTCAGCGCAGATCGAGCGCGCCGGGCGATTAGAGTCAGGCAGTGATGCCTTTCGTACTCTTATCCCTTGCCGCCGTCGCGCTCGTGGCTGGTCTCATCGTGCTCTGGCTGGACCAGCGCCAGCGCGCCACGCTCTCCGCCGACGAGAATGTCGCTGACGAACCCACCGCAGCGGCCGATACCGCTGCGCCTGAACTCACCGCTGACTCCCCCGCAGAGCCCGCGCTCGCCGAGGATCCTGAGCCTGCTCCAGAGCCCGACATCATCACCGAGGCGGAGTCAGAGCCCGAGGTTGAGCCGGTCACCGAACCAACTGCGGATGCCGCTGAAGAACCGGCCGCCGAGCCGATTGAGGAGCCGGCCACCGAATCCGATGAACCTGCCGAACCGCAGCCTGCAGCACCCAGCTTTGCGGAGCGAGCAGAGCGCGCCAAGTACCTCGTGCCGGGCAGTGCCCGCCGTGAGCGCAAGGCCTTTGGCCAGCAGCGTGGCTGGGAATACCTCAAGCATGATTCCTACCTGGCGGATGAGTGGACCCGCGGTGCCGCCGCCCGCGGCTATGAGCCCCGCGACATCGTCGCCGGAACCGTCCGTGGGCATGAGACGCTGCTCTTTGATATGGGCGCTATCCCCGTCATGGCCATGCGCACCGGCGCGGCCTCCGATATTGTGGTGGATTTCCGCCGCGCAGGCGAGGAGATAGAGAACCTCTCCGAGGACCTGTTGTACGTGCGTGAGGAGGAAGGCTTCGAGGTCTTTGCCTCCGATGCTGGCGTGGGCCAGCGCTTCATCGATACCCGCGTGAGCACGGCACTGAATCATCTACCCGCCGCGGTGACTGCCGTGTGGCTGGAAGGGGAGTGGGTGCTGGCCCAAACTACCCGGCAGGCACGCAGCGCCGAGTGGGAGGAGCTGCTCGAGCCGCTGTCGCTGCTTGCCGATTCAGCCCGCGTTCTTCCACCGCGCTCCGAAGCCGCCCAGGTGCTGCGCGTCGATGAGCTGGATCCCAGCCGCGATATCCCGGAGCCCCCGCAGCCGGAACCCACTGGGCCCACGGCGGTTCCGGACCGCGATGATTCCCTCAACGCCCCCACCATTCAGCGCCCCACCGAGCCGGTGGTCATGCCGAGCCGCACCACCAGCGAGGCCCGCGGCACCATCGACCACTCCAGCCTGGGCGCGGATGAAGTCGACGCGATTGCCGACGGCCACGAACGCCCCACCCACGAAAACAATCAGGCCCGCCTGCCGCGCCGCTTCGATGGCGGCTCCTCCATCTTCGACTAGTCGCGGGCAACCGTGCGGGAAGAGGGTAAACTACAGGGCGGATTTTTCACGGCCAAACAGCCACAGACTTTTAAGGAGCGAGCGATGAGCCTGGATCAGCAGAAGAAGCAACGCCTAGCAGAACTGGTGAAGGAGCTGGCCGTCGTCCACGGCAAGGTCACGCTGTCCTCCGGCAAGGAGGCTGACTACTACGTGGACCTGCGCCGCGCCACCCTGCAGCACGAGGCCTCGCGCCTGATCGGCTCGCTGCTGCGTGAGCTCACCGCCGACTGGGATTATGCCGCCGCCGGTGGCCTCACCATGGGCGCAGACCCGGTCGCACTGTCCATCATGCATGCCGATGGTCGCGATATCGACGCCTTCGTTGTCCGCAAGGAAGCCAAGAAGCACGGCATGCAGCGCCAGATTGAAGGCTTCAACGTCGAGGGCCAGAAGGTGCTCGTCGTCGAAGACACCACCACGACCGGCAACTCGCCGCTGACCGCCGTGAAGGCTCTGCGCAAGGCAGGCGCCGAGGTCGTCGGCGTGGCCACCGTGGTGGACCGCAATACCGACGCCGGCGCAGCCATCGCCGCCGAGGGCCTGGAGTACCGCTACCTGCTGGGCCTTGAGGATCTCGACCTTGCCTAAGCCCGAGGAAGAGGCGGAGGCCAAAGGCCCCACCGAGTGGAACGAGGGTCGCCACGGCGTTGGCCCGTGGGAAGGCCCGCTGCCCGAAGGCCCAGAAGCGGAGAAATACGATCCCGAACTGCTCGCGGAGGGGGATCGCCGCAATGTCGTCGACGCCTACCGTTACTGGACGCGCGAGGCGATCCGGGAGGACATCGATAAGCGCCGTCACGCCCTGCACATCGCCATCGAGAACTTCGAGAACGATTCCAACATCGGCACCGTAGTGCGCACCGCCAACGCCTTTGCCGTCGACACCGTCCACATCGTGGGGCGCCGCCGCTGGAACCGGCGCGGCGCCATGGTCACCGACAGGTACCAGCACCTCATGCACCACGCGGATGTTAATGAGTTGATGGCCTGGGCGGCGGACCAAGACCTCACCGTCGTGGCCATCGATAACACCCCCGGGTGTGTCCCCCTAGAAACCGCGGAGCTGCCCGAGCGCTGCCTGCTCCTCTTCGGACAAGAAGGCCCAGGCGTCAGCCCGGAGGCCCAGGACGCAGCAGTGATGACCTGCTCAATCGCGCAATTTGGTTCTACTCGCTCCATCAACGCGGGCGTGGCCGCGGGCATCGCCATGCATGCATGGATTCGGCAGCACGCCGATTTATCAAAAGCTTGGTGAGATCCGGCGCACTGTGTTTACATCTAGGTAACGAATTCACATTGTGAGAATGATGAGACAAAAGTGTTAGAGAAATGGTCCCACCGCGCTGACCTTGCGGAAACAGCCATCAATGAGCGCCACGCGCAGCCCGTGTGGGGCTTGCCCCGTACCAACCTTGCCGTGGTGAGTTGGCCACCCACCACCAAGGAATCGCTCTTTGTGCACTGGCACTATTGGTGGCAAGCGCATTATCTGGATTGTCTTGTTGACGCAGCCTTGCGCAAGAACACCAAGGCCCGCCGCGCGCGCATCGCTGACACCATCCGCGGCATCCATGTGCGCAATCTCCGCGCGCTGACGAAGAACCGCTACTACGACGACAAAGCATGGCTCGCCCTAGCCATCGCCCGGGCCGGTGAGCTCAAGAAGCAGCGCCCCTACAAGAAGTTGAGCACCCTGCAGCATAACATCCGCGATGGCATCGACACCCAGGTGGGCGTGCTGCCCTGGCGCGAAGGCGAGACCTTCCTTAACGTCCCCTCCAACGGTCCGGGCGCCATCATGCTGGCCCGGATGGGGCGCGTGGACGAAGCCCGCCACATCGTGGACTGGATCTACGATCACCTCATTGACGACGATGGCTTCGTCATGGACGGCATCCGCATGCGTATGGACGGGCAGGAGATCGTCCGCAACATCCACCCCTACTGCCAGGGCGTGGTGCTCGGCGCCTGCTTAGAAATTGTGCTGGCGCTGCGGGAGAAGACGGGCCTGCGCTCCGTGGAGGATATTGACTCCGTCCACGAGGCAGAACTCGCCGCCGACATGATGGACTACACCACTCGCATCCGTGGCCTAGTCCAAGCGGTGGCCACGGGCATGGCGACGTACACGGGCGTCATCGACTGGCAGACTGGCGACGGCGATGGCGGCCTCTTCAAGGGCATCCTGGCGCGCTACCTCGCGGACGTGGCGGTCCGCCTGCCGGGGGATTCCCCAGCTAACCGCGCGACGAAGAAGCTGGCCGCTCGCCTCGTGACGGCCTCGGCGGAATCCGTGTGGGAACACCGCTTGGAGGTAGACGGCTTGCCCATCTTCGGTTCCGATTGGACCGCGGATGCGAAGCTGCCTCATAACTACGGTTTCGGCCCCTCGTCCTTGAGCCAGAAGATGGGCATTATCCGCGTGGCTGAGCGCGATTTGTCCGTTCAATTGTCCGGTTGGATGTTGTTGGAGGCCTGCACCCGGATTGTGAAGTACAAGTCAGAATCCAGCTAAAGTGGCATTCTCCCAGCTAGGCGGGGGATTCCCGCCTTTGTGGAGCGCTGTTTAAGTGAGGTCACATGTCATCTCGCGGCGGAAAACCACAATAACAGGCATACTTGGGTGTTGGAACGTGTTGTTTCGCTGGTTTGTGAGACGGCACGGCTTACTGCACAGCAACTCCAAAGGATGGAATTTCATGCCTATTGCAACCCCTGAGGTTTATAACCAGATGCTGGATACCGCTAAGAAGGGCGGCTTCGCATTCCCGGCAATCAACTGCACCTCCTCCGAAACCATCAACGCCGCTCTCCGCGGCTTCGCCGAGGCTGAGTCCGACGGCATCATCCAGTTCTCCACCGGTGGTGCCGAGTTCGGTTCCGGCCTGTCTGTGAAGAACAAGGTTGCCGGCGCCAAGGCACTGGCTGCCTTCGCTCACGAGGCTGCTAAGAACTACGGCATTAACGTTGCGCTGCACACTGACCACTGCCAGAAGGAAGTTCTGGATGAGTACGTGCGCCCGCTGATCGCCTTCTCCCAGGAGCGCGTTGACCGCGGCGAGCTTCCGCTCTTCCAGTCCCACATGTGGGATGGCTCCGCTATCCCGATCGATGAGAACCTCGTGATCGCCCAGGAGCTCCTCGAGAAGGCCCACAACGCCAACATCATCCTTGAGGTTGAGATCGGCGTCGTCGGCGGCGAAGAGGACGGCGTTGAGGCCAAGGCCGGCGCTAACCTCTACACCTCCCCGGAGGACTTCGAGAAGACCGTCGATGCCCTCGGTACCGGCGAGAAGGGCCGCTACTTGCTGGCTGCTACCTTCGGCAACGTCCACGGCGTATACAAGCCGGGCAACGTGAAGCTG
>DXEO01000206.1 GCA_019114925.1 Candidatus Corynebacterium faecipullorum | reverse complement strand
GGAAGAGATAATCTCCACCAGCATTTGGCGGCGCTCCGCCGTCGATTCCGGCAGGTTGTCCTGCAGCTTCTGCTGCAACTGGAAAGCCTTCTGCAGAGTGAGTGTGGAGTGGTTCATCGCGCGCGTGAACGGGCGGGTGCGCTCGGGGCCGAACTCGGCCACGGCGATGTTAAGCTCCTCCTTGCCGCGGCGGATCGATTCATCCGTGGAGACCAATTCCTCTTGGGCCAGCTTCTCTAAAGTCGCCATATCCAAGCGGTCCAGTTGCGCGGTATTACTCGGCTCAATCTGGCGCGCGGACTCCAGCGTGGCCGCCGAGTCTTTCTTGGTCTTGCGCCGGCTCGCCACCGCGATGCCACCGCCGGCTAACGCCAGGGCACCTGCGCCGCCAGCCAGCCACAAACCGCCCGACCCATCGGAATCAGCCGCGCCAGAAGAGGAACCCGAAGAACCGGACGCGGCAGCGTCGACAAGCGCCAGCGCAGAAGCGCCGAACTGGCGGCCGTCAGAAAGCTTGGCATAAGCCGCCTCATACATCGCATCCAGGCGCCCGCGCGGCCATTCTTTACCCGTCTGCACGCCTACGGTGGCGTCATCCACGCCCACCACATAAGCCGCGGAGTTCGGTCCCTTGGCCTGCACAATCTCACCCGCATAGCTCTCCGCGCCCTCCGGCAGCGAGGAGGCAAAGACCACGAAAATCACCACGTGGTGCTCCTGCTGCAGCGCGCTAATCTTGTCCTCCAACTCGGACTTCTCCGAGCTCGAGAGCACCCCTGCCTCATCCGTCACCTTATCCGTGAGCGAGGCCGCCTCCGGTGCGGCAACAATGAGATCCGCAGCCATGGCGGGGCTAGCAGTGGCCAACCCCAACACAAGAGCAGCAAGGGCGGCGCGACCAAAACGAGCAGCAGTAGTCATGCGCACCACGATACCTTCCTCCACCGCGCTAGAGTGGTCAGGCAGTGAAGTACGTTATTGTCCTGGGTGCTGCGCAGTACAGCGGACGCCCCTCCCGCATCCTGAGCGGCCGCGTCCGCTTCGCTGCCGAGTACGCCGCCGCGCACGACCTGCCCATCATCACCGTCGGCGGGAAGCTGCCCGGCGATAGGTTCACCGAAGCCGGGGTGGCTAAGCGCATGCTTGCCGACGAACCCCTGCACGTCACCGCCCTGGAAGAAGGCCTCGACACCCGCAGTGAGCTGGCTGCCGCCCGCGACGAGCTGGGTGTGAGAGAGGCCGTCATCATCACCGACCCTCTCCACCGCCTGCGCACTTTCCTCATCGCCCGCCAAGAAGGAATCACCGCGACCGTTATGGGCACGCCCTATTATCCTTCCCCGCGTTTCTCCATCCCCTGGTGGCGCTACCTTGCCCACGAGACCGGCGGCCTGGCCTACCTGGGCTTGCGCACCTTGCTGGGGGAGAAGCGCAGCGAAGGCGTGCGCGCGGCCTTCTACCGCATCGAGCGCCTCATCCGCCCCAACCAGGCCCTGCGTCACCGCGTCATTGGCGCGAGGCAGACCCAGGAAGACCAGGACTCCGCCTAAACTTAAACACCGTGAGCTATTCCTATCGCGCAGAAGATGTCGCCCGCCTTGCCCCCGAGACTCCCAAAGGCTCGGCCCTGCTCAAAAGTGAGGAGCACCGCGGCGCCTTCTCCCGCGACCGCGCCCGCGTCCTGCATTCTGCGGCCCTGCGCCGCCTGGCGGATAAGACCCAAGTGGTGGGCCCGCGCGATGGCGATACCCCGCGCACCCGGCTGACACACTCTCTGGAGGTCAGCCAGATTTCCCGCAGCATCGGTGCGGGCTTAGGCCTGGACCCGGACCTGTGCGATATGGCGGGCCTGACGCATGACATCGGCCACCCGCCCTACGGCCACAACGGCGAGAATGCCCTCAACGAGGTGGCCCTCGGTGGCTTCGAGGGCAATGCCCAGACCTTGCGCATCCTGACCAAGCTGGAGCCCAAGGTAGTGTTGGATACTCCGGCGGGCCCGCGCAGCTATGGCCTCAACCTCACCCGCGCCTCACTCGATGCCGCCTGCAAATACCCCTGGACCAAGACCAACCCGGATGGCACGACCAACCGCAAATACGGCGCCTACGACGAAGACGCGGATGTTCTGGAGTGGCTCCGAAAGGGCCACTCCGATCAGCGCAAGTCCATGGAAGCCCAGGCCATGGACTGGTCGGATGACATCGCTTATTCCGTCCACGACGTCGAAGACGGCATCATCTCCCGCCGCATCTCTTTGAGCGTTCTCTGGGACCTGGTGGAGCTGGCCAACCTCGCGGACAAGGGCGCGAAGGCCTTCGGCGGTACTGCCGATGAGCTCCTCGAGGCCGCCGACCGCCTGCGCCAGCTCGATGTCATCAACGCCATCGGCAATTTCGATTACTCCCTGCGCTCTTATGCCAACTTAAAGAAGATGACCTCGGAGCTCGTCGGCCGCTATGTTGGCGCCACCGTGTCCGCCACGCTGGCGGCTAACGACGGCCCACTCGGCCGCATGCACGGTGACCTCGCCGTCCCGCCGGGCGCAGTGGCGGAGGTAACGCTGCTGAAAACCATCGCCGTGCTCTACGTCATGGATGAGCCCGCCCACCTGTCCCGCCAGGACCGCCAGCGCGAGCGCATCTACCGCGTCTACGACTACCTGGTGGCCGGCGCGCCGGGCTCGCTGGATGCCACCTTCGCCCTGTGGTGGAAGCAAGCCGACACCGATCTGGAGCGTGACCGCGCCATCATCGACCAGATTGCCTCCATGACAGAATCCCGCCTGGAGCGCCTGGCGCAGCGCAGCGCGGACCTTTTTGGTTTCCTCAGCTAGCCAGCACCCAGACAGCACCAAGTCCAGCAGCAGAACAGCGCCCAGTCCAGCAGCACCGAGCCCCACGCAACGGCGCGGCATCCCAAGAGACACCTGTCACCCAGTAGTTGAACACCATTCACTTGGCCGTTACATAGCTGACAACTCTTCTTAAAACCGGTCACCTAACCTCAGTCAGGTCCGCCTGCCGCCAGGCCCCGTGATGCCTGCCCGCAGCGGAAGTCTCTTCATTTGTGCTAACTGTCAAGGAATTTTTGTGTCTCAGAAAAAGCTGCATAAAGCCGCGCTCATTGCCTCTATCAGCCTCGTTGGCTCCAGCCTCGTCTCTCCTGCACTCGCCTCCGCCCAGGACCTGCCCCAGGCGGACATCCTGGATCTCTCCTTCGAGAACGGCGTCATCAGCAACTCCGCCTCCGATGCCGAACCGCTGAAGATCGGCGAGCCCACAGTGGAGCAAGACAGCGTGCTCGAGCGCCCCGTGGCCCACTTCGACGGCCGGAGGGATGCCGTCGGCTTCGATATTGGGGATAAGTTTGACCAGATCAAGGACGGCTTCACTGTCGAGTGCGTCTTCCGCTACGACGGGGACTTCGACGGCAATGAAAAGAGCCTCTGTGCCAACAAGGAAGCCGGCGGCTGGGCCATGGTCATCTACGGTGACCAGCTCACCTTCACCGTCAACGGCAGCGATGGCTACAAGAAGGCCCAGCAGCAGGTGGAGCCGGGCCAGTGGTACCACGCGGTCGGTGTCTATGACGGAAACAAGAGCGAGCTTTACGTCAACGGGGCCAAGGTGGCCGAGAACACCGAGATCAACGGTGAGGTGACCAAGCCCAAGTCCAATTCCACCGCCGTGATGATCGGCGCGGATTCTGGCCGGGATAACGCCGCCCAGTTCTACTCCGATGCCGTGGTTAGCGAGGCCCGCATCTTCTCCGATCCGCTGGGCGAAGATGAGGTTTCCGCCCTCTACGAGGACTCCAACCTGAGCACCGATAAGAAGGCCGAGATCACCGGCTCCACCCCGAGCGCGGGTCAGCACCTGACGGGCCCGGTGACTTTCGACGTCCAGTTCAACAACGATGCCCTCATCTCCCGCGAGCTCACCTACACCCTGGACGGCGAGGACATCGAGCTGGGGCAGGAAATCGGAGCTGGCCTCAAGGAAGGAAACCACTCCATCCAGGCCGAGGGCCGCGATGTCTTTGGCAACCCTATCTCCCAGACCATCGATTTCACCTCCGGCAACCTCCCGGGGGCCGCCGGCACCGACTCCACGCCGAGCGGCGAGGGCGTGACCATCTCCGCTCGCGCAGATAACCCGAGCGGTGGGGAAGTGGAGACCACCTTCACTGAAGCCGATGTGGCTGTAGCGGAGAAGGGCTTCCAAGGCACCTTCACGGATATCCCGGAGAGCCTGGACTTTAAGTATGAAGACGGCGAGGACTTCGACAAGGCCCTCAACCCGGACAACGAGGATGCCCAGGAGACCAGCTCCACGGAGCACATGCCCTTCCAGCGCTTTGACCTGAAGCTCCAGGACCCTGAGAAGAAAACCCACGACATCGCCTGGTCCGGCACCGTGGACCCCAAGCGCTCAGTGCGCCTCATGGCCTGGAACACCAAGAGCAATAGCTGGGAGAAGTTGGCAGAAACCCGCGGCGCAGCCGACGCCCAAGTCAGCCTCAGCGCGGAGGTCAACCAAGATTTCGTCGACGGCGACACCATCCACACCATGCTGGTGGGCTACGACGTCTTTGCCGATGACCTCAACGAGCCCGTCAACGAAGAGTTCGCCGCCACTAGTGACTATGACTTCTCCATCGCTCACCACACCGATACCCAGTACCTCTCCGAGGGCGCGGTAGAAAAGGCCACCGCCGAGGAGCGCAAGAAGTGGGAAGAAAGCTACACCGCGGCCACCCAATGGATTGCCGATAACGCCGAGGAGCGCAAGATCGCCTACTCCGCGCACACCGGTGACATCATCGAGAACTGGATTGGCGCGGGCAATGACCGGGCAAATGCCAAGAAGGAATTCGAGGTAGCCTCCAACGCCCAGAAGATTCTGGAGGACGCCGGCGTGGTCAACGGCGTGCTGCCGGGCAACCACGACAACCAAAGCGGCGCGGATGTCGGCGCCGACAACCTCTACAACGAGTACTTTGGTCCGGAGCGCTACGAGGCTCAGCAGGGCAAGGGTAAGTGGGCTGAGCAGGATGCCTCTTATCACCCCTATGCTGAGGGCGATAACGACAACCACTATGACCTGTTTTCCACCAACGGCATGGACTTCATCGCCCTGCACTTGGGCTATGACGTCACTGAGGAGGAAGCCGCGTGGGCGGATAAGGTGCTCAAGCAGTACTCCGACCGCAACGCCATCTTGTTGACCCACGCCTACCTCAAGCCTTCCGCTAGCCCGGATGGCCGCGGCTCGGACTTCTCCCACGACGGTGTGATGGTTTATGAGAACGTCATCCAGAAGAACCCCAACGTGGCCCTGGTGCTGGCCGGCCACGAGCATGGCGTGTCCATCGTCAGCCGCAAGGACGTCGGTCACACCAACAACCACGTGGTGGAGCTTCTTGCGGACTACCAGTTCTACGAGGTCGGCTCCGATGAGCTGGGTCTGACGGAGATCGGCGACTATGACGGTGACACCGGCTTGCGGTTTGGTTCCAGCTACCTGCGCCTCCTGCAATTCGATCTGCAGAATTCAGAGATGATCGTGGATACGTATTCGCCGCTTCTCGACGACCACAACGCCACCGAGTACGACGACCGCCAGCGCTACAACGGCCACGAGGACGAGTTCCGTATTCCTATCCAGTTCCAGACCCGCAAGACCAGCTTTGCGACGAACTCCATGCTCGCCTTGACCGATACCGGCAAGGAGATTGGCACAGACACCGCCAAGTCCGGTTGGCCTGCCAGCGTGACCTACAAGGACGTCAAGGCTGGCGAAGCCTATGGCTGGTACGCCACCTCCGCCGATGCCTCCTCCACGGAGGGCACCAAGCCTGGCATCGTGCGCCAGTTCGGCGTCTTCACCGCGCAGGAACAGTCGACGGATAACACTGCCCCTGAGCTCAGCGTCCCCAGCGACAAGCTCACCATCACCAAGGGCGCTGAAGCCAACCTCCTCGAAGGTGTCAGCGCCAAGGACGATAAGGACGGTGACCTCACCGACAAAGTGAAGGTGGTGGGCAACATCGACACCGCCAAGCCGGGCGTGTACTCCGTCACCTACGCCGTCACGGACTCCGCCGGTAACCAAGCCTTGGCTTCCCGCGTCGTGGAAGTCACCGCCGGCAACCAAGGTGACAACACCGACAACGGCTCCAGCGGCAGCAGCAGCGACAACTCGAGCAGCAACAGCGGCTCGAGCCGGGGTAGCGGAAGCGTCCTTCCCGCCATCCTCGGCGCCCTCTTCGGCGCGGAAGGCGCCACCGCCGTCATCGCCGGCCTGCTGAACTACCTCGCCCCTGAGGTCCGCGACACCCTCAAGCGCGC
>DXEO01000205.1 GCA_019114925.1 Candidatus Corynebacterium faecipullorum | reverse complement strand
GCATTGCACAGGTCCTTTTCCTCCTGAGTGAAATCACCGTCTTCCAAGGCATCGAGAACTCCTGCCTGATCTGCAGCCAGGAAAGCATCCTTCAATTCTTGGGATGCACCGAATTTCTCATCCAGTACAAGCAGCGGCTTGTGCGGTTCTGGGAAGAATTCGCGAGATTTTTCGAAGATCTTCTCCATGGGCCGCGCCAGTTTGGCATCCATTTCTGCTTCCGTTCCGGACTTCAGCTCACCACCGGCATACCAGTAGGCGGTATCTACAACGGGCGAAGCGATAATATCCTGGCCATAACGAGTGATTTCGGACCAGACATGTGGCTGATGCCAGTGCACCCAGGTTGCGCCAATCTCCAGCGGGCGCCCAAGCCTATCGTCCGTCCAAGCACGGCCACCAATGCGGTCACGTGCCTCTACGATGTGATACTCAATTCCCGCGGTTTGCAACTCGCGCGCTGCCGTTAGACCTGCGAATCCCGCACCAACGACGATTACATGTTTCTTTTCCATGATTACCTTTCTGAAGATTTAGATTCGATCAAGATTCTCTTGAAGACTTGCGTAGATATTCGGCTTCTTGCGTTTGAGACATTCGCCCCAAAGCAGACCCAGAAGTCCGGAGGCGATAATGATTCCGGGCATGACCCATACGAGAGCATCCGAACCAGTGTCGCCAATCATGAGCGGGAAATTCACCAGCACCAATACGAAGACAGCCACGAGTCCGCAAGCTGATACAAGCGGTGCAATGATCCGCGTGAAGAGGTTGTAGCCTTTTTCCTGCTTGTTGAGCCATACCATGATGGACACACTCACCACTGCGAGCAGGAAGACCAGGCCAAACGCTGCGGCGTTGGTCAACCACGTAAAGAGCGTCAGGACTGGGAATAATTCGCCCATTTCGCTGCCATTTCCCGCAATTGCAAAGCCACCTACTACTAGGAAAGCAATGGAAGTCTGAGTGAGCGACCCAGCTATAGGGGCCCCTTTGGGCGATGACATCGCAAACTTCTCAGGAAGGACGCGTGAGCGCCCGAGGGAGAAGAAGTACCGCGCAGCAGCGTTGTGAAACGCAACGAGTGCAGCAATAAGTGAGGTCACAAACAACACGTTCGCTAGGTTGGCGGCAAACGGCGAAAAGTCATCCAACCACACGAAAACTAAGTCCGGGCCAAGCTCAGTCGCTTTATCAATGATCGCGGACGGCCCAACTCCTTGCGCGAAGGCCCACGCTGAAAAGGCGTAGAAGAGGGCTATGGTTCCCACGGCAATATAAGTGGCCTTTGGTACGGTCCGCTCTGGGTCACGCGCTTCTTCCGAATAGATTGCACCCGACTCAAACCCCATAAAGGCTGCAATTCCAAAGGCAAGGAGAACGCCTATACCATCGGTGAAAAATTGGCTCGGCCGTACCGTCTCCGCAGTAATGCCCTCTGGGGCAACGCCAAGAGAAAGAACTGAGACTGCAGCAACAACAACGAACTCGAGGGCTACCAATACACCTAAGACTTTGGCGGAAAAATCAACATTGCTGACACCCATGACGGCCACCAAGAGCCAACCAGCCAAGGCGGCGACCCACCACGAGATAGTCGTTCCAAACCAACCGTTGATCAGATTGGCTAGAGAGAACCCGAAAATTCCATACAGCCCAACCTGCATCATATTGTAAGAAACCAAGGCCAGAATCGCGGCCGCGATTCCTTGGCGGTTTCCTAGTCCTTCTGACACGTAGGCATAGAACGCTCCAGAGTTCTGAATCTTTGAACTCATAATCCCGTAACCAACGGCGAAAAAGACAAGAATAATTCCAAGGACGAGGTATCCCCAGGGAACACCCAACAAGCCGGATACCGCGAAATTGGTCGGCACTCCTCCCGCAAGCACAGTAAGAGGTGCCGACGCCGCGATGATCATAAAGACTAGCGACGTTGTTCCTAGGCGCCCGGCGCCCAGGCCGCCCCTAAGTTCGGTGGGAGCCCGGTGCCCGGGCTGTACATTTCGAGCGGGTAGCACTGGTGACTGTGTCGATGTGTCCACGCCAACTCCTCCTTACTAGCTATATCGGCCCGAGAATCCACCGGACGGACCCGGTGACTTTCGGTGTATAGCCAGTAATTGTGTCCCAATGCACACTGCAACAGTTGTTTGTGCGTGATCACGACTTGACTATGAGTGCTGTCACACCACAGGGTTACGAATATTATGCAGAAAACAATAATGCTGGCACCTCCCACCTAGAAGATGCCAGCATTGTCAGCGGTGAAATTAATGCACTAGTTATGCATTCGCGTACGGGTCACGCATAGCGATGTACTGCAACGAGGTGTACTCGTCCAGGCCCTCAGCGCCGCCCTCGCGGCCCATGCCGGACTGCTTGACGCCACCGAATGGGGCAGCGGCGTTGGAGATGACACCAGCGTTGAAGCCCATGAGGCCGAACTCGAGGCCGTCACCAACGCGCCACATGCGGTCGGAATCCTCGGTGAACACGTAGGAGGCCAAGCCGTACTCCGTGTCATTAGCAATCTCAATCGCTTCCTTCTCATCGGAGAAGGTCAGGATCGGAGCAATCGGGCCAAAGATCTCTTCCTGTGCCACGCGGGCATCACGAGGAACGTTCGTCAGCACGGTCGGGGCGTAGAAGTAACCCTTGCCCTCACCCGGCTTGCCACCGACGATAGCCTTGGCGCCCTTGGCCACGGCATCCTCGACAAGCGCGGTGATGTTATCCAGCGCCTTCTGCTCCACGAGCGGACCACAGGTGACGCCCTCATCGAGGCCGTTGCCCACCTTGAGCTCACCAATGCGCTTGGCGAACTTCTCCGCGAACTCATCAGCAACAGACTCGTGAACGATGAAGCGGTTGGCGGCGGTGCAGGCCTCACCGATGTTGCGCATCTTGGCGCCCATTGCGCCCTCGACGGCCTGATCGATGTCGGCATCCTCAAAGACGATGAACGGAGCGTTGCCGCCCAGCTCCATCGAGGTGCGCAGAACGTTGCCGGCAGCGGCCTTGAGCAGAGTCTTGCCCACCGGGGTAGAACCGGTGAAGGAAACCTTGCGCAGGCGGGAATCCGCCATGATCGGCTCAGAGATAGCAGACGCAGACTTACCGGAGACCACGTTGACCACGCCAGCAGGAACGCCGGCATCAATCATGGTCTGTGCGAAGTACTGGGTGGTCAGCGGCGTCAGCTTGGCGGGCTTGACCACCATGGTGCAGCCAGCGGCGATGGCCGGGGCAATCTTGCGGGTAGCCATGGCCAGCGGGAAGTTCCATGGAGTAATGAGCAGGCACGGGCCCACCGGCTTGCGGCGGGTCACCATGCGCAGCGTGCCCTCCGGTGCCGGCAGGGTGCGGCCGTAGTCACGAACGGCCTCCTCGCTGAACCAACGCAGGTACTCAGCGCCATAAGTAACCTCACCATAGGACTCCGCCAGCGGCTTGCCCATCTCCAGGGTCATCAGCGCAGCGAACTCGTCCTTGCGCTCCTGCACCAGGTCAAAAGCACGGCGCAGCAGGTTGGAGCGCTCGCGGGTGGACGTGCGTGCCCACTCATCCTGCACCGCGCAGGCAGCATCCAAAGCCTTCTTCGCATCCTCAGACGTAGCGGAGGCAAGGGTGGCGATGACCTCACCGGTTGCTGGGTTTTCCACGTCGAAAGTGGAGCCATCGGAGGCGTCTACCCACTCACCATTAATCAGCAAGCCGGTCGGAACCTTGGCCAGCAGCTCGTCAATATTGACCTTGTTGTTTTCACTCATGGTTCTTTTTTACCCTCCCAAATGGAATTTGTCTGCCAGTTGGCGTGCCGCACCCGAAAGAAGTTGAACATCTGCCCCAACCAGGGCAAATGATGCACCAGAAGTCATGTATTTCTGCGCCTGTTCAAGATTGAAGGCGTTGACGCCTACCTTCTTTCCGGAAGCACGAACTACTTCAAATGTGTGATTGACCGCCTCGAGCACATCCGGATGGGTCTGCTGGCCCAACAGCCCCATCGAGGCCGCCAGGTCCGAGGGGCCGACGAAGATGTTGTCTACACCTTCAACAGCCACCATCTCTTCCACATTCTCCACCGCAGTCGCAGACTCGATCTGCACCGTCAGGCTCACCGTGTCCGACGCGTTGGCGAGGTAGTTCTCCACGCCATTCCAGCGCGAAGAGCGGGCCAGTGCCGAGCCGACGCCGCGCACACCGCGGGGCGGGTAGTGCATGGCTGCAACGGCCGCTTCCGCTTCCTCGGCAGTATCAATCATGGGCACCATCAGATTCTGTACGCCCAGGTCAAGGTACTGCTTGATCAGCGCCGTGTTATTCACAGGCACGCGTACCACACGCGTGAGGCCATAGGCATCGGTAGCGCGGAGCAAGGAAAGAATGGTCTCCAGGCCATAGGGCGAATGCTCGCCGTCGATAAGCGTCCAGCTAAAGCCAGCCGAGGCGATGATCTCCGCCGCAGCCTCCGAGCCGGAACAGATCCAGGCACCAACGAGCGGCTGCTCGGCCTTTTCTAGGACATCCGCGAATGTGGGCGGCAACTTTACTGGAATCGGCATGTGATGGACCCCAACTTTCCATAGTCTGCGTGGACGGTATCGCCCGGCTCAACCCACATGGGTTTGGTGAAGGAACCGGCCAGAATGATGTCACCGGCAGCCAGGCTATCGCCGTGCGCGTAAAGCTTGTTGGCAAGCCAGGCCACGCCCATTGCCGGATGGTTAAGCACGGCCGCCGCCACACCCGTATCTTCGATGGACTCGTTACGGTATAGCAGTGCGGACACCCAGCGCAGATCGACGTCCGCGGGATCCACCGGGTTGCCGCCGTAGACCATAGCGCCGAGAGCTGCGTTATCCGAGATGGTGTCGACGATAGTGCGGCCTTCCATCTCAATTCGAGAGGAGAGGATCTCTAGCGCGGGGACGACGCATTCCGTCGCGCGCAGGACGTCGAAAATGCTGCAATTCGGGCCCTTTAGCTCTTCCTTGAGCACGAAAGCCAGCTCGACCTCGATGCGGACATTGGAGAACTGCGCGTGCTCGATGGTGGCCCCATTCTCATAGACCTGGTCTTCAAAGATAGCGCCGTAGTCCGGCTCGGTAATTCCCGTGGCCTCCTGCATGACCTTCGAGGTCAGCCCGATCTTGCGGCCGACGAGGCGCCGCCCGCTTTCGATGCCGCGACGCACCCACTCGCGCTGCACCGCGTAGGAATCCTCGATGCTCATCTCAGGGAAACGGGCGGTCAGTAGCGGGACCATGGTGCGATCTTTTTCGGCTTGTGCCAGTTCATCTGCGATAGCGATGTGCTGTTTCTCATCCAGCATGTACTTCGCTCCTTACTATATGGTTGGACATGACTGTGGTGTTGTAGATGGTTGTTAATCGTTGCGGTTTCACGTGAAACGACAACGCGGCCCCGCGATATGTGCGCTTTCTTTTCGACGCCGCGGGACCACGTTCATCAACCTGAGTGCTTAGGGCTGTTTAGAGCTGGTGTCCCAGCTTGTACTCGCCCTGCTTCCACTCCGGCATTTCTTCTGCATCTTCCTTACGGGTGTAGGAGAAGCCGTCTGCACCAATGGTTGCCTCCAGCTCGGACTCGTCCTCGCGAGCCACCAGCGGCACTGGGTTGCCGTCGAGGTCAAGGACGGTGGAGCCATCGCGGTACCAGGAAGGAACAACCGGGGTTCCCCACCAGTCACGGCGCTGGTTATCGTGGACATCCCAGGTCACGACCGGGTTATCCGGATCGCCGGTGTAGTAGTCCTGGGTGTAGATCTCC
>DXEO01000204.1 GCA_019114925.1 Candidatus Corynebacterium faecipullorum | reverse complement strand
GACGAGTACGTCGATATAGCCGTTGTCGTTCGTGGTGCCTGCTACCGTTTTCCCGCCAACCGTAACTTCGACCTCGTGGTGAGTGACTTGAATGGTGAAAAACTGACGGTATCCGCGTTGCGCCCACGTATCGCGCTCCTCGGCGGCAGGGTCATGCATGAGAACCCGGCCCAGCACGTGGACGAATTCCTCGTTGCCGTAGCCGGCATAGCCAGTAACACTGGGGCGCCAGCCCTTGCGTGCTGAGCGCTTGAGCGAGTAAGCATTTGCGGTGGATTCGACTTTGCGGGCGATATCGGAAAGTGCCATGCGCACCAGATTAACGGAAAATCTCCGCGTAGCGGCCGGCGATGGTGAGGGACTGCGTCGCGCGCGTCAGCGCGACGTAGAGATTGTGCAAGCCCTGTGGGGACGCTGCCACGATGTCATCCGGATTGACTACGGTGACGTGGTCAAACTCCAGGCCTTTGATCTGCTCAACGTTGGCCGCGGTGATCACAGCGCGCAAGCGCCCGTCAGCGTCCTGGAAGGTTGCTGGCTGCAGGTCGCTCTCGCCGTCCTGCCAGATAACGTCCACGCCGTCGCGCACCGCGATGCCAGGCGTGGCCTCGGGGTTAATGGATTGAAGGAGTTGATTAGCCAGCTCCGTGATCGGGCGCGGGGTTCGGTAGTTAACGCTCAGACCGTGCAACCGGAAGCGCTGGCCGACGAAGGGCTCGAGCGTCTCGCCCCAATCATCCACGCCGGCGGGAGCTCCAGTCTGGGAGGTATCGCCGACGAGGGTCATCCACCGAGAAGGGCTGCGCCGGAAAATCATGCGCCACTCCATCGGGGTGAGCTCCTGGGCCTCATCGACGATGACGTGTCCGTAGGCCCACGTGTAGTCCTCACGGGCACGTTGAGCGGTGGTGCGGGAATCCCGAACTTCGTGGCGTCGAGCGAGGTGCTCGGCATCGATGACATCGTGAGCAGAGAGAATCTCCGCTTCGAACATGTCATCATCGTTATCGGTGGAATCAGAAGAGCTCAGAATATCGAGGGCATCTTCTGCCTCAGCGACCTGCTCCCGCCATTGCTTCTCCTCGGCAGCGCGTTCCGCTTCTGGGTCAGGCATACCGATGAGGACAGCGAGCTCGTCGAGAAGCGCGGCGTCGGATGCTACCCAAGCCCTGCCGTCCTCGCGGTAGAGGGCACCTCGGGTTTCCTCATCATAGGCGCTGGCCGCAGAATCGATGCGTTCGATGCTGCTCAGTAGTTCGGCGAGTACCTCGGTAGGCGCGAGATGGGGCCAAAACTCGTCGATGAGCTCCAGTACCTGCGGTTCTTCAGCGAGATCATCGTGGAGCTGGTCCACATCTGCGCGAGAGAGCAGATTGGCTCCGCCGAGCGGATCTGCACCGATGCGGTCAGCCATCTGCTGGGCCAGAGACTCGATGAGGTGTTCCGCAAACGCCGCTTGGGCATCGTTGTGCGGCTTGCGCGAGCGCCGTGCGCGGGTTCGTGCTGCCTTGACCATCTGAGGGTCCACGGTGAGTTCGAGCCGATCGATCTCCAGCGTGCGCGGCTGCTCGGGCAAACGCTGGTAGTCCTTCACCGCGTTGCCGAGGATTTCCACCATGGCTTCGGAACCCTTAATCTCGCGGGCGAGTAGGGATTCAGAGTGAGTAGCCTCGATGCCGGGGAAGAGGGAAGAGATGGTGGAGAGCACAACGCCGGTCTCACCTAGCTCCGGGAGCACTCGGGAAATGTATTCCAGGAAGGTGGAATTGGGGCCCACGATGAGCACACCCGTGGCGGCTAATTGTTCGCGGTAGGTGTAGAGCAAGTAGGCCACGCGGTGCAACGCCACGGCCGTCTTGCCGGTTCCTGGTCCGCCTTCGACCACCATCACACCGCGCGTGCTATCGCGGATAATCTCGTCCTGTTCGCGTTGGATGGTCTCCACGATGGAGGGCATATGGCCAGTGCGGGCGCGCTGCATGACGTGGTGGAGGGCGGATTCACTAGCGACATCGCTGCTTTCTGCTGCCTCGTCTCCTTTGAGGATTTCGTCGCTGATACCGGTGACGGTGCGACCGGTAGTCCTGATGTGTCGACGGACGTGAACCCCTTCAGGGTGCGCGGTGGTTGCCAGGTAGAAGGGCCGTGCCATTGGCGCGCGCCAATCCAGAAGAAGCGTGCGGTAGTCCTCCTCCCGGGCGTCGAGTCCCATGCGGCCGATATAGCGGCGGTCTAGGCCTTCCGGGGTGGGGTTATCGCCAGGTGCATCAATGTCGATGCGGCCAAATACTAAGCCGAGCTGGGCGACGTTTAGCCGATCCAACTTTGCTTGTAAGCCGTGGTACTCGGTTTCGCGGCGCACGAGCGCATCAGCATCTGGGGTATGAGGGTCGACGGCTGCTTGCACCTCGTTGAGGCGCACATTGGCGGCGTGGACCTCGTTGTCCAGACGCTCAAAGAGGCCATCGACATAGGCTTGCTCGCTAGCTATTTCAGCGCGCTGCTCGTTCGCGTGGGCGCCGGTTGTCCCGGTGCGGGTCGCGGGTGAAGATTCAGACACAAGGCTCCTTGGGTGCGTATGAAGGCTTCTCGTGAACAGACGGGAAGTAAGAAGGAAGATAAGGAAGGGTGGACAGAAAAAGAACAACGGCCCAGCATACTAGCTGAGCCGTTGTTGTTTCCACCGCTGTGATTATTGCGGTGTCGTGCGGGGCTTTCCGCAGCGTAGGACGGAGAGCTTAAAAGCGGTCACCAAACTTCTTGAAAGCCTTATCCAGCTTCTTGGTGGCTTCCTTCTGCAGCTTCTCAGCGCGCTTGCGAGCCTTCTTCTGCGCGCGCTTTCCATCGAGCGAATCGGCCTTGGCCAGGGCCTCGTCAGCGCGGTCCTGTGCCTTGCCGGCTGCTTTTATCAGACCCTTGCGGGCGGTTTCGGTGTTGTCACGCGCTGCGTCGAGCCAATCATCCTTGTTGTCTTCGAAGAACTCACGAGCGGTTTCAGCCTTGTCCTCGACGAAGGAACGCGCGGAGTCGATGAAGTCCCGGCCAGCGGACTCCCAATCATCACGGTTGTCCTCGACATAGTCCTTGGCAGTTTCGAACCAGTCATTGGCTTTGGTGGTGACATCAGAAGAAATCTCGTTGGCGCGGTTGGAGAAGTTTTCTGCGAACTTCTGCTGCTCGGACTTGCCCGGCAGTGCCCGCTGGATCTTCTTGTTGGCACGCGCAGAGGCCTTGGCAGCACGCCACCGCGCGGAGGGCTTGCCCTCGGTGTCCTGCGTAACAATGGCCAGGGCGCCAAGCAGGGCGGTGTTAGTGATGAAACTGTTGCGCTGAGCTTCCTTGTCCTTCTTGGAATCGGCGGCCCAGAAAGCATTGCCCACCAGGTTAGGGACGTGGGTCAGCGCGAGCACTGCAGCCGAGGTGCGCGGGGCCTTGCCCAGCGCCAAGGTGGTACCTGCAGCAGTCTTTGCACCGCCGAGTGCGCGGGTAACTAGCTCTGGGTCATTCGGGATATAGCCGGCGTATTCGCGGGGCAGCACCTTGCGCAGGCGCTTGAGCACGGACTCGGTGTCCGCGACGTGCTCCGAGGTGTTGCGGAGCGTATCCACACCATCCCAAACGAACACGGATGCCAGCATAGGACGAGCAAATTTACGAATCATAACGTGCTCCATTCAATAGTTCTGTAAAGACGTTCGTCACACCATAGTACGCGGGTTAAACAAGTGCCGCTGTCAGCGCAGCAGTTAATGCGCAGTTACCAACGGCGTTCCCACCACTCGTCCATGTGCGGGCGCTCCGCGCCTAGCGTGGTGGGTGCGCCGTGTCCAGGGCGGACGATCGCTTCGTCTGGGTAGACATCGAAGAGCCGCTGCGTGACATCCTTGTACAAGCGCACGAAGTCACCTTCCGAGGTGGTCTTGCCCACTCCGCCGGGGAAGAGGGAATCACCGACGAATAGGTTGGTAACCCCATCAATCTCTGCGGCAATGGCCGCCCCGCCGGGGGTGTGTCCACGCAGAATAATGACGGGCAGATCGTGGCCGGAAAAAGGAAGCGTATCGCCATGCTCCAGTTCTACGTCGACGGGCGCGGGCAAGGCAGGGGAGTCCAAGAAGGAGGAGTAGTGCACGGCGCCGGTACTATCTAGGACCTCTTTGAGCGCGCGTACGTGGTCCCAGTGGCGGTGTGTGGTGAGCACCGCGGTGATTTTAACGCCGTGCTCGGCGGCCAAAGCGAGCAGCGCGGGGGCGTCAGCGGAAGCGTCGATAAGCAGCGCCTCGTCACCGGCGCACAACAGGTAGCAATTGTTGTCCATCTCGGACACGGAAATTTTATGAAGCTCAAACGCGTTGTTCATAAGTCCAACCATACGGGTAGATTCTGAGTGAGAACTCTCTGAACACACATTCATTTGTGTAGGAAGGCAGCAACTAGTGGCTGATCGTTTGGTCGTACGAGGTGCGCGTGAGCACAACCTCAAGGGCGTGGATATCGACATTCCGCGCGATAACCTGGTGGTGTTTACCGGGCTATCAGGCTCCGGCAAGTCCTCACTCGCCTTTGACACCATCTTCGCCGAGGGCCAGCGGCGCTACGTGGAGTCCTTAAGCTCTTATGCACGTATGTTCCTTGGTCAAATGGATAAGCCTGACGTTGAATTCATCGACGGTCTATCCCCGGCGGTATCCATTGATCAAAAGTCCACCAACCATAATCCGCGCTCGACCGTGGGAACCATCACCGAAATATATGACTACCTGCGTTTGCTCTTTTCCCGCGCGGGTACTGCACACTGTCCTGAGTGTGATGCCGTCATTGAGCGCCAAACCCCGCAGCAGATCGTGGATGAGGTCTTAAGCCACGAGGAGAAACTGAAATTCCAGGTCCTTGCCCCTGTCGTGCGCCGCCGTAAGGGCGAGTTCGTTGACCTTTTCGCAGATCTCGCGGCGCAGGGCTACTCCCGCGTTCGGGTGGATGGTGAGCTTTACCAGCTCAGTGACCCGCCGAAGCTGAAGAAGCAGATCAAGCACGACATCGATGTCGTCGTGGACCGCCTGCAGGTAAAGGCTTCCCAAAAGCAGCGGCTGACGGATTCGGTGGAAACAGCACTGCGCTTAGCGGACGGCCTGGTCACCCTGGATTTCATTGACCGCGAAGAGCTCACACACACCTACTCGGAAAAAGCGGCCTGCCCCAACGGCCACACGCTGACCATTGAGGAATACGAGCCCCGCGCGTTCTCGTTCAACGCGCCTTTCGGTTCCTGCCCTGTGTGCGATGGCTTGGGCACGCGCCTTGAAGTGGATGTGGATCTGTTGATCCCGGATCCGGATGCCCCGGCTGTGGAGGCCATCCAACCGTGGACTTCGAGCCCCAACGCACGGTACTTTGTCAAGCTGGTCGAAGGCCTAGCGAAAGCCTTGGACTTTGATCCGCGCACCCCAGTGTCCGAGCTGAGCAAGGAGCAGCGCCACGCGCTGATTTATGGCACGGATGTGGAAGTCAGCGTGCGCTACAAGAACCGCTATGGCCGCCAGCGAAACTGGTCCGCACCGTTCGAGGGCGCCATTGGCTTCTTGGAGCGCAAGCTCGATCAGGCGGATTCCGAATCCCAGAAGGACCGTCTGCTTCAGTACACCCGCCGCGTGCCGTGTAACGCTTGTGGCGGTACCCGCCTGAAGCCGGAAATCTTGGCGGTGCGCTTGTCCTCCACTGCGCATGGCGAGCAGTCCATCGCTGGCTTGACAGCGCTGTCCATCGAGGAGGCGGCGGAGTTCCTCGACTCGCTCGTGTTGGGCCACCGCGAGGAGATTATCGCCGGTGCTGTGCTCAAGGAAATCCAGGCTCGCCTGCGCTTTCTTCTCGACGTCGGCCTGAACTACCTCACCCTCGACCGCGGCGCCTCTACGTTGTCGGGCGGCGAAGCACAGCGCATTCGCCTTGCCACCCAGATCGGTTCTGGTCTGGCGGGAGTCTTGTACGTGCTGGATGAGCCCTCCATTGGTCTGCACCAGCGCGATAACCAGCGCCTCATTGCAACGTTGAAGCGCTTGCGCGATATCGGAAACACCTTGATTGTGGTGGAACATGATGAGGACACCATCCGGGAGGCGGACTGGCTTGTCGACGTTGGACCGCGCGCCGGCGAGTTCGGTGGAACAGTGGTCTATCAGGGTGAACCCGCCGGAATCGAAGCCGTGGAGGAGTCGCTTACGGGCCAGTACCTGTCAGGAAAGAAGAAGCTTGCGGTCCCGGAAACGCGCCGTGATATTGACCCCGAGCGCATGCTCAAGGTGGTCGGCGCGCGCGAGAATAACCTCAAGGGCATTGACGTGGAGATACCGCTGGGCGTCCTCGTCTGCGTCACGGGTGTGTCCGGCTCAGGAAAGTCCACAGTGGTCAACCAGATCCTGGCCAAGACCTTGGCGAATAAGCTCAATCGCGCCCGTCAAGTACCTGGCCGCGCCAAGCGCGTTGAAGGCGTGGAGCACCTAGACAAGCTTGTGCAGGTGGACCAGAGCCCCATCGGTCGCACCCCGCGCTCGAATCCGGCAACCTACACAGGGGTTTTCGACAAGATTCGTAATCTTTTCGCGGAAACCCAGGAGGCCAAGGTTCGTGGCTACAAGCCAGGCCGGTTCTCCTTCAACGTTAAAGGCGGACGCTGCGAAGCCTGCCAGGGCGACGGCACCATCAAGATCGAAATGAACTTCCTGCCAGACGTTTACGTGCCCTGCGAGGTTTGTGATGGTGCTCGTTATAACCGAGAGACCCTCGAGGTTCTCTATAAGGGTAAGAACATTGCCGAAGTCCTCGACATGCCGATTTCGGAGGCAGCCGAGTTCTTCGAACCCATCACATCGATCCACCGCTACCTCAACACCTTGGTGGAGGTAGGCCTGGGATATGTCCGCTTGGGCCAGGCCGCGACGACGCTTTCTGGTGGTGAGGCGCAGCGCGTGAAGCTGGCATCCGAGCTTCAGAAGCGCACGAATGGGCGCACAGTCTACATTTTGGATGAGCCGACGACTGGTTTGCACTTTGAGGACATCCGCAAACTTATGCTCGTCATCCAGGGGCTGGTGGACAAGGGCAATTCGGTCATCATCATTGAGCACAACCTAGACGTCATCAAGGCCGCCGACTGGATCGTAGATATGGGGCCGGAAGGCGGTTCCGGTGGCGGCACTGTCGTGGCCCAAGGCACGCCGGAGGACGTGGCGCAGGTAGAAGGCTCCTATACGGGAGGGTTCCTCAAAGAGATGGTGTGATGGTGGGGCAGAAGTACACACCCACGGCTGCGTTAGCTCTCTGCCTCGCCGTGGCAACAACCCTAACCGGCTGTTCGAGCGCGGAACAGAACATCAAGCATCCCTCCACTGAAGAATCACGTGAGGGTGATACGCCGAACTTCGATGTGTCCTCGGAGCTGAGCGCTGTTATCGCAGACGTAGAAAGCGAGTTTGACGTTCGCGCCGGTGTATCTGTGGCGGATAAAGAGGAGACGTTCAACGCTGGGCTCAAGGGTGATGAACCCGCATGGTCGACTGTGAAGGTTCCCATCGCCATTACTGCTCTGCGAGATGGAGCCAGCCCCGAGCTCGTGGACCTCGCAATTAAAGAATCTGATAATGATGCAGCCTACGCACTGTGGTCCCACGTCCAATGGACCGAGGGGGATGCCGGCAGCGCGGTGAAAGCCCTGTTGAAGGAGTATGACTCAACCGGCGAATTTGCTGAGCCCTTTGGCTATTCCACGTGGTTACTCGAAGAACAAGCTAAGTTCGGCGCGCACTTGCCGTGCATACCAGAAGCTGAGCAGGTGTATGACGCGATGGATGACATCGTGGAGTGGCAAGACAATGGGCTTGATAAGTTGCCGGACACTCGCGCCAAAGGTGGCTGGGGATTATCTGAAACTGATAACGGATATACCCACCGTCAAATTGGAGTTCGAGAAACTACAGGCGGCGACACTGCGGAGAATGGCGCCGTGGGTCTGGCCATTGAGGTGACCATGCCAGGGGAATACGCAGATGAAGCGATACCCGCCCTCGACACGCTAGCTGCCGGAGTGGACCGAGTAGTTTCTGAAGCGCTGGAAGCCGGGGCGCTAGCGCCGCTGGTGGGCTGCGCGCAACCCAGTGTGCCATCTGCGGTGAAAGAGGCGTCCTCAAGCGCTGCGAGAGAGGTATCAGCAAACGCGCCGGCACGCCGATTTGGTTCTCGATGATTGCGGTGATAGAGTAAAGCTCACTACCGCCCGTAGCGCCTCCTCCAGGAGGTACTTGGGCCGCAAGCGGAGTTTCTCCCACCCGATGCCGCGCAGGATGAGTTATCCATCGCAGGATAAAGGTTAAGAGTAGGCGCCATTTATTGGTGTGTGCTTGAAAAGAAACTCCCGGATGCCGACGGCACCGGGATTTA
Organism: Candidatus Corynebacterium faecipullorum; assembly: GCA_019114925.1. GTDB lineage: Bacteria > Actinomycetota > Actinomycetes > Mycobacteriales > Mycobacteriaceae > Corynebacterium > Corynebacterium faecipullorum. Next base: position 126 of record DXEO01000204.1, on the reverse strand, counting down.
TTCGTTTGTGGTCACGGTAGGCACACTACTAGCCCCCACAATCGAGGAGAACCACAATCAGCGCTGAAGCTCGCATTAATGAGCGCATCCGAGTACCCGAGGTCCGTCTTGTTAGCCCCGGTGGTG
>DXEO01000203.1 GCA_019114925.1 Candidatus Corynebacterium faecipullorum | reverse complement strand
GTACACGGCATGTGGCTCTCGGCCGCCGCGCAGCAGGTGGCCGGGCGCCACGGCCGCGTGGTGGGCTGGACCTATTCCATGTACGGCATGGTGCAGCTGGGCGATGACATCGAGGTCACCGTCGAGCGCGTCGGCCGCAAGAGCATCCACCAGGCACTCGAGGTCACCTGCCGCATCGACGGCGAGGTGGTCTCCCGCGGCCAGGCTCTGCTGGCCGCGCCTACCACGGCTTATGTCTACCCCGGCCAGGGCATCCAGGCCGAGGGCATGGGCAAGGGCGACCGCCAGGCCTCCCCGGCAGCCCGCGAGGCATGGCGCCGCGCTGATGCGCATACCCGCGAGAACCTGGGCTTTAGCATCCAGAAGATCATCGATGAGAACCCGACGGAGCTCACCGTCCGCGGCACCACCTTCCGCCACCCGCAGGGCGTGCTGCACCTGACCCAGTTCACGCAGGTGGCCCTGGCCGTGGTGGCCTATGCCCAAACCGAGCGTCTGCGCGCCGAGGACGCCCTGGCCCCGACCTCCTACTTCGCTGGCCATTCCCTGGGCGAGTACACCGCGCTAGCCTCGCTGGCGAATATCTTTGACCTTGAGGGTGTCATCGACATCGTCTACTCCCGCGGCTCCGCCATGGGTAGCCTGGTCCCGCGCGACGCGGAGGGTAACTCCGAGTACGCCATGGCGGCACTGCGCCCGAACATGGCCGGCATTGACGCCGACAGCGTCGACGCCTGGGTGGCTGAGGTCGCTGAGACCACCGGTGAGTTCCTGGAGATTGTTAACTACAACATCCGCGGCCAGCAATACTCCGTCGCCGGTACCAAGAAGGGACTCAAGGCCCTGGTGGACAAGGCCAATGCCATCGCCCCGCGCGCGGCCGTCATGGTCCCGGGCATCGACGTGCCTTTCCACTCCCGCGTGCTGCGCGAGGGTGTTCCGGCCTTCGCTGAGAAGCTCGATGAGCTGCTGCCGCAGAAGCTGGATCTGGATGCCCTGGTAGGCCGCTATATCCCGAACCTGGTGGCCCGCCCATTCGAGCTCACCCAGGACTTCGTCGACGCCGTGGCCCCACTGGCGCCTTCCGGCAAGCTGGACGGGCTGAAGGTGGAGGACCTCTCCGAGCACGAGCTCGCCCGCCTGCTGCTCATCGAGCTGCTGTCCTGGCAGTTCGCTTCGCCTGTGCGCTGGATTGAGACCCAGGAGTTCCTCTTTGGCAAGGTCGAGCAGATCATCGAGGTCGGCCTGGCTTCTTCCCCGACGCTGACCAACCTGGCTACCCGCTCGCTGGCCGTCGCCGGCATCCCGGAGGGCACCATCCGCGTGCTCAATGTGGAGCGCGACCAGGACCAGGTTATGCTTGCCGACGTCTCCGAAGCCCCCGCCGCCGCACCGGCTCCAGAAACCGACGCCGAAGAGGCACCACAAGCCACCGAGGCACCAGTCGAGGCTGCCGAGGCTCCGGCTGCCGCACCTGCTCCTGCGCCCACCAACGCACCTGCAGCCCCGGGCGTCGCGTCTAGCGACGCCCCCGAGCTACGCTTCGGTGCTGCGGAGGCCATCATGGTGCTCTTCGCCTTCCAGAACAAGATCCGCGTGGACCAGATCACGGACTCCGACACCGTGGAGGAGCTGACCAACGGTGTGTCCTCGCGCCGCAACCAGCTGCTCATGGATATGTCCGCGGAGATCGGCGTGCCGGCCATCGATGGCGCCGCCGATGCCGACGTGGCCACGCTCCGCGAGAAGGTCGCCACCGCCGCCCCGGGCTACTCCGCTTTCGGCCCGGTGCTGGGTGAGGCCGTCGGTGCGCGCCTGCGCCAGCTCTTTGGTGCAGCGGGCCTCAAGCCCACCGCCGTGGCGGACTACGTCACCGGCACCTGGGGCCTGCCCGAGTCCTGGGTTGCCCACGTCGAGGCGGAGATCCTGCTCGGCTCCCGCGAGGAGGATTCCGTGCGCGGCGGCTCGCTGAGCACCGTGCCGGCGAGCGCTACCTCGAAGTCCGCAGCACACGAGCTGATCGACGCTGCCGTCCAGGCCGTCGCCGCTACTCACGGTGCATCCGTGTCCAAGGGCGCAGCCGCCGGTGGTGCCGGTGGCGGTGCCGTGGTCGACTCTGCTGCTTTGGATGCCTTCGCCGAGACCGTCACCGGTGAGAACGGCGTGCTGGCTACTGTCGCCCGCCAGGTTCTTTCCCAGCTGGGCTTGGACTCCGAGCCGGAGCTCATCGAGGCACCTGACACCACCGTCATCGATGCCGTCGAGGCAGAGCTCGGATCCGGCTGGCTCAAGTCCGTCACGCCTTCCTTCGATGCGAACAAGGCCGTGCTTTTCGACGACTCCTGGGCCATCGCCCGCGAGCGCCTCGCCCGCCTGGCACTGGGCCAGGCCGAGTACCCGGTAGACAGCTTCCGCGGTGTCGGCGAGGACCTGGCGCGTCAGGCGCGCTGGTGGAAGCGCGAGGATATCGCCAAGGCCGCCGTTGACACCACCCCCGGCGCGTATGCCGGTGAGGTTGCCCTGGTCACGGGTGCTGCCCCTGGTTCCATCGCCACCGCGCTGGTCGAGCGCCTGCTGGAGGGCGGCGCAACCGTCATCATGACCGCCTCCCGTGTCAGCCAGGCCCGCAAGGAATTCGCGCGCACGCTCTACGCTGAGCACGGCGCTGCTGGTTCCGCCCTGTGGCTGGTCCCGGCGAACCTGTCGAGCTTCCGCGATATTGACGCGCTCATCGATTGGATCGGCACCGAACAGCGCGAGTCCGTGGGCAACGAGGTCAAGATCCTCAAACCCGCCCTCACGCCGACGCTGGCCTTCCCCTTCGCTGCGCCGAGTGTCTCCGGCTCGCTAGCGGATGCCTCCGGCACCACCGAGGCCCAGGCCCGCCTGCTGCTGTGGTCCGTCGAGCGCACCATTGCGGGGCTGGCAAGACTGAGCCAGGAAGACGTCGACAAGCGCTGCCACGTTGTCCTTCCGGGCTCGCCCAACCGCGGCACCTTCGGTGGCGACGGCGCCTATGGAGAGGTCAAGGCCGCACTCGATGCCATCCTCAATAAGTGGAAGGTCGAAGCCGGCTGGCCGCAGGGTGTGACCCTGGCCCAGGCCAAGATCGGCTGGGTGGCCGGCACGCACCTCATGGGTGGCAACGATGGGCTGGTGCCCGCCGCCGAGAAGGCAGGCATCAAGGTGTGGAGCCCGGAGGAGATTTCCGCCGAGCTCATGGACCTGGCCAGCGCCGACTCGCGCGAGCAGGCAGCTCACGCCCCGGTGGAGAAGGACCTCACCGGTGGCCTGGAGGGCTTCTCCCTCAAGGAGCTTGCCGCAGGTGCGGAAACCGCTAACGCAGTTCCGCACGAGGAGCAGGAGGCCCCCGCGACCATCACCGCGCTGCCCAACCAAGTGCAAGCAGTGCAGCCTGGCCTGGAGGAAGAAATCGGCCAGGTCACCACGGACCTGGAGGACATGGTGGTCATCGCCGGTATCGGCGAGGTCTCCTCGTGGGGCTCCGGCCGCACGCGCTTCGAGGCCGAGTATGGCCTGCAGCGCGATGGTTCCGCGGAACTGACCGCCGCTGGTGTGCTGGAGCTGGCCTGGATGACCGGGCTGGTGGAATGGCGCGAGGACCCGCACCCGGGCTGGTTCGTGGTGGAGAGCGATGAGGAGATTGCCGAAGAGGACATCTTCGAGCGCTTCCGCGATGAGGTCGTTGCACGCTCCGGCGTGCGTACGCTAACGGATAAGTACCACCTCACCGACCGCGGCTCCATCGACCTGACCACCGTCTTCCTCGACCGCGACGTCACCTTCACCGTGGATTCGGAGGCCACCGCCCGCGATATCCAGGAAGCGGACCCGGAGTTCGTCAGCATCGCCGAGGTGGACGGCGAATGGCAGGTCACCCGCCGCCAGGGTGCCACCGTCAAGGTTCCGCGTAAGGCTACGCTGACCCGCACCGTCGCCGCCCAGATGCCGGATGACTTCGACCCCGCCAAGTGGGGAATCCCGGAGCACATGCTCGATTCCCTCGACCGCATGGCAGTGTGGAACCTGGTCACGGCGGTGGATGCCTTCACCCAGGCTGGCTTCTCCCCGGCGGAGCTGCTGCGCTCCATCCACCCGGGCCAAGTGGCCACCACGCAGGGAACCGGTATCGGCGGCATGGAGTCCCTGCACAAGGTCTTCGTCACCCGCTTCCTCGGTGAGGAGCGCCCGTCCGACATCCTGCAGGAGGCCCTGCCGAACGTCATCGCGGCGCACACCATGCAGTCTCTCGTGGGCGGCTACGGTTCCATGATTCACCCCATCGGCGCCTGCGCTACCGCAGCGGTGTCGATTGAGGAGGCCGTGGACAAGATTGCCCTGGGCAAGGCCGATGTGGTCGTGGCCGGCGGTATCGACGATGTCCAGGTGGAATCCCTCCAGGGCTTCGGCGATATGAACGCCACCGCGGAGACCGCCAAGATGACCGCCAAGGGCATTGATGATCGCTTCATCTCCCGCGCCAACGACCGCCGCCGCGGCGGCTTCCTCGAAGGCGAGGGTGGCGGCACGGTCCTGCTAGTTCGTGCCTCACTAGCAGCCGACTTAGGACTGCCGGTACTCGCAGTGGTCGCGCACGCGGCCTCCTATGGCGACGGTGCCCACACCTCCATCCCGGCCCCTGGCCTGGGTGCGCTGGGCGCTGGCCGTGGCCGGGAGAACTCCCGCCTGGCGCGCTCGCTGCGCGGTCTGGGCCTGACACCGAACGACGTCAGCGTCCTGTCCAAGCACGACACCTCCACCAACGCCAACGACCCCAACGAGTCGGAGCTGCACTCCCTGCTGTGGCCGGCAATTGGCCGCGATGAGGACCAGCCGATGTTCGTCATCTCCCAGAAGACACTCACCGGCCACTCCAAGGCGGGTGCCGCGCTCTTCCAGACCGGCGGTATCATCGACGTCTTCCGCACGCACCGCATCCCGGCGAACGTGTCCCTGGACTGTGTCGACCCGCTCATCGCCCCGAAGGCGCCGAACCTGGTGTGGCTGCGTTCCCCGCTGGATCTCGCTGCGGCGGGCCACAGCGTGAAGGCAGCCGTGCTGACCTCGCTCGGCTTTGGCCACGTCAGCGCGCTCATCGTCTACGCCCACCCCGGCGTGTTCGAGCAGGCTGTGTCCCAGCAGCGTGGCACGGATGCCGCCGCCCAGTGGCGTGAGCGCGCCGAGCAGCGCCTGCGTGCTGGCCGCGCCCACTTCGAGGCCGGCATGCTGGGCCGCGCCCCGCTCTTCGAGGTCATCGAAGGCCGCCGCCTCCCGGCACGCGACGCCAAGGCCGCCGAGATTGCCATGCTTCTCGACGACTCCGCGCGCCTCACCGAAGACGGCACCTACCCCTCCGCCTAAGGCGCTAGCCCCCCTAACAGCAAGCCCTAGGCACAAGCCGAGAACGTCCGCTAAGAAGCGGGCCTCCTCGGCTTCACAACTGCCCTATCTGCCAAACTTAGCGCCGATCCATGCAACGCGAGGGCAAGGTTTTGTCAACTAAGCGCGTTCTTCCCTTGCTTCCTCTGGAAGCTCATCCTGCGCCTGCCGCGCGTTATCTGAAATCTCACGCGCCCGCTGCTCCAAGCTCTTCTGGGCGCGGGCCTGGGCTTGGGAGGAGTTATCGGCGCGCGGCGGGGCTTGGATGAAACGTTCGGAGTGCAATCCCAACTGCAGCTCCTTGGCGCGCAGTACCTCCGCATCAATCTTGATGCCGACGATGAGCACCGTGTTCATCAGCCACGTGGCCACGAAGACCGCCATGACGGTACTCAACGCGCCATAGGCGCTGGCCGCAGCGAGGTACTTCAGGTAGAGGCCCACCAAGCCCCAAGACGCAACTGTGCCCACGAGCGCCACCACGGAGCCATAGGTAATCCACCTAAAGCGCCCGGGCCGCACGTTGGGGCCGAAGTGATAGAGCACCGCGATGAGCGTAAGCACCACAATCACAGTGACGGGAAAGCGCAGCCAGTTCCACACCGGAAGGAAGATGCGCACCAAGTACGTGGCGGCATCCTCCAGTCCTACGGTGCGCGCAAGCGGAATCAATCCTTCATTAAGAACTGCATCACGCAGCAAGTTGGCAAAGAGCACGATGACCGCGCCCACCACGAGGACCGCTGTCAGTCCCCACATCAGCGCCCACGTGCGGATGATACCGCGGCCTTCGACCCGGCCGTACACGGTATTAGCCGTGCGCGAGAAGGCCCGCACATACGCCGACGCCGAAAATAGCGAAATGGCCAGGGAAATGATCAGTGCCAACGTACCCTGCGCACTGGAGCCGATAATCGTGCCAACGACCGTGTGGGCTTGCTCTGATAACGAACCGGGAACGTATTGCTCAATGAACTCTGAAGTCAGCTGCTCCACTTGCGCTCGGCGGGAGGAGAAGATGAGCGTGGCGATGGAATAGGCGGCCAGCACCGTGGGTGCAAAAGCCATAAGGGTGAAGTAGGTCATCCCGGCGGCACGGTCCATGAAGGCATCGTGGAAGAAGTCATTCCATGTACGGCGGATGACCAGCCCCCAGCTTTCTTTGCGCAGGCGGTTGCCTTTAGCGAGGGGGTTGTGCTCCTCATCGTGGCCTTGGACTTCCAGGATGGTCGAGCTCTTGAACGGCACGATGGTCTCTGGCTCTTCAGCCGGAATAGCGTTGCCTCGGGTCTCCTCTTCGCTCATATCTGACCAGCGTATGCGGCACAACACGCATTCAGGGGAAGGACACTCAGGCCACAGGCTAAACCGTGGTTACACTGGGAAGGTATGACTGAGAACACCGAGAACAAGATCAACGTAAAGTCCTTCGAGCTTGACCACCGGCTTGTCGACGCCCCCTATATCCGCGTCGCCGACCGCACCGACCTGGGCGGCGGGGTCGAGATTATCAAGTATGACCTGCGCTTCTGCCAGCCCAACAAGGAGCACCTGGGCACCGAGGCAATCCACTCGGTGGAGCACATGATGGCCAACTTCATGCGCAACTACACCGACAAGCTCATTGGCTTTGCGCCGATGGGCTGCCGTACCGGCTTCTACGCCATCACCAACGGCATGGAGCAGGATGAGCTACTCCGCGCGGTCGAAGGCGCGCTCAATGACATCCTCAACGCCACCGAAGTACCCGCCGCCAACGAGGTGCAGTGCGGCTGGGGCGCACACCACTCACTCGAGGGCGCACAGGAAGCCGCACGCGATTTCCTTGCGGCCAAGGATGAGTGGCTCAACGTCATGGCCTAGCCACCCAAATCCTTTTTAAATACTCACACCCAGCCAGATAGGCTCCGGCTCCAGCGTCACGCCGAAGGCCTTCTGAACCCCGGCGCGGATGTCGCGGGCCAGCGCAACGATGTCGTCTGCGGTGGCCTCACCGCGGTTGGTCAGCGCCAGGGTGTGCTTGGTGGACAAGGTTGCCTTCGCGCCTGACTCTTCACCTGGGTAGCCCTTGGCAAAGCCAGCGCGCTCAATGAGCCAGGCGGCGGAGAGCTTTTCCATCTTCCCCGACGTGGTGGTCCCACCCACCACGTGTCGGGGCATGCGCTCAGCATCCTCGTCGCCGCGGGCGGCGCGGACGGCTTCCTGGATGGAATCGGCAAGCTGCGGCTCCACGATGGGGTTGGTAAAAAAGGAACCGGCTGACCAAGTGTCGTGGTCGTCTGGGTCGAGCACCATGCCCTTGCCGCAACGCAGCTTCAGAACCTCCTCACGGACTTCCGCGACTGGGCGGCGCTCACCGGGGTTCTGGGTGAGCTGGCCAAAGCGCAGCGGCTTGGATAATCCATCGGTGGTCAGCTGCAGCTCAATTGCCAGCACCACGCCGCGCCCGGTGAACTTCAGGTTGGAGTAGCGATAGGCCAACTCTAATTCTTCCGCCGGTACCCACGTCGCGGTCCGCGTAGCGCGCTCATAGAGGTAGACCTGCGTGAGGACGTCGGAGGTCTCCGCGCCGTAGGCGCCGACATTCTGTACCGGTACGGCACCCGCATTGCCCGGGATTCCGGAGAGGCACTCAATGCCGCCCAGACCGCACTCCACGGTCAGGACCACGACGTCATCCCACACCGCGCCCGCATCAGCGCGCACGATGCCGTTGGCCACGGTGACGTCGATGTCCTCGAAATCAAGCACCACGACTACGACATCCAGCTGGCCTTCTGCGACCACGAGGTTGGAGCCGCCGCCGACGACAATGTAGTCCTGGGAGGACTCATCAAGCGCTGCCAACGCAGCGACGGCGGCCTCAGCGCTGGCGCAGCGCACCGTCACCAGCGGTGCACCACCGATGCGCAGCGTCGTGAGATCGGCGAAGGTGGTCTCGGAATCAAGAGTGACTCCGTCAATGTCAGCAAGGGTCAGGAATTTATCTAGCACGTCTACCAAGGTAGTCTGTAACTCATGTCAACCCGTAGCGAAAACACCGTTATCATCAACCAGCCCATCGATAAGGTGCACAAGGCCCTGACCACTCAGGAGTACTGGGACTTCATCGTGGCCAAGCTGTCCCCGGAACCGGGTACCGTGCACGAGTTCACCGGCAACACCGCTGTGCTCTACGAAATTCTTCCGACTTCCCTCCTGCCGGAAGCTGTTCGCGCTATGGTCTCCCAGGACCTGAAGGAAAAGCGTACCGTGACCATCGGCGAGTTGGTCGACGATCAGATTTCCGTCTCCTTCACCGCTGACGTCAAGGGCACCCCGGTCGACTTCAAGGGTGACATCACCTACAAGTCCCAGGATGAGACCACCGTTCTGGATTACGTCACCGAGGTTTCCGTCAACATCCCGATGATGGGCGCTGCCATCGAGCCGAAGGTCGCTGAAGCTCTGCAGGAGCTCTACACCAACGAGGGCAAGCTCACCGAAGAGTGGATCTCCAACAACCTCTAAACAACTCACTACACCACAGTTGTTGCCATGGCCGATCACGCGCATAACCTGAAGGCTCAGGAAAGCGCTGGTCGGCCTTTTGGCGTTGTTACCCGCGGCACCACCAACCCCAACCGCCTGCGCCGCTGCGATCGGTGGATGGTGGCGCACCCTGAAATCTCTTCGCTACTGCGCTCCACGACTAAGCCGCTGGCTCTCGACGTCGGCTACGGCGCCTCCCACACCACCACCGTGGAGTGGGCCGGCTGGCTGCGCAGCGTTAACCCGAATACTCGGGTCACGGGCCTAGAGATTTCCCCCGAGCGCGTCCTTCCGCCACGCGATGGTGTCACCTTCGAGCTCGGCGGCTTCGAGCTTGCCGGCTACCGACCGCAGCTGGTGCGCGCCTTCAACGTGCTGCGCCAGTATGACGTCGACCAAGTGGAGAAAGCCTGGAACACGGTGACCTCGCGTCTTGCTCCGGGTGGCTTCTTCGTGGAGGGAACCTGCGACGAGCTAGGGCGCAGGGCGGCCTGGGTGCTTCTCACCACCGCCGGTCCGCGCTCGCTGACCCTCGCCTGGGATCCCTTCGACGTTGCGCGCCCCAGCGATATCGCGGAGCGCCTGCCCAAAATCCTCATCCACCGCAACGTGCCGGGTGAGCCAATCCATGAGCTTTTGCAAGCGGCCGACGCCGCCTGGGACCGCGCCGCTGGCTGGTCTCCTTATGGCCCGCGAGTGCGCTGGCGCATGGCACGCGAAGAACTCCGGCAGACAGTGCCCATCCATCCGGTGAACCGCCGCCTGCGGGATAACGTGCTCACAGTGGATTGGGACCTCGTAGTTGGCCAACTTTAAGCCCGTGCGCCACACTAGTAGTCATGGCTTCTTCTAAATCTCCCGCCTCAACGGCCTGGAAAATTTTCATCGGCGTGCTCGTAGTACTCCTGCTCATCATCTTGGTCGCTGAGCTCGGTATACGCTGGTTCTTGGGCTCGCAGATGAAGAGCGAATTCACCCAGTCCGCCAAGGAACAAGGCGTGGAGACCTCCGAGGAACCGGAGGTGAGCTTTGGTGCCAGCCCCATGGTCTTTGGCTTGCTCAACGGCAAAATTCCGCAGATGGATATGAAGACGCCGTCCACACTGAAGATTGAAGGCACCACTATCACTGGCCAACCGGCCGCTGATATCCATGTCGAAGACATGACGTTGTCCCAGGAGCCGGTCGCGGGCACGCTGCGGGCTTCGACGACGGTCCCGGATCAATTCCTGCTCGCCAGCTTCCAAAAGGCCATTGCTGAGCAGTCCGGCTATGACGCCTTGGGCAACCTCGTGGTCACCGCGATTACCGCCAATGATGCCGAGGATGACCTCGAAGTGGAATTTGCCGGCGGCCTGGCTACGCTCTCGCTCAAGCCGGAGGCTCGCGATGGCAAGCTCGCCATCGATGCGAAGGAAGCATCGCTCTTCGGCTTCGACCTGCCAGAGCAGGCAACCTCTGCGATTTCGAATGCCCTGGCCGAAGGCATGGAGGAACAGCTCGCGGGCCAGCAGCTGACCTTCGAGTCCGTGGATGTTGGTGCTGGCGAACTCACGCTTACCCTCATTGGCCACGACGTTCCGATGAGCGAGCTCGATTCCGCCACCGCACCAGCACAGCAGGCACCGGCTAATTAAGAATTAAGACTCTCCACGGAGAGCTGCGTATCCAGGGCTTCGTCGTCTGAAACGACGGAGCCCGTTTTAATGAGGCACTGATAGCCTGCCTGCTCGGCAGCACGCGCATACTCTGCCACCGGCAGAGCTGGGCGCTCAGGAAGAATGAGCCCCAAACGCGCGGGCAACGGGCAGGCCTCGCGGAGGGTGACGAGTTCGGAGAGGAGCGAGGTGGCGTCGCCAAGCAGTGCATCCACCGCAACCCACACCTCGGCGGCACCAGACTGAACTGCCAGCCGCGCCTCCGCCGCCTTCACCAAAGAGTGGTGGCGGCCGGTGGGATAACCGGCAACAGCAATAACGTGCTCGGCGCCCTCAGCAGCAATCACGTGGTGCGGGGAGACAAGCACTCGTTGCTGCCCCGCCGATTGGTTTCGCACCTCCTCCACGGAGGCCTCAAGCAGATTTAGCATTAGTAGGAATAATCTCCGTTGATGATGGCCTTGAGCTGCGGGCGCACATCGAACCAGTAGACGCCGGTGATGATGGCGCCAATCCAGCTGACAAAGGGCAGCGGCAGGTTCATCAACAGGGCGGAGCCGAAGAGCAGCCCGACCCATACCCACTTGTTCTGGCGGTCACCGGCGCGGAAGGCATCCTCCCGCGTCATCGCTGCCAGAACGGCGCCGATGAGGGCGAAGAGGGATACCGCCATGAAAATGTAGTGCGGTATCGACGCAATAATGTTAAGAAAAGTGTGCATCAAGAAAGACTAACTAGTTCTCGTCAACTACTTCGCCGTCAATGACATCGTCATTCGGCTTCTGTGCGTAGGGGTTGCGCGGGCTCTGCGGCTCCTGCGGCTGCTGGCCCGCCGAGCGCTGCTCCTTGGCATTGTTGATAGCGCCCTGCACACCCTCACGGGTCTCGGTGAAGGCGGTGTTGAAATCCTCACGAGCCTTCTCGAAGGACTCCGAGTTGCGGGTCTCACGCGCTGCGGAGGACACGGACTCCCCAATATTCTTCGCAGTGGAGGTCACGCGGTCAAAGAAGGACTCTTCCTTCGCGGTGCCATCACCCATCCCTGCCTCGTCGGCAGCACGCGCGATGCGATCCGCCTGCGCGCTCTGGGCTTGGTTCTGGCGCTCTTCCTTGAAACGGCCACCAAAATCCTTGGCCACATCAAAAGCAGAGGAACCGGCATTCTTGATTGAGTCAAATACGGACATGGTCGTCACTCCTTGTTAGACGCCAAAAAGCAGATGATTAACAGTGTAGATAACCAACCCAGCCAGCGCACCCACTACTGTGCCGTTGAGGCGAATGAACTGCAGGTCCTTGCCCACCATGAGCTCGATATTCTCGGACGCCTCCTCGGCATCCCAGCGCTTAATAGTCTCCGGAATAATCGCGATGATTTCTGGGGCAAACTTCTCCACCGCATAGCGCGCGGCCTTATCCACCAGCTCGTTGGCTTGGGCCAGGAACTCCGAATCTTCCAGCAGACGGTGCGCCAATTCCTTCACCTTGGCGGTGATCTTCTGACGTAGGAAGGACTCCGGGTCGGTGAGCTACTCAATGAGCGTGGAGGAGACCGTCGCCCACATTGCCGCCGGTGCCTTCTGCGCTTGATCGGAGGCGAGCATCTCCTGCTTGATTCCTTCGATGCGCCCGCGCATGTCCTCATCCCACTGCAGGTCCGAAGCCAGCTTGGACAGGTTGCGGCGAATGGCCAGGCGGGCCTCGTGGTTACCGTTGCGGCGGACCTCATCAGCGAATTCCACGAGCTCGGCGTAGACCTTCTCCCCCACCATCTCGCGGGCAAAGCGCGGCGCCCAGCCAGGCATACGCTCATCGATGGCGGTGACCACCGTGGATTCCATGCCGAGGATCTTCCCGTGCGCCCACTCAATGAGGTCATCCTCCAGCGGCCGCGCTTTGCCTTCCGCGATATAGCCCTCCAGCAGGCGTCCCAACGGCGGGCCCCACTCCGGCTCTGCCAGACGGTCCATGACTTGGGTCCGGATGAACTGCTCCGCCTCCGCTGGGTCTAGGTCTGCGACCACGCTGGCTGCGCGCTCACCAATCCACGCGGAGACCTCCTCCGCCCGCCCAGGCTCCACGCCCTGGCGCGCCAGCCACAGCGGTATCTCTGCCTCCCGCGCCTTGGCACTGAGCGCATCCGCGGTGAGGAAGTTCTCCTCCACGAAGTCCTTGAGCGCATCACCCACGCGGTCCTTGTTGTTGGGGATAAGCGCGGTGTGCGGGATGGGCAGCCCCATGGGTCGGCGGAACAGCGCGGTCACGGCGAACCAGTCCGCCAGTCCACCGACCATGCCTGCCTCCGCGGCCGCGCGCACGTAGCCCACCCAGACGGGAGCCCCGCTTGCCGACGCCTGCCACCACGAGCACCCCAAAAAGATCACCGCCGCAGCAATCAGGAAGGACAGCGCAATCGCCTTCCAGCGGCGCAGGTCCGCCCGGCGCGCCTCCTGGTTTCCTGGCTGCGGCACAAACGACGTCTGCGACGCCGACGTCTCCTGAGACGACTCAAGCCCTGCGTCTGCGCGGTGCGTCATGGGTGGTTCTCCTTGGGGGTAGCAAAGACGAAGTGAAGCTTCGCCTTGTAACACTAGTGAGCGTATCGGACACGCCGGATACTCACTATTTGGCGATGGAGGGCCCGGCGGCTCAAGCCCTCTCATCCCAGTCCAGCATACGAGCGAAGAAAGTGAATTTACTTCCTGACCACACCAAGACTAAGGTTAGACTTGGCTAATCAAGGATAGCCTTACCTTCTCTTATCGCTATTCTTCGACGAGCCAGGTTACACACGAGAAAGTTCTAAAAATGTT